>NZ_CP040948.1:1301490-1626862 GCF_006363955.1 Methylophilus medardicus
GGGTGGTCAACAACACAGCGTCGACACTGGATTTATCGTATTCAACGACAAAACCTACCCAGAGTTTGAACGGATCCTTCGCGAAAACCAGGTCGAGTGGCGTGACAGCGCCATGAGCTTTAGTGTGCGCAATGAAACCAGTGGCCTCGAATACAACGGCACCACCCTGAACAGCTTATTTGCCCAACGCCGCAATTTGTTCTCTCTGAGCTTTTACCGCATGGTGAAAGACATTTTACGCTTCAACAAACAATCGCTGGCATTGTTAGCGCCTGGTAACGAGATGCCGCTTGGTGAATATTTGCAGCTGCATGGCTATTCTGCGCAATTTATTCGCGACTACATCGTGCCAATGGGTGCCGCCATCTGGTCCACAGATGCTGAACAAATGTTGCAGTTCCCAGCCCGCTTTTTCGTCCGTTTTTTTCATCATCATGGCATGCTCAGCATAGACCAACGCCCGCAATGGCGCACGATTGTCGGTGGTTCGGCGCGTTATCTGGATAAAATTTCTGCCGGTTACCGCGATCGGGTCCAGCTGGGGACATCGGTCACCGCAGTGGTGCGTCATGCGCAAGGCGTAAACATCACCACCAATCACGGCAACACACACACCTTTGATTATGTATTTTTTGCCTGTCACAGTGATGAGGCATTGCAGATCCTGGGTGCAGAAGCCACCGCCGCCGAGCGTGAAGTGTTGTCTGCCATTCCTTATCAGGACAATACGGTGTACCTGCATACCGATGCCAAGTTAATGCCCAAACGTCCATTGGCTTGGGCGGCATGGAACTATCATGTCACGGCCAAACCGAGTGGCAAGGTACAAGTGACCTACAACATGAATATTCTGCAGGGCATTCGCTCGACGGAGCCATTGCTGGTCACCCTCAATTACACAGAGGCCATCGACCCGGCCAAAGTGATCAAAAAATTGCATTATCGTCATCCGTTGTACACCTTGGCTGGCGCAGCTGCACAAGCCCGGCATGCCGACATCAGTGGCGCAAATCGCACCGCTTACGCTGGCGCGTATTGGCGTAATGGCTTTCACGAAGATGGTGTTGTGAGCGCTCTAGCCGCCATACAACACTTTGAGGCGGCCACTGCATGACCTCCAGTAACCCACAGGCATTACACAGTGCGATTTACACGGGTTGGGTGAGTCATCAACGCTTGCAACCCAAACTGCATGGCTTTCGCTATCAGCTATTCATGCTTTACATCGATTTGGCTGAGCTGCCCACCCTTTTTAAGGGCAATACGTTCTGGTCATTTCTGACGCCCAATCTGGCATACTTCAGACGCAAAGATTATCTGGGCCCGCCTGAAAAGTCGCTGGATAGTTGTGTACGTGACCTCGTTGAGCAAGAAACCGGGCAGCGCCCGCTGGGTCGCATCGGGTTGTTGACCCACTGTCGCTACTGGGGGGTGTGTTTTAACCCAGTCAGTTTTTACTATTGCCACAATGAAGCTGGCCAATTGCAAGCCATTATCAGCCACATCACCAATACGCCTTGGAAAGAACGTTTTGCTTACGTACACGCAGTGAAAGATGATTCTTTGCTGTTTAAGTTAAAAAAAGACTTTCATGTCTCGCCTTTTATGCCCATGCAAATAGATTACCAGTGGCAGTTCTCCACGCCGGGGCAGGAGCTCAATGTGCATATGCAAAACTGGCAGCAGGAGCAGGCAATGTTTTTTGCCACGTTAAAAATGCAACGGCAACCCTGGCAGGCCAGCGCGCTGAACCGTATGTTACTCAATTACCCATGGATGACACTGAAAGTCATTCTGTCTATTTATTGGCAAGCCCTACGCCTGTGGCTCAAAAGAATTCCTTTTTACCCACATCCTGAGCAGCCTGCCAACCGCGGAGATGAATCTTGACGATAGCCCCCTCCCCCCTTCCCGTGACCACGGATACCCTGACGAAGCCACTCAAGCCAAAAAGTCGGGCTAAGTGGGTAGCCAAGCTGGCAAAATCGCAGGTGCTCAGTCGTTTGTCTGGATTACGCAAAGGGCAATTGATTCTGATCGATGGCAGTGAACGTCATGTATTTGGTCGCCTTGATGCAGGTGACTTACAGGCGACTATTACCGTGCATGACCCACGCTTTTACGGCGAGATTGCCTTCGGTGGCAGCATCGGTGCCGGTGAGGCTTATATGCTCGGTTATTGGCAGGCCGATACGCTGACTAACGTCGTTCGTTTGATGGTATTAAATCAGTCTGTAATGGATACCTTGGAAGGCGGTTATCAATGGTTCACCAAACCCTTACTCAAAGTCTTCCATTGGTTAAACAGTAACAGCGAAGCAGGCAGCCAGAAAAATATTGCTGCGCATTATGATCTTGGCAATGATTTGTTTCAATTATTCCTCGATCCGACCATGATGTATTCGTCAGCTATGTTTGACGAGGACACCGCAACCTTGCAAGCCGCCTCTGAGCGAAAATTGCAAGTCATTTGTGACAAGTTGCAGCTGGTCCCCACCGACCATGTGTTAGAAATTGGCACTGGCTGGGGCGGCTTTGCGATCTATGCCGCCAAACATTATGGCTGCCATGTCACCACTACCACTATTTCTGAGCAGCAATATCTACTGGCACAAAGCCGGATACTGGCGGAAGGGCTGCAAGATCAGATCACTTTGCTCAAGCACGATTATCGTCACTTGCAAGGCCAGTTTGACAAGTTAGTATCGATTGAAATGATTGAGGCGGTAGGCCATCAATATTATGACACCTACTTTAACAAGGTGAGCCAGCTACTCAAGCCAGACGGCGTGGCTTTGATACAAGCCATTACCATTGCCGACCAGCGCTATGAGAGTGCGATTCGCTCTGTCGACTTTATTCAGCGCTATATTTTTCCGGGGTCGAATATTCCCTCGAATACAGCCATGCTCACCAGCATCACCAATGCCAGTGATTTACGACTGGTAGATTTGCAAGACATCGGTTTAGACTATGCGACCACCTTACGCTTATGGCGCGAAAACTTTTTTGCGCAATTGGATGCAGTGCGTCAACTAGGCTACAGCGAAGCGTTTATTCGCATGTGGGATTTTTATCTCAGTTATTGCGAGGGTGGCTTTGCGGAATGCGCGCTTGGGGATGTACACCTGCTGCTGGCCAAACCAGAATATCGCGCGCTCAAGCGGGTGTAATGGCCACCTACCACGTGATACACTTGCCAGCCTATGAGTACGCACGCAGTTTTAGAGTGGCGCAACGGCCTACCCTACTCTACACAATTTGATGATGTTTATTTTTCAGTCAGCCCGGATCATCCCCAACATGGGCTGGCTGAAACACGTCATGTCTTTTTAGCACACAATCAACTGCACACACGCTGGCAACAATTGCCTAGCGACCAACCCAGCCACTTTGTCATTGTAGAAACAGGCTTTGGCAGTGGCCTCAACTTTTTAGCCGCCCTGCAATTATGGCGAGAAACCGCGCCAGCACAGGCGCATCTGCATTTCGTCAGCATAGAAATCGCGCCATTTACCCCGCAAGACCTGCAAGCCGCCCATCAACACTTTCCAGCGCTGGCTGCCGTGAGTGAGGCTTTATGTCGACAATATCGCCTATTGCAGCCCGGGATTAACCAGCTTGAGCTGCCTGAATACTCTGCTAGCCTGACCTTATATATCGGTGATAGTGCAACGGTGTTGCCGCAACTCAAGTTGGTGGCTGATGCTTGGTTTTTAGATGGGTTTGCGCCGTCCAAAAATCCGCAAATTTGGCAGCCCGCATTGTTTGAATGCATGGCGCGATGCTCGCGACCCAACAGCACATTTGCCACGTTTACCAGTGCTGGCTTAGTTAAACGTGGCTTGCAAGCCGTCGGGTTTCAGGTACAAAAGGTGCCAGGTTATGGCAAAAAACGTGAAATGTTGTGTGGCCATTGGCCGGCAGCCGCCCAAGACGTTAGGCCACCCGCCATGCCTAAAGTCGCGATTATAGGCGCAGGTATCGCCGGTTGCAGCACCGCTTGGTTTCTGGCTAAACTGGGCTGCGAGGTTCATGTGTTTGATCGGGCCGAGCAAATCGCTACCGGCGCTTCGGGCAACCCCAAAGGCATGTTGTATCCCAGACTCAACGCCGAAAAACCACTGAATGACCAACTGGCTTGGCGCAGCTACAGTTTTATTTTGCGCCATTATGCAAATCTCGGGTTAGGTCGTGACGCTTTTCAAACCTGCGGTTTATTACAAATGGGCGCAAGTCCACGTGAGCGTAAACGGGTACAAAAAGTTGGCGACCGTTATGCCCACTTGGGTTTGCTACAATCGCTCACCGCGGAACAAGCCAGTGCGCAGGCCGGCGTGCGCATTGCGCATGATTGCTTATACTTTGCCGAAGGCGCTTGGGTGAATCCTACTGTCGCTTGCGCGCAGATGATGCGGCATCCTAATATTCAATGGCACCCACAACATGAGATTGCTGCGCTGACAGCGCACGCGCAAGGCTGGCAGTTAACCATGCAAGGCGGCGAGGTCAGTCAGGCCTTTGCGGCAGTGGTGGTGTGTAATGCGGCAGAGGCGGCCAACTTAATACCAAACAGTGGGATGTGGTTGAACCCAGTGCGTGGCCAGATGGGGATGATCCCTGCGCAGCCTGAGATGGCGTCACTGAAAGTGATTTTGTGCGGCGATGGTTACCTGACGCCGGCCGCTGAGGGGATGCATGCCATGGGAGCCACCTTTGCCCCGGGCGATTCGGATACCGATATTCGTCAGGCCGATCACCTAAGTAATCTGGATATGGTTAGTCGTTTGAGCCCGCAATTCGACACCACTCACGATGCAGCGATGAAGCACGCGCGCGCGGCGTTACGCTGTGGCTCTCCCGATTATTTACCGTATGTGGGCCCGGTGCTGAATCTCACAGCATTGCCGCAAACGCCACCACTGACCGACTTTGCAGCGTTACCAGCGCCACAAGGCCTCTATGTGCACGTGGCGCATGGCAGCAAAGGCTTGATGACCGCGCCATTTTGCGCAGCGATGCTCGCGCAACGCTTATGTGCAGACTTTGGTATCACGTTGCCTGCATTGACAGAAGATACCTTTTGGGCGGGCTTGCACCCTCAAAGGCATCTTTTTAAGCAACTGGGCTGGAAAGCTTTAGTCAACCCGTTTGATCACGCGCCATCAGCATGACCTCAGTTATCGAACAATTAAAACGCCAGTTATTTTCGCGGCCGCAAGACCCTGAACTCTACTATGAGTTAGGCCGACAGTATTTAGCCCTCAAAGAAGCCAAGCCCGCAGAACAGGCGTTTCAGCAAGCGTTAAAATGGGCACCAGAGCATCCGCAAATACTGATGCAACTTGGCAATGTAGCCAGTCTGCGTGGCCAAGAAAACATCGCTGCCGATTATTTCAAACGCTCGTTGGCGCAAGACGAGCAGCAGGCAGATGTGCACTTTAACCTAGCAAACAGCTTGCAAAAATTAGGTGAACACGCACTCGCCGTCAAGCATTATCAGCGCGCAATCCAATTCACGCCAGACGATGCTGAGTGCCATAACAATCTAGGCAATGCCTATCGACAATTGGGCCACCTAGATTTAGCGGTGAACGCCTATGCGCGTGCCCTCGCGCTAGACCCACAGTTGCTACACGCCAAGGTGCATTGGATTCACCAAAAGCAGCATATGGCAGACTGGCAGGGTTTAGATGCCGCCATCACAGCGGTGCGCAGCGCGCTCAACAAGGGCGCAAACGCAAAAATTCCACCGTTTGCTTTTCTCGCGATGCCGGGCACGACGGACACAGAACAACAAGCGTGTGCCAGTGCCTGGGCTGCACAGCATTATGGGCATATTCAAGCGCTACCCGCGCCGACAGCAAAGCCCGCGTACAGGCCCATCAAGCTCGCCTATGTGTCGTCTGACTTTCGGCAACATCCATTAGCCTATTTAGTCACCGAGGTGATTGCGGCGCATGACCGTCAACGCTTTGAAATATTTTTATACAGCAACAGCCAAGATGATCACTCCGCCCAGAGACAAGCGTTTTACACCGCTGCGAATCATTGGCTAGACATTGTGGCCATGAGCGACGCAGACGTCGCCCAACACATGCGGGATGCAGATATCGATATTTTGATCGACTTGACTGGCTATACCCAACACAGCCGCAGTGGCATCGCGGCTTATCGGCCAGCAAGGCAACATATCAACTGGCTAGGCTATCCTGGCAGCATGGGCTATTTACGGGGTCAACCCCTATTTGATGCGATCATCGTCGACGAAACGCTCAATACGCTGACCTTGGCCGAGCGGCCCATCGTACTGCCCTGCTATCAGCCGAATAATGCGCAGCGCCCAATGGCAGATGCAGGCACACGCATCGATCATGATCTGCCAAGCCAAGGCTTCGTTTTTTGCTGTTTGAATCAGAGTTTTAAAATCACCCCAAGCGTGTTTGCAAGCTGGATGCGTATTTTGCAGCAGGTGCCGGGTAGCGTGTTGTGGTTGTTGCAATGCAATGCATGGGCTACGCGCCATTTGCAACAACAGGCACAAGCGGCTGGTATTGACATAAGCAGACTCATCTTCGCACCCCGAAAGCCCATAGATCAGCATATCGCCAGGCAACAACATGCAGATATCATGTTGGATACTGCGCCTTACAATGCGCACACCACTGCGAGTGACGCCTTATGGCAAGGGATTCCGCTACTGACGGTGGCTGGCGACACGTTCCCTGCGCGGGTCAGTGCCAGTTTGCTACGTCGTATCGGCATGCAAGATTGTATTTGTGCAGATTGGGCAGCGCTCGAAACAAAAGCGGTGGCTTTGGCGAATGACCCGACTACCTTAGCCGCCCTGAAATCGCGCTTAAAAACGCAGTCAAGCCTGCTGTTTGATCCGCAGGACTTTTGTCAGCAGCTTGAGCAGGCGTTGACGCAACTACTCCGTTGATTCCCCCACACTGACCGACAACACGCCGGCGGCAATAATGCAAAAACCCCCGGCCATCTCAATCACAGACAGCGTTTCATTCGCTAGAAAATAAGCGGCAACACCCGCCACAATCAGTTCGGTCATAAATAACACCGAAGCCTGAATCGCAGGCATTTTGGTGACCCCATACTGCACCAACAAGGTCGCGGATACGAGTAAGAAGGCAATGATCAACAATAGCCAGCCGACATGTGGGGTCAACACACCACTACTGACAAAGTGAAAAGCCCCCGTGCCAGCCTGCCATAACAACACTAGCAACGACAACCCAAACACGCCCAACCACACCAACATCCCCTTGGCAGCCACCGTCAAATGGGTCGAAAAGCGCGTAATGACATTGGTCAATGAAAAACCGATGCCAGCGGACAATGCCAGCCACTCCGAAGTCGATTGCGGCCACGGCCAGATCCACTGCCCATCAGTCAGCATTAACACGGCGCCCAGCAATGACAACGCGATAGCCAACAATTGTGGCCGATGCCAACGCTCATGCAACCACACCCGTGCCAATAACAAAGTCCACAAAGGCGATAAATAAAATAACAGCATCACCCGCATGACTTCGCCATCGATAATCGCTAGGACATAAGCAAGATTGGTCCAACCCGCCACTAGACTCAGCCAATAGGCAGAAGCAGGCACATTCACCACATGCTTGAACCTGCGCCAAAACAATAGGCCGCCGATGAGTAAGGCGAGACAATCACTCAATAAACTGGATTCCACGCCGGCTAAACCGACGTCATTGAGTAACCGGTAGGGATACCAGATCACACCCCAGCAAAGCGCACCATAGATCAAGGCTGCAGAAGCTAAATATTTTTGCCGGGAAGTTTCTTGTTTATGAGAAAGGCTCACTTATAATACACACCTATGAATCCAAATTTAAATTTACTGCAGCCTTACCCGTTTCAACGCTTGCGTGATCTGTTTCAGGGCATCACACCTAACCCAGCATTCAATCCTGTCAATCTGTCGATTGGTGAACCTAAGCACGCCACGCCCAGCATTATTTCTGATGCACTGGCAAGCAACTTAAGTGGCTTAGCCAGCTATCCTACCACACTCGGCATCCCTGCCCTGCGTGAAGCGATCAATCAGTGGTTGCAACGGCGTTATCAAATCCCCGCACTCAATATCGAACGGGCGATTCTGCCAGTTAATGGTAGCCGTGAGGCATTATTTGCTTTTGCGCAGGCCGTGATTAATACGCAAGTATCACAGAAGCCAGTGGTCATCTCCCCCAATCCTTTTTATCAAATTTATGAAGGTGCGGCGTTTTTAGCCGGGGCAGAACCCTACTTTATTAACACCACCCCCGACAACGAGTTTGTCATGGACCTCACCCAGGTTCCGGTCGATGTCTTAAAGCGCACGCAGTTGGTGTATGTGTGCAGCCCTGGCAATCCGTCTGGCAAAGTGATGGATCTAGAGGCTTGGCGCACGCTGTTTACGCTCTCAGATCAATATGGGTTTGTGGTGGCATCTGATGAATGCTATTCAGAAATCTATTTTGATGAGGGCAAGCCACCGGTTGGCGCATTGCAAGCTGCGCACCTGCTGGGGCGCGACTTCACCCGCATCGTCATGTTTAGCTCGCTATCTAAACGATCAAACGTGCCGGGCATGCGCTCAGGCTTTGTTGCGGGAGATGCGGCGATTGTGGAAAAATTTGCGCTATATCGCACCTATCATGGCTGCGCGATGAACCCTGCGGTGCAAGCTGCCAGCATTGTTGCCTGGAACGACGAAGCGCATGTGCTGCACAATCGCACCCTCTACCGAGAAAAATTTAATGCAGTCACGCCGCTGTTGCAGCGCGTTTGGCCGCAGACACAACATCCTGACGCCGCATTTTACTTGTGGATTCCTACGCAACAAGACGACACAACAGTGGCTAAACAGTTATATGAACAATTACATATTACGGTTTTACCCGGTTCTTATTTGGCGCGTACAGCCCATGGCGTCAACCCTGGAAGTGGCTTTATTCGAATGGCCCTTGTGGCGCCCACTGAAGAAACAATTACTGCAGCACAACGCATTAAAGATCATCTGCAATAAATTGAAGATGATATCAAACAAAAAGCCGGTTGCAGAAGCAACCGGCTTTTTTTATTACTGCAAAAAATTAAGCAAATTTTCTGCGAGCGATCAAACCAATAATACCCAAACCTGCCAACATCAGTGCATTTGATTCTGGCTCTGGTACTGGAATCACTGTTTCAGTGGCAGTAAAAGTCAGTTTGTTAGACAAAGTAACATTGAACGCGCCTGGGTTAAATTTAAACACATAGTCATCACCGGCAGCCAAATCCACGAATGTGAATGTTGTGGTTGCATTTGCAATCAATGATGGGATACTGAAAGAAGTGATCTCTGTGTCTGCGCTGTCATACAGGCTAAAGCTAGAGCCTGCACTGATGCCCAACAAAGCTTTAAAATCAACAGTCACTGTTGAGTCTGCGCTCAAATCAAATTTATACAAATCAGGCAAAAAGAATGCGCCCACTTGCAACAAAGATTGGTTGGCGACTGGACCATCATTCAAATTACCTAAGTCAGTGACGTTTGTAGTAGCAAACGCTTGACTTGAAAAACTAACGGCAGAAATGAATGCAATAGAACCTAATACATTAGATACTTTCATATCTTCTCCTCGATTAACAATTAACAAAAAAATTTACAACTTAAAATTAGTGTGCTTTGCGCAATGAAACCAAACCGATCATCAACAGACCAACCATCAGCAAGATGCCTTTATCCGCTTCAGGTACTGGCGTCACCACATTGGCATTTAAAAAATATTGACCACCACTGAAACCATCTACCGTGCCGGAAACCCTCAATTGGTATTTGCCTGGCGTCAAATTGAACGGTGATGTGATCAAATTATCTTCAGCATCATAAAAGCCATATTTAAACGTTTCATCAATGATGTTATACGTAGGCTCTTCAACTTCGCCAACCAGTATTGATAAAGAGACCGGCTCTTGTAAATCAAGATCGAATACATCGTTGAATTCAAAGTTTGTTAACACATCAGCATCGCGATTCACCACAGTAGCCACGTTACCAAAGTTAAATACGTAATTTGCTGCATCCGCTTGGCTCATTAAGCTCAAGCTAGCAACCACAATCACAGATAAATTCTTTAATAAGCTTTTGAACATTTGTTTCTCCTCAACACAGTAATTGTTGATCATCTTATTCGCTACTCGAGCCGTTTTATATAGCCCATTATGACCAATCAATTATGTAATTTAATTATGTACTAGCAAAAAACAGACCAGTTACAAATACTATTGCAATACATTGATTTTATTATGATTTATATTCAAAATAAGCCAGCAACATGCATAGAGATGAGTGATTTGCACCACTTTTTTTGACTTAGTGCGTGTAATGCACCATTTAGATGCATGCATTTTACAGGGCGTGAGAGGAAAATAGCAAAGGAATTTGTCATAAATATGACAAACTCCAATATGATTGAACTAAATTAGTAAAGATTAGTAATTTTTTGATTTGAATTAAATCTTCACAAGCTGCTCAAGGACCGACTTCACCAGCTGTGTTGAAGTCGCCATTGTGGCGGTTTCGACATAGCACCGCAGTTCTGGTGCATTGCCTGAGGGCCGTAAGTGAATAATATTGCCTGATCGGCAAGTCACTCTCAAACCATCGGTGGTATCCACCGTGGCGACGGTTTCATTCAGCGATAAGGCCGCTAACATTTGTGCAGGTGCAACAGACCAGCCCTCAATCAATGCTTTGCTTTTTTCAGTGGCCACATTTTGCAGACGATCGCTTGCGGTATAGCGTTGTGGCAACCCGGCAACAAGGGCAGACAATGGTTTATGTTGTTGTTTAGATTGTGCCAATAAACATACAACAGGCAATACTGCATCCCGCGTCGGCAAGGGTAACAAGCTAGGATGGTCGGCCACCGTCGAGCCGAGCAAAAAGCCGCCATTCGCCTCAAAGCCGGCAACACTCTGGGCACCAGTTTTTTGCAGCGCCTCCATTTCGGCAATCACGTACGGTGAACCAATACGGGTTCGAGAGACATGTTGAAATAAGCCGCTCGCCTCGATGGCTGTATTACAGCTCACTGGCACGGCTAAATGCGTAATTTTTAACGCCTGCGCCGTCAGCAAGCCAACAATATCCCCACGCAACCATTGACCTTTTTCATCGCTCATTAGCGGGCGATCGCCATCGCCATCCGTAGAGATGATGGCGTCAACTTGATGTTGCGCTGCCCAAGCCAAGCCCTTTTGCGTATCTTCAGCAGACACCGCTTCGGTATCAATGGGCACAAAGGTATCTGAACGTTCTAGGCAAATGACTTCAGCGCCTAGCTCGCTAAAGAGTTGCGGCATCAAATCGCGGCCGACACTCGAATGTTGGTAAATGGCGAGTTTGAACCCTGAAAGCGCGCCCTCGCCCAGTAAATCTTTATAGCGCTCAATATAGTTGTTTTTAGCCAACGGGCTTTCAGGCAGCAACGCTGCGTCAGCATGAACTAACGGCTGCAATGGACAGGCCAGCATCGCGGCTTCATCCGCCTTGGTAATTTCTCCATCTGGCCGATAGAACTTGAGGCCGTTCCGGTCAAACGGAATATGACTGCCGGTGACCATGATGCCAGGGATGCGCTGACTCTGGGCAAACAATGCCAGTGCCGGGGTAGGCACCGCCCCACAATAAATGACTTCTAACCCCATCTGTGACAATTGATGGGCACACGCAGTCGCAATTCTGACGCTACTTGGGCGTAGGTCGGTCGCAATCGCCACTTGTTTAAAATCAAACCCTTGTTTAACCGTCGCCACAAATGCTTGTGTGTAAGCTGCGCACACCTCGTCGGTCATTGCGCTGACGAGGCCACGCGCACCGCTGGTGCCGAAAGCAACACCACTTTGCTGCATCACAGCACGCAAGTCGTTCACATTGGTCATGCTAGTTGCGGCCATAAGTATCTTCGTAACGCACAATATCGTCCTCACCCAAATAACTGCCAGATTGCACCTCAATCAGATGCAAAGGCAATTTACCGGGGTTTTCAAGGCGATGCGTAGAGCCGATAGGAATATATGTCGACTCGTTTTCTGTATAGAGTTTGGTGACATTATCTACCGTAATCATGGCGGAGCCACTGACCACCACCCAATGTTCGGCGCGATGATGGTGCATTTGTAGCGAGAGTTTTTCACCTGGCTTGACCATAATGCGTTTGACTTGAAAACGTTCGCCTACATCGATGCCCTCGTACCAACCCCATGGACGATAAACGCGAGGGTGCACCTGATGCTCAGTGCGGCCACTGGCTTTCAGATGGTCCACAATGTTTTTAACATCCTGCGCACAGTCACGATGGGCCACCAACACCGCATCAGCCGTTTCAACAATCAATAAATCCTCAACCCCTACGGCAGCCACAAAGCGACCTTCCGCGCGAATCAAGGTGTTTTTCACATCCTTCATAAAAACATCACCGCGGGTTGCGTTGCCTGCGGCGTCATTGGGCTGCACATCCTTTAATGCCGTCCAAGAGCCAACATCATTCCAGCCCATGCTGGCGGGCACGACGGCTGCCAGTTTGGTTTTCTCCATCACGGCATAGTCAATCGAATCTGACGGCGATGCCGCAAAAGCAGATTCTTGCAAACGTACAAAATCGAGATCCTTATAGCTGTGTTCCACCGCATTGGTCACTGCGGTGACCATGTCGGGTGCATATTGCTGCAACTCAGCCAAAAACGCGGAAGGTTTAAACAAGAACATGCCGCTATTCCAATAAAAATTGCCGGCATCCAGATATTGTTGCGCAGTCGCTGCGTTTGGCTTTTCAACAAATCGCGCCACGTCAAAACAACCTTCGGCAGCACTCAACCCTGCGCCAGACTGAATATAACCATAGCCAGTCTCGGCGTGCGTTGGCGCGATGCCGAACGTCACCAGTTTTCCTTGCTCCGCCGCAACGCTGGCGCGACGCACCGCCGCCTCAAACGCCACCACATCGGTGATCACGTGATCTGCTGGCAACACCAGCATCAATACGTCTTTGTCCTTTAAAGCGATGGCTGCCGCTGCAATGGCTGGCGCGGTATTTCGCGCCACCGGCTCTAGCACAATGGCCTCTGGGTGAATATCCACTTGGCGTAATTGTTCAGCGACTAAAAAGCGATGGTCATTGCCGCAAATAACGATCGGGTTTCCGACCTCGGCCCAGTTTGATAACCTGGTCAAAGTCTCTTGCAACATAGTGTTCTCAGTCACCAATGGCAGGAGTTGCTTAGGCAACACTGCGCGTGACAGCGGCCACAGCCGCGTTCCAGAACCACCAGAAAGAATCACTGGGACAATTTTCATTTTTATCAACCTTATGCCTACATTTTGAATGCGTTAATTTGACTGCTTCAGTTCCCACTGCCATGCATGGGCCACAATGGTGTTCAAGTCTGTATACACTGGCTGCCATGCCAGCATATCTTTTGCTCGCTTGGCATCGGCGACCAATCGAGCCGGGTCACCTTCTCGTCTTGCCGCGTTAATAACCGTCACTGTCTTGCCAGAGACCGTCTGCACCGCATCAATCACCTCTTGCACCGAAAATCCCGCGCCATTACCCAGATTGAAACGGTCGCTGCCGCCGCCTTGGTTCAAATATTCGAGTGCCGCCAAATGGGCAGAACACAAATCAACAATATGAATGTAGTCGCGGATACAGGTGCCGTCTGGCGTATCGTAATCACGCCCAAACACATGAATATTGTCGCGGCGACCAGACGCTGCCTGTAAAATCAGTGGAATCAAATGCGTTTCTGGATCATGACGCTCACCCAATTGCCCTTCGGGATCAGCGCCTGCCGCATTAAAATAACGTAAGCACACCGAGCGCAAGTCGAATGCCTTGTCATAATCCGCCAGCACTTGCTCAATCATCCACTTAGAGCGTCCGTAAGGATTTAAAGGACGATTGGGATGCGCTTCATCAATAGGTACGTAATCTGGCTCCCCAAACACTGCTGCAGTAGAAGAAAAAATAAACTTCTTCACGTTAAACTGCAACATGGTATCCAGCAAATTGAGCGTATTCGTCACATTGTTACGGTAGTAAATATCCGGTTTACGCACAGATTCACCCACCTGAATAAAGGACGCAAAATGCATCACGGCCTCAGGTTGATATTGCGCAAACACCCCTTGCAAGAAAGCAGCATCGGCTAAATCGCCTTCAACAAAGGTCCCCCCAAGCACCGCATCACGGTGTCCGCTTGAGAGATTATCCAAAGTAATCACCTCATGGCCAGCCCCCAATAGCATTTTCACCATATGTGAGCCAATATAGCCTGCACCACCTACCACCAACACGCGCATAGAGTCTTCCAATAAATTAGTCGCTACCGAATAAATCGCGGGTATACACCTTGTCCAGCACATCGGCCAATTCTTTGGCTTGGCGGTTGGCAATGATGACATCGGACATTTGTTTGAACTGGTCGAGATCTTTGATCACTTTAGAATAAAAGAACTCAGACTCTTCAAGCACGGGCTCATACACCACCACTTCGATACCCTTGCCTTTGATCCGTTTCATGATGCCCTGAATGGAAGAGGCTCTAAAGTTGTCCGAGCCCGCCTTCATGATCAAGCGATAAATACCCACCACTTTGGGTTTCTTTTTAATGATGCTGTCCGCGACAAAGTCCTTACGCGTCGTGTTCGCCTCCACAATCGCGTTAATCAGGTTTTGCGGCACTTGTGAGTAGTTTGCCAGCAATTGCTTGGTATCTTTAGGCAGGCAATAGCCCCCATAGCCAAACGAAGGATTGTTGTAGTGATTGCCAATCCGTGGGTCCATACACACGCCCTCAATAATCTGACGCGTATTGAGGCCATGGGTCTCGGCATAGGTATCTAACTCGTTAAAGTAGGCCACGCGCATCGCTAAAAACGTATTGGCAAATAACTTGATGGCCTCAGCTTCTGAACTGTTGGTCAGTAAAATCGCCGCATCTGGTTTCAGGCAGTTGTCTTTGAGCAGATTGGCAAATTTTTGCGCACGCTCTGACACCTCACCAACCACAATCCGAGAAGGATACAAGTTATCGTAAAGCGCTTTGCCTTCGCGTAAAAACTCAGGGGAGAAAATCAGGTTATCGCAATGCAGGTCTGCACGGATCTTTTCGGTGTAGCCAACCGGAATCGTCGATTTAATCACCATCACAGCCTGTGGGTTAATCGCCATGACATCTTTAATCACTGCCTCCACCGACTTGGTGTTGAAGTAATTCGTTTCGGCATCGTAATCGGTCGGGGTGGCAATCACCACAAACTCAGCGTTTTGATAGGCTTCGTTTTTATCTGTGGTGGCTTTAAAATTTAACTGTTTGTTAGCCAAAAAATCTTCGATTTCACGATCTACAATCGGTGATTTCTTTTGATTTAACAAGGCCACTTTTTCCGGCACAATGTCCAGCGCAACGACTTCATTTTTTTGCGCCAATAACACGGCCAATGACAAACCCACATAACCAGTACCCGCAATTGCAATCTTCACAGTGGCTCCTTCGACTTTTCTAAACTAAATTCTTGTGTGGCGGCTTTAATTATTTTTTTAACCACTCACGTATAAACAATTGGGGGAAAATCACCGCACCCACTAAATATCGCTTCATCAGCCGTTTGGGCTCTGAACACATTCTGTGCAGCCACTCCAAACCAACCTTACGCATCCACATGGGGGCTCTGGGTTTGTTGCCCGCCAGAAAATCAATGGTTGCCCCTACGCACAACGCGACTTTCACGGGCAGTTTGTGGGCATATTTATCTACCCAGATTTCTTGCTTGGGCGCGCCTAAGCCAATCACCAACAAATCGGCGTTAGCATCAGCGACCGACTGGCAGATACGATCACAGTAGTCACTGTCTTTTTCAAAACCAAAGTCAGGGCTCAAGATGCCGACCACTTTCACCATCGGCCATTGCGCCTGAATGTTGGCCGCAGCCACCTCGCCTACGCCAGGCATGGCACCAAGCAGATAAACTTTCAGAGGAAGGTTTTTTTGCTGAAAACGTTCGAAAATATTAGGCACTAAATCACTACCAGGAATGGTCTCAGGCAACGGTTTACCTAGAAGGTTAGAGGCCAATACCACCGGCTTACCATCGGCAACCACCATGGCAGCGTGGTCATAAGCTTGCTTCAATGCGGCATTTTTTTCAAGTTGCACAACGTGATCAACATTGGGGGTGACGACAAATTTACAGTCGTTATCGCCAAATTGCAGCCATTCTTGTATCACATCCAACGCACCATTCATTGAAAACTTGTGAATGGTGATTCCAAACATTTCTATGGTATTTGACATAAACAGCTTGAGACCCAACAGGTTAATGGTGTTTGTGAACAATTACGTAGAATTACGTAAAATATTTATGGTTATTTTTTCAGTCACAGGTGAATAAAAAAAGAACCTGTGTGATATGGTATAACCCATCAGGATTATGCGATATAAGACGTTTGACCTATATTTAATAAGCGACGCCACTGCTTGCACCTCATCTACAAGTTCAATAATAACGCTTATTTATGAATTTTTTTAAGTGATTTAACAAAAATATGATTAGCAATCTAAATAAACGTAGCACAGGTTCAACCATAGCAGCCGACATCTGCATCGTCGGTGCAGGCGCAGCAGGCATATCACTGGCGTTATCACTTTCAGGCCGCGGCTTGAAAATATTGCTGTTAGAGTCAGGCTTTGAGTTTGCAGATGAAAAGACACAGGAGTTATATGCGGGTGAAGTGGCAGACGAAAAACTGCACAGCCCACCCGATAAATATCGTCAGCGCAGATTTGGCGGCTCGACCACCATCTGGGGTGGCCGTTGCATGCCATTTGACCCGATTGACTTTGAGCAACGGGACTATGTGCCATTGAGTGGCTGGCCAATTAGTTATGAAGACCTTGCCCCCTACTACCAAACGGCCAATTGGCTACTTGAAGCGGGCGTCTATGAATATGATGCCGACAAAGTGTTTGACCCCGTAAAGCAAGCCGCGATTCAAGGCTTTCAGTCTGAAATTCTCAAAACCAATAATTTAGAACGTTTTTCCTGTCCGACCAATGTGGGTGACCGTTACAAGCAGCGTTTGGTGCTGGCTGAGGATGTTGAGGTGTTACTGGGCGCCAATTGCACCGGCATTCAATTGAATCCAACCGGTGATCATGTGCAACAACTGGATATCGCCAGCCTTGAAGGCATCAAAGCCACAGTGCATGCCAAAAAAGTCGTGCTGGCCACTGGGGGGATTGAGACCACTAGACTGTTGCTGGCCTCAAATGACGTTTGCCCAAACGGCATTGGCAATGCGCACGATTTAGTCGGTCGCTACTACCAGTGCCATATCGCCGGCAATCTGGGTAAATTAACCGTTTTTGGCCCACCCACCAAGGTCAGACATGGCTATGAAGTCTCCCCTGAGGGCATTTATTGCCGTCGTCGGTTTGCGTTAACAGCAGACACGCAAAAAAGCATTCAGGCGGGCAATATGGTGGCTCGATTACACTTTCCTAAAATCGTTGATCCGTCACACAAAATCGGCGTGTTGTCTGGATTGTTTTTGGCCAAAAACTTCATCAGTTATGAATACGGCAAGCGGTTGAAAGATGGACAGTCTAGCCTCGGTATCTACTTAAAGCATTTTGCAAACATTATTCTTGATCCCATTGATACTGTTAAGTTTTTATATCACTGGATTACCAAGCGGACGCTGGCAAAACGCAAGTTCCCTTCGGTTATTTTAAGCAACAAAAGCAATCAATTCACCTTTGAAATCCACAGTGAACAATACCCAAACCCTAATAGTCGCGTGACCTTAATTGAGGATAAGGATGCCTTAGGCATGCGCAAAGTGAAGGTGGATTGGCAATACCTGCCAGAAGACATTGAATCTGTGCGTCGCTCATTGCGCTTGTTTGTACAAGAAATCAATCAAAGTGGGCTAGCCACCTTTGAATTTAACGATGATCAACTCGAAGAAGATCTGACCCGATTTGGTGCCTACGGTGGCCATCACATCGGGACAACCAGAATGGGCACGCAGCCGGAAACATCAGTGGTAGACCCTAACGGTAAGATTCACGACATTGATAACTTATATATTTCTAGTGCGTCTGTGTTTCCAACCAGCAGTCAGGCCAACCCTACCCTGACCATTGTCGCCATGAGCTTACGCCTGGCAGACCACATTGCTGAAACATTGCAGGCAGGCAAACCTACTCATTCAATTATCTCGTAAGGAAGCAAGCATGAAAGTCTTAATCCTTGGCGCCACTGGCCACGTAGGCAGCCAGCTGCACACGCACTTGCAACAGTCAAACATCACTTCGATTGCCGCATCCAGAGGCAGAATGCGCAGCAATATCGAGGGGCATGTCATTTTAGACAGCATGAATTTGGCTGATCTGACTACGCAGCTTAAACAAGTCGATGCAGTGGTGAATTGTGTCGCCGGGAGTAAAGACGGCATCGGCCAAGGTGCCAAAATTTTGGCCGAAGCTGCATTGGCTGCGGGCAAGCCGACCATTGTGCATTTAAGTACGATGTCAGTGTATGGCGCCAGTGAAGGCATCATCACCGAGACTTCGCCATTTGACCCCACTTACAACTGGTATGCAGCTGCCAAATGCGAGGCCGAGCAACACATGCAAGCCTACGCACAAGCCGGCGGCAAAGTGGTCGTGTTTCGACCAGGCTGCATTCATGGGCCGGGTAGCGTGCAGTGGGTAGAACGTATCGCCAATCTGCTCAACAGCTTTAGGCTAGGTGACCTAGGCAGTGCTGGGGATGGCTGGAGCAATCTGGTGCACGTAGATGACGTGGTTAAAGCGATTCATTTTGGGCTGCAACTGCCCCTAAATGCTGGCGACATTCAACATTACAACCTCGCAGCGCCTGACAGTCCACGCTGGAACCAATACTTTATCGACTTAGCGCAAGCCATTGGCGCCACCCCGGTTAAACGGATTCACCCTTTACAACTCAAGCTCGATTCAAAAGCGTTCAGCCCGGCGATTAAAATCTCCGAAAAACTGCTTTCAAAAGCTGGCCAGCGCGGCCTGGCAAAGCGTTTGCCTGAGCCCCTACCGCCTTCGTTGGTGCGGCTGTTCAAACAACAGATTTTTCTCGACGCGCAAAAAATAGCGCCCCAAGTTCCATTCATGACATATGCGCAAAGCTTTTCAAGCGCAGTGGAGTGGTTTAAGAATGAGCAGCGGTAATGTAACGCGATATGCCTACCTCGATGGCTGGCGAGGATTATCTATCTTAGCCGTGCTTGCCGGACATTTTCTAAATGTGCATGGTTTTAATGCCGGTAGGTTCGGCGTTGAAATGTTTTTTGTGCTGAGCGGAAGGCTGATGGCCGAAATCTTGTTTATCAAACTCACCCCGCTGCCCAGTTTTTTTAAACGACGCATCTCCCGGGTTTGGCCGGCACTGTTTGTGTTTATTATTGCAATGTGGCTCATTTTTGGCCGATCACAAAACGCGCTGCATGTGGATTACCAAAGTGTGTTGGCTACGCTCACCTTCACCTACAACTACTACAGCATTTACGCAAACCACACCCCGGTTTTAGATCACATTTGGTCACTCTGCATCGAGGAGCACACCTACATCCTGCTGGCATTTATTGCGTTTTTGGCCCGAAAATACAACTTTGACCCAATCAAACCGCTCATTGCCATCTGTGTATTATTTTTGCTTAACGGCGCCCTACTCACCTTCACCCAACACCTTGATTATTACAATGTGTATTGGAGAAGCGACACCCGTAGCGCCTCTATCCTCATTGGCGTCATTACTTTTCTGCTGATTCAACGATCCAGCCAGCATATTCCTGCACTCACGTCTGCTTTGCTGCTAGGCTTGGCTGTGCTACTAAACATCAACCCCGTGCCTGACCCCATCAAATACAGCCTTGGAACAGTGTGTGTTGCTGGCGCTATTTGTAGCATTAAAGAACTGCCAGACTATCTAATGAGATTCTTGTGTCACCCAGCACTCACTTGGGTAGGTTTGATTTCATTCTCGCTTTATTTATGGCAACAACCTTTTTACAAGATGATTCACTCAGGACAATCAGAATTCTTACTGCTGTTAACTGCACTCATCATCGCAGCAATCAGTTATCGTTTTATTGAAGTCCCTGTCAGAAAGACACTCAACCAACACTGGGCGAAATAGGCATAGCCAACTGTGAACAATTGCAGAGCTGCCAAATCAGACGTTAGACCCGTATTTTCTTCTCAATGCGATTGTCGGTTGTTCAATCACATAGTAAGAAACCAAGGTAGTTATGATGGTTAACCCCCAAAACCCAATTTGCCAGGCAAGCGAAAACTTATTCAAACCGATTGCATACGAGATAAGTGTCATAGACAACCAATGTTGCAAATACAGCGAGTAGCTTAACTTGCCCACAAAAGTGAGTGGGCTTAACGCCAAAAAGCGTCTAATAGCGGCAAAAAAACTGGCCTGATTAAATAAGACATTCAGCAATATTAAAAAAAGCCCTACATTTTGTACGCTATATCTGAAGGTCTCTCTAAAAAACAGATCTCGCACCAATAGCGATAAGAGAATTGCAGCTAGTCCGAGCACAAAATAACCAAACTTGAGTAAGTGGCGCTCAAGCCACTCTTTTTGTACGGGCTTATGCATAAGACAAGCCATAAAACACCCGAACGCGATCGAATCAATCCTTGCCTCCGTAGCCGTGTACGTATAACCACCCTCATGCAGTAAGTCAGGGAAAATCAAGGCGTAGCCTAGTCTGATCAACAGCGGTAGAACTAAAAAAACCACGATGATTTGGTAATAGCGATTTGAGCGATAAGTAAACGCGAGCAGCGGCGCAAACAAAATATAAAAATGCTCTTCGATGGCAAGACTCCACAAAATATTAAATGGAGAGAGCAAACCATCTACATTAGAAAAATGGATAAAAATTTTATAGTAGTTGGCAAAGTAAAATAATGCTGCTGAAATTTCTGACATCTTGATGGCGTGATTGATATAGAGAATCAATAGGCTCGAGATGATAATGAAATAAATGGCTGGCGGGAGTAAGCGCCAAAACCGACGGATATAGAACTTTTTTAAATCTATATGCTGGTTTTTTTCGGCTTCGCTAATCAATAAAGAAGTAATTAAGTAGCCACTAATAAAAAAGAAGATCGTGACCCCAAAACCGCCGGGAACAATATGGCCGAAACCCGCATGAGAAATCATGACAAGTAATATCGATAATGCCCTGATGCCATCTAGTTCTGGTGTGTATTTCATAAAGTGACTTCTTAGTTTGCTAAGTTAAGCGTTTATCCTCACACGCTACTTGGCTACACTTTGACAAGTTTGCGTGATTTTTCGCGGAATGGACTTTCTATCAGTCGATACGTGATGTAACCGCTGATTAAGCAAGCCGCAATAAAGCCAATGGTAAGAATGACCGCCAAAGGGAACTCAAATTGCGGGATGGATAAGCCCTCAACAATCATTTCCGGCCGATGAAACAGTACTCTGATCACTTGTTGATAAAACCAAAGCACGAGTCCATGTGACATGTACAGGGAAAATGAAATGGTGCCCAACCAAACCAACGCCGGATGCGACAGAAAGTGCTTCCAAAAGTGGTCTCGTGACAACAATATTGATGCAATCAGTAAGCAAGTTAAAGGATAAATCAGCACTTTAAGTGATTTGGTATCATGGCCAAACACCATAAACAAGCCAATCAACACAAAACATAGCGGTATCCAATAGGGGCTCAGGCCCACAGAGGTTTTCACTTTGCTAATACCAAGCGCCAACATGCAGCCGATAAAAAAGCCAGCGATACATCTCAGCATAAAATCATGCTGCTCAGGATGGTAAATGAAGAGAATGGCAGTGGCTGATAAGCCCAGGGCCGCAAAAATATAATTTTTGAATTTTGCAAAGTTGAGCACAATCAAGCCAAAAATTAGATAAGTGTAAAACTCAGCGCTAATAGACCAAGCTGGACTGTTAAAAGTGATGGCCTGTTCGTTTGGCCAAAATGCTTTAATCATGAACACATCGCGCATAAACGCAGCTAGATTGTTTTGCTCGAAGGGTTGCTTGCTGAGGCTGGCAATGCCGAAATAATGCTGCAAAACATATTTCAATATTTCAATGCCCAGAAACAACACTAAAAAAAGTAGATGTACTGGGTATAAGCGACCAAATCGCAAAAACTGAAACTTTGCTAATTCGTAGGCTGTGGTGATTCGATTCGCATAAGCGGTATAAATGACAAAGCCTGATAGTACAAAAAACAAATCGACCATCATAAAACCACTACGAATGATTGAAATGTCATGGATCAACGGGTTCCATGCTGGCACATGATATAAAACCACCAGTAAGGCAGCAATGCCGCGTAGGCTTTCTAGCTGATCAATCTTTTTTATAGTTTTACTCATTGATGTGTTTTGCAATTAAAAATAGAAAATCGCGCTAATCTCTTTTGGATTTAACCCATTCAATTTGACGGTTCACAAAAAACTTAGCATATAACTGGATTTTGCTGATTGCATATACCGGCGCATATGTCAGCAACTCAAAAAATGGCAGAATTTTGCTGCCATGCTTAAACCAAGAGATCATGACAAATGTAGATAACAGCAAAAATTGAATCACACCGTAGCCCCATGGGAAATAGGCATTTGTTGCAAGCATCAACCCCGCAGAGACCATCGCAAATAAGCCACTCAGCAAGAATAATAAAGCGACTGGCGGTACGCATAGGTCTAGTGCCATGGCGATCATCTCGATATTTGCAGTGCGAATACCCTTAAACAATAAAGGTAGGCCTTCTTGCACAATCATGCCGATATGACCGTGTTCCCATCTTTTACGTTGTGAGGCTGCGCCTTCATCATTCATCGGAAACTCGCTGGTCACATAAGCTTCAGGGCAAAATTTAGGCGCTAAATGTTGCTCTGCTAAATCGATACCCAACTTCATATCTTCGACAATATAGCCTTTGGCTAAGTTAGCCCCTTTCACATGCTGCCATGGGAAAGCCATGCCCGAACCCATCAGTTGCATGGGCATGCCTAAACGATGAAAACCTAAAGGCCGTGTCCAGCTTTTGACGACATAAGCGAACTCAGCGAGCTTGGTTTTCACCGGAGAATTTGGTTTGGCTTGAATTAAATAAAGTGCTTGCACAGCGCGTTTGCCTGTAACCACGGCTTGCACCAATGCATTAATGGTATCCGGATACACAATGCAATCGGCATCGAACACAATCATCACTTCTGGCGGGTTATTTCTTAAATATTGAATACCAAAGTCGAGTGCATAGCCTTTGCCACGTAAGGTCTCATGCGATCTCTCAATGACTTCAGCACCAAGTTGGCGCGCAATCTCTGCCGTATTGTCAGTGCAATTATCAGCAATGACTACAATTCTGGTATTTGGGGTGGCTGCTTTTTGAATAGAGGCTAACGTTTCGCTAATCCCGGCTGATTCGTTGTGCGCGGGAATCAACAATGCGACTGTTGCTGATTGTGCCTCAACCTTTTGATTGCGGTAGCCAGGCAGTACCGCCACCAAAATCTGCAAACAAAAGGTCAATACTGGGATTGCCAGGATGGCAAGCAAAGTAAAAAAAAGCACTTCAGCAACAATCAGCATACAGTCAACTTCTATCAGGTTAGGCCAACGACCAAAATTTACTCAGTTACTCGGATTAATGTACCACTTACAGTAGAGCTTGCGCCGACTCCGCTGGTAACCACTACATTTGGTATGACGTCATCCGCAGGCCAAACAAATGTCCTTGATTTGCCGTTTACCAAGTCATAGGTGTCCACTCTGGTGCTATATCTTTTGTCTTTGAGGATTAATCTGAGTTTACCACCACCTGTGGTGACAGCAGTCAATTTATATTTATCGCCTTTCTTAGGCTTTGCCCAAGTGACTTTAGTGAGCGAGCGACCCGAAGGGTTTGACTGTACGACATTTGTAGTGGTTTGACCAAACACAATAGCCTGCTTCCAAGTATCAAATTTACCCGCAGATGGATCGTTTGGCGCACAAGCAGCGCGTTTATAGACGCACCAAGGGCCACGCATCGAAAGAATATTTAAATTCTTTTCGGGTATAAATGGATTACCTGATGCATCTACCCAAGATTTTGCTGAAGTTACCATACGCAATGACTGGCGGATTAAATGTAATTCATTAGCCGCCCTGTAGTTGTAACCATTTTTATGTAAATTCAAGCCGGAGCCGTTTTCAACATAAATAATAAATGGTGTACCGTCATTGGTATCAACGATATACGCACCATACACTTTCAAGGTGTTTACAATTTTGATCAATTCTGGTGTTTTAATCTTAGAAACATCAAAACTGTCAGGCAGCATCAGCAATGCACCCTCAGGAATTTTTCCTGTATTTGTCGGGGCATAGACATCTGCGGATGTCGCTGGATAAACATAGGCTGGATTTGCAGCTGCACCATTTAAGGCCAGTGACATAGCCAATGCGTGCGGATAGATAGGATCACTACTTGCGAACTCATTCTTACGGATGATGCCAGCGCATGCACCAATCCCAACAGCTCGAGCACCTTGATAATAATGTGCTGGATCTGCCCAACCTGTACCGTCAATAGGCGACCACGCGTAAAGATTCGCCGTCCATTCACCATTGGTGTTTTTCAGCTTCCAGAACGAATGAATCACACCGCTGGCAGTGTCGTAAATATCGGCATGACCATCCCCGCCAGAGGCAGGCACGAGATCTGCTGGCCAATGCGGTACTTCAATTTTTGGGTAATGAGTTTCTGCATCGGCATCGTAAACCCCTCTTTGACCAGGGTTAGGTTTCACGGTCACAGATCCACTTGTTTCATCTGCAAAAAAACAACCTGAGGATAAAATACCCTCGTGAATATTTGGATTGTATTTTGAAGTTGGAATAACAAAATCAGAGAAAGTTGGAGAAACTGGCTTACTTTTCCACAAAGAATTTACTGCAAACGGCTTTGTATAACGTGCTGTATCTGCTGCGTTTACATCTGCATTCAATGCAACCAATGCAAGCCAAGGTAAAGCAAGAAGACTGGTTTTATGAAAGGCTTTCATCATTTATTCCTTTGTAGTCACACTTTGAGTTAAATGATCAGCAAGCCTTAATGCCAACGCAACAATGGTTAATGTCGGGTTAGCATGGCTATTCGTGGTAAACACGGATGCGCTAGCGATGTGCAGGTTTTTGACACCATGCACTTTGCAATTCACATCCACCACACTGTCATTCGGAGCGGTGCCCATACGGGTGGTACCCATATGATGGCCGCCAACGGGTAAAGCGTTCTCCATTGCCTTTTGTAATGCTTGAGGCTCAAATTCAAGCCTGCATGCTTTTGTCTTCTCAAATTGCTTTTGTAATAAATTAAAAGATTTAATACCAGAGGCGATATCTTGTGCGGTCATTCTCCATTGAACGCTCACCCTTGGCATTCCAAATCGATCACATTCTTTTAGTAACTCGATTTGGTTGTTTACATCTGAAACTTGCTCGCTATTAAACTCTATCGGATAGGTGCCATTACGGTTGGCAACCAAGGTGTAAGGGATACGCCGCTTAGCCAGTTTTATCTTAAACAACCAGTTAAACGCAAAACCGATCACCGAACCAATATCCATCACCACATTCATGAGGTGTTTAATCGATTGACCACGCACAGCAGTTTGGTTCACGCCGTGATTTAGAATCGCCTGATACTCAGGTTTTAAAATCGACTTAGCCAGAAAAATAGTCGACATCACACCACTACCATGCGAAGGATCCGCATACGCCGGAAAATGTAACCGAAAGGCCGCGTTCAGTAAGCCATGTTCCGCTTGAAATTCAGATGAAAATTGCAGCTTACGCCGCGCGTAAATACCCTCAGTGGTTTTCTGAAAATCAAATACAGGTAGCTCACCCTTAAAACGCAAAGCACCAAAAATTAGGTCGTAATGGCAGGCATAATATTTACCTAAGCTGGTATCCATCCACTGCCAAGCAGGTGTTTTTTGCCGCGTGACCAACATCAGCCGCGTCGATTCAATGCCCCCCCCTGCCAGCACCACCTGTTTCACTTTAACCTCAAGTGGCTGTTGGCCGTCATGCAGCGTGACTGATTCAACAACATCGCCAGCAGCACTGGTATTCAGGCTCACACAACGCGTGCGTAACAAAACCAGCACGTTGGTCGAGTCAGTTAACTCTTGGCGAAATTTTTTACCAAAATCGGTTGGCAGGCTGTAGCGCTCAATGTATTCGTTGAGTGCAGGCGCTAATAACGGCGCCTCGGTGAAAATAGGTTTTGTGTTTGGGCCAAAAGCGCTGATGGTGAAGTTATTTACACCAGCATCGCAATAATCCAAAGCTACATCGTAGTAGCTCGCAATCGCGCCAGCGCCCTCAGGCCAACCACTTTCGGGGACATGTGACCGTTTTGCAAAATCATGTGCATCAAGTGGTACACAGCGGCCGCCCCACAAATGGGTCGTTCCGCCAAATCGTTGATATCTAAATTCGGTAGTTTGTGGATGCGGTGCTGTCGCCTCCCCCATGTAAGCATCGACAACCTCGGGCGTTTCATTCCAATCACCACCTTCAATCAGTAGCACCCGCTGTCCAAGACGCGACAGTTTCACTGCGAGACTAATGCCAGAAGCACCTGCACCGATGACACAAACTGAGTAGGATTCCAGTTCGGAAAGTTTTGTATTGTGAAGATAACCGATCATGTTAGCTTTGCAGTTGTTCCCTGATCAGATGTTCAAGCTTATTCACTTCAACTTTAAAATTAAAGTTACTCTCAATTGTGTTGCGAGCAGCTGAACGGACGGTTTCACGTAATTCTGGTTGTGTGATGTAACATAAAATGGCACTTTTCAAAGCCACCTCATCGGATGGTGCAACAACCATGCCAGAAACACAATGCTCGATCAGTTCAGTCACCCCGCCTACATTGGTACCAATGACTGGCACACCGCAAGCCATGGCTTCCATCAAGGAGACAGGCACGCCTTCAGCAAAACTAGGCAGAATAAATACATCGCTATCCAGCAAAGTGTCGCGTACGGTTTCTTGGCTAGCAAAGCCCCCAAAATGGACCATTTGTGTCAATCCATGTTGCTTCACCGCAGTTTCTAAAGCCGCACGCTCTGGACCATCGCCCAAAAGTGTCAAATGAAAGCGATGGCCTTCGTTTTTAAGCGCAATTAAACTACGCAATAACACTGGCACGCCCTTTTCGGCAGCCAGCCTGCCAACGTAAAGCAGTTTTACTGGTGTGTCAGCGGCTGCCTGTGTTTTGACTTGCGCATAGGGGTATTGATCGACATCTACACCGCAATGAACAATCTGTAATTTATGCCAATCTTCAGCATCAGAAAAAAGCATCATTTGACTGCGGCAATAGTTGCTAATACACACAATAAACTTGGCGTGTTTCACTTTTTCGCGAAGCGCCAACAAAGTCGGCTCGAAAAAAATATGCGGCCCATGAAAGGTGACGCTATAACCCACGCCACTCAACTGACTCGCAAGCATCGTCACCATGCCACTGCTATCCCCAAAATGATTGTGCACATGTTGCACATTATTCTGTTGCAGGTAGTTTGCTAGCAACAATGCCTCTTGAAAGTAAAAAAGCTGATACAGCGTACCTTTTACACCCGGTCGACGCGTTTTAAAAGCCAACTTTAGTGTTTTAAAGTAGCTGCAGGTCGCACTGAGCAAATACTTAACATTCAGTTGAATCAGCTTTAACGGGCTCGCGGGCAAAAAATAAGTGGTTTGTTTGCGCTCATTTAAAATCAAAGGACTCACGTTGTTGGCGCCCTCAGGCTGCCTGAGTGCACTCGTGAGCACCTCAACGCCTGAAGCTCTGAGTCCAATCACCTCGCGTTGGATAAAGGTGTCAGTGGCGCGCGGGTAGCTGCTAGTAAAATAGGCAATTTGCATCGTGAAAACTCTTTATTTGTTAGTCTGAATGACTTTATCAAGTGGTTTTTTCGTATCAAAAAGTCTAGCACCAGACAATGTCAGTCCGAGCGTAAACCACAAATACCAGTTAAAAACGAGATAATCGAGCAGGTTATCTGCATATCCCATAAAGGCAAATTCCATCAAGATCACAATGACTGTGAAAACAAGTAACTTATTGAATTGGTAAATACTTAGAAGCTTTTTCAATACTTGAAAAATCAAATACAGAAACGCCAACAGGCCGAAAATCCCTAGCTCAAAGAACAATTGAACATAAATATTGTGGGCATTAATATCAAACTCCTGTTTTTCAAAGGCGTTTGCCATTGCAAAACTAGTTGAGTGGTGAATAAAACTATACAGGCCATACCCAGTTAAATAGTGAGATTTGGACATCCAAGCGATACTGTCTGACCAGATTTTCACCCGCCAAGCGTATGAGTTCAATCGACCATAACCGCTGGAGCCAAAATCGTTGTCACTGGTGAGATCTAAAACGCGTTCCTGCACCTCTGGAATCAATAAGGCTAAAAATGGCGCCAAGATCACTATGAACAGGTATTTGCGCTCGTGTAGCAATGCATATAAAAAGAAGAAAAGATAACAAGCAACCCAACCTGACCGGGTTTTAGTCATAATCAACATACCAATGAGCAACAGTATGTAGAACGGTAACAATCTGCGAATAGTGGGGCCTATCGCGGTAATTTTTGATTTATAAATATAGAAGCAAATCGTGATCATCAACACCAAATAAGGTGCGAAAGGATTGGGGTGTGGGAACGTGCTCCTTAAACGGAATCCCTCTTGGTAGCTAAATGCCAAGCCTCTGCCACCAAATAAGATACAAAAAAGGCCATAAAGAATTGGGATAATGGATGACAGTGCGACTGCTTTAATCCACTTATCGAAATCTTTTTGTGAGTTCACAAGCCTCATACCCAGGAAAAACATGGAAGCATAGGAAACATAAATCAAAAAAACCTTAATGCTTTGAAGGGTGGCAGGTGAATAGGCCAGTGACAAACAAGATAGCGTTAGAAAAATAACCCAAGCCTTTTTGATCCCTCTAACATCCTGCTGTAGAGGCTCATTTTTCTCAAAAAGAGTCAGGATGGCAATCAGTATCACTAAAGCATTTAAAACCGCACCAATACCGAAGCTGCCAAGTTTAATTGTGTTGAACACGACATCCAATGAAGATCTTGAGAGAATCACTAACAGAAAGAAAAAATAGCGGTCGAATACGAAAGTCAAACCAATGACGATGGCGACGGGCAAGCTGAGTAGATAGATATAATTCTCACCAACCAGCTGGGTCAGAAGTAAAGAAACCAATCCAAAAAATAATGCGGACAATGCTGCCAGCAAGATCAGCGATACTTTAGTGATATTCATATTCATCTTTGGCACGGTTTAACCAGACTTTTTCTCATTGAAACTAAGTGAATGAACTTTGAGCGAAACTTATTAAGTTCTCAGTGTGGCCGCTAATAAAGTTAACAAGCCTTTTGGCCAAAAACCTAATTTGATAAACTTGAGCCAATCTGAAAAATTGGGTCGATTGTTGTAGTAACGAGAGAACATCTGCAAAAACAGTTGTTGCGCATTTCGCTTTGAATCTTGGCAATGCTTGCTCACAAAGCGGCTATAGGCTTGCTCCAAACGGGCTCTGGATTTAATCGAAATTCTGTCGGTTCTCGGCGTGTCATCCATAATTTGAGTGGGAATATCGAGCAACGAAGCTTTACCGAATTTTTGTAAGACTCGAAAAAAGAACTCCATGTCCTGCCAAGCTGGCATGGCTTCATCGAACAATCCCGCCTCTATAAATGTGCTTTTTGGCGCAAAAATCTGATTTCCCACATGATTAAACTCAAACAACTGCTCATAACTGACGTTGCCTAATTTTTTCGATTGCGCAACCTCTTTGCCATCTCTGTAAATCAAATCCGGCGTGTATAAACAAGAAGGATGAATAGCATGTCTCTCTAAAAGCTGCCAATAATCGAGCATTAATGCCAGTCGATTGGGCAAAAACTCATCGTCATCATCCAACCCAGTAATAAACTCACCCGTGGCGCTTTTAATGGCCAGATTACGCGCGGCAGGCGCGCCTTCTGACTGGGGCTTGATGAAGAATTTTAAGCGCGGATCAGCGGCTGATTTTTGCTGTAAGTATTGTTCGGTGTCATCGGTCGAGCCGTCACTGACAACAATCACTTCAACATCTTGGTGCGTTTGGTTGAGTACAGAATCAACCGCCTTTTCTAATGCCTGTCTTCTATTTTTTGTTGGAATGTAAACAGAGATTCTCATGGTCGATTCAATTCTTTCTGCTAAAAACTTTGCCTAAATATGACTTTATTAAGGATGGAAACAACACATAACTCACTAACAAATAAAACACGACACCAAAAGAAATGGCGACGATAAAACTGACGGACATGCCCCAATGGCTATTTAATTGGGTGAAGGCATATCGGGTTGATAAGCACATTAAAAGCGCAACAACCGCTGGCTTCCATATGGATTTTAATAAATCAAGTGGGCTGCAGTGCACCAACTTACCCGCGCTGATGACTAACGGAACGCCTGTAATGACACTGGCATAAAAGTACCACTCTGCGACGCCAGTGACCCCGTATGCAGCGCCTATGTAATAAGCGATGACATGGACTAACGCACTCGCCAACGAAAACCACATCAATAGGCGCGTTTTAGCTTGTGCCATAAACACAGTGCCGGTGGTGCTGGAAATCGACTGCACAAAACCCACCGGCGTGAGCCAAGCTAGCACCGTGGCGACTTGTATCCATTGGTGGCCAAAGGCGATTTCAACAAAGGGTTCGCGCAAGGCAAAAATGCCGGCCATGAGTGGCGCTGTTAAAAAAGCAATAAAAGTGATGGTTTGCAAATAAAGCTTACCCATTTCATCGAGTGCATTTTGCTGACGGCTCATCACCGGAAGCAATGCTCTTGAGGAAGCCCAGGTAATGTTTTGCACGGGTAACAACATCACTTTGTACGCCATTGAGTAGATCCCTAGCGAGGCGGCGCCTAATATGCGGCCGATGACCATGCTGTCGGCATTTCTAAAAAAATAAGTAATCAGCTGAAAGGCAGTCATGTGCCCGGTAAACGGTAATAACGTTTTCAGTTCTTGCCAGCTTGGTTTGCCTTGTGGCCGCCAACTTGAAACCATCCATAACTGCACTGACGACAGCAAGGCCATGAGTATGGCTTGTAACACTAAACTGTATACCCCAGCGCCATAGAGGGCGGCAGCCACTGCAACCACCATGGCGATGAGTGAAGAAATCACCTCAATAAACGCCAGTTTTTTAAATTTAGATTCTCGCTCGAGCAAGGCCTGATGTGAGATCGATGAGCTTGAGATCGGAAAAATTAGCGCCAATATGACCAAAATAGCGATCAGCTCGTCATGCTTAAAATAGTCCGCGATGATGGGCGAGCACAGCGCGATCATCAACGCAATCACCACGCCCACCATGACGTTAAACCAGAACACGGTGTTGATCGTGTGGTGGGTTAAGTCTTCTTTTTGAATAATTGCCGCCGACGTGCCTTGATCCCGAATCAATAATGCTAAATTGGTCACTACTGTCGCCATGGCCATCAGACCATAATCACTGGGCGGCAAAATTCTTGCTAATACAAAGATATTGGCAAGTTGCGAAGTGATTCTAGCTATCTGGGAGACGGCGACCCATTTAGCGTTTGAGACAGCAGACATTCAGTGACAGTCTAATATTTAGTTTGGTAAAAGTAAGCCTGGCGAGCGATTTTCTACTTGGCGGGCAAACTCTAAAAGAAACTTTTCATGCAAGGCGTAGGCCTCGGCACGCTTGCTTTCGTCTGCAATCGCAGAGGAAACACGCACTAAAATACCGTCATCTAACCGACGATTTAATAATCCGTCTTCAATAATTTTTAAACGCATTTGTAAGCCGGAGGTCATGGTGCGGTCGCCTACCCGAATCCAGTAACTGACTGCCTCGAAATGATTTTGGCCTTGATACAACTGCCGTTTGCCGACAACGGGGCTGCTGCGCTTGAATCCATCAAACGTCACTGTTTCGCTTTTGAGTAACTGGTAGCCTTGGGCCGGATAGCAGATATCTGGTTGATGAATTTTGACGTCTTGCCGTTGCTCTTTGGCATAGGCCAATGCCACCATGACTTGATGCCCTGCTTGATCGGCATAGGTGCGCATTAAAGTGTCGTCGTATAACTCGTTGACCAGGCTTTTTTCATCACTGACAACACTGACTTGTGGGGTAGATTGTTGTACCTCTACCCAGCCATCGAGCACGCGAGGGATAGACCGCTCAAAATCACTGGCATGCGATGCGTAGTGATGATCCGGTTTAAGCAAGGTTGCCAAGCCAAAAAAGATGATAGCCACAACCAACAAGGGCAAGCCTGTAGACAGGTTTACGTGCGGCAGCTTTAAGTATAAATCTTTCATAATGGACGTTACTCTTGGCTCAACAAGCTTTTCAACTTGAATTTTTCAGCGATTTTTTGAATCAGTGAATCGACGACGATGATCAACACCAGCGCTGTCAAGAAAAGCACCATGCCGGAGAAGTTATGCAAAAAGCCCTGCCCTGCTTCATCACCTAAGTGAAAGGTAATCAAGGCCAGCGTGCACACTCGTAATACGTTGGAAGTAAACGAAATTGGGACAATCAATATGGCCAGTAGCACATTGCGCCAGAACGCTTGGTGGTTAATCACGTTAATGTAGAGTAAGCCAATCGCCTCTAGCGTAAACAAAGAGTTCAGCCCAGCGCAGGCATCGGCAACCAACAGTTTGTATTGCCCGATTTGCAAAATCACCCCTGATCTGGCGATAGGATAATCCAGGGCATACAGCAAATGGTCAGCGGCGTATGAGACGGCGATTTTCATCGGCTGCGTCAAGGTATCGATCACCGAGGTTGGCCATGGGATCAAAAAGATGAAAAAGAACAGTGCAAACCAGTATTTAACGGCGGTTTTCGCGCCGAAAATAATGCAAATTAAGCCGCACAGAATAAACACGAGCGACAGAATAGAGATGATGTAAACGCTTTGTGAGTAGCCGACCACATATAGGCCACCCCCAAGGATCACCAATGGCCAGCCGAGGCCAGGGCTTGGTTTAAACGTCTGCGGTTTTTCTAAAATTTGTTTGGTTTTAAAATAAAAAAACCAAAGCCCGATTGCCAAGACAATCGGGCCATGCGATTGCGTGTCAGAGTTCCATACCGTCACAAACAAGTCATGAAACACCGGCACATACAAACACAACAGCGAGACTAAAACAGCCACATAGCCATAGACTTTTTGATTGGATGGCGGCAGGGCCGCAATAGTCGTCGCTGACATACTAGCTTGCGTTCAAGGCAATTTGCACATCGATGCCCAAGCTACGGCATGCTTCGTAAGCCTGTTGGGTGTCACTGATTGTGGTTTGATTCTGCTGGGTTGAGATCAATACACCACCCACTTTTTTTGCGACGATTTGCGCATCAGACGACTGCAAAATCGGTGAGGTATCCATAATGATGACGTCGTAATGTTCACCGAATACTTTTAACAACTCATCCAAGGCCTCTTTGTTAAGCAGCTCTTGCGGGTTAGGAGGCGTGGCCCCTGCCGTGAGGATGCTTAAATTGAGCAATGATGGAATTCTCACCACAACATCAGTCGAGGCTCTGCCAACCAGAATGTCTGACAGACCGTGATGGTTGTTGAGCTTGAATAACTTGTGCTGCGAAGGTGCGCGCAGATTGGCATCAATCAGCAATGTACGTTCGCCGAGTTGTGAGAACACAATCGCCAAGTTAGAGGCAAGCAAACTGGCACCATCGGCCTCGCGGGCAGATGACACGGCAATGGTTTTAAAACCACGCTCAAACCAGCGCAAAATCAGCTGGGTTCTGAGAGAACGCAGTGATTCGACTTGTTTAGAGAACGGATCAAATGCCGAAATCAAACTGGCATTGAACGATGACTTGTCTGGGGAAATATAAGGGTAATCAAACTGATAAGACAAGGCTTGATTGATATCCTCGATGGAGACAAAACCGAGCGCCATGGCGGCTTCACCAAAACGCATCGATTTCTCTTTTTGAAACTTAAGGATGCGCTCAGCGTCTTTTTCGGTAATCTTTCCCATATCCAGCAACAGATGACCAATGCTGGAAGAAACCGTTTTCATGGGCGTGTTGTTCTCTGATTCAATAATATTCATACGCAATCACTTTTGCCTGATAAATTGTTTTGGTAAGTCAACATTAGACTGACTTGAGGCTGTATTCAAACACTGGAATGTCACCCAATGCCAACAGATCGTCTTTGCTGCGCACACGGCGATCAAGCATTTCTGCCAGCAACGCGAACAGACAACCCAATAGGCCACCGATGATCAGCGAGAATGGTGCGATCAGTAACAAGCTCGGGTTACTTGGTTCTAACGGTGGAACCGCTGTTTCAAGAATAGAAATATCGCCCTGCGTAGATTGACCTTCAAGCGCTGTTTGACTAAAGCGGTTGTTTACGGATTCCAGCGCGTTTTGTGCGATTTGCACTTCTTTTTCAAGAATCGACAAATCGGATCTGAAACGATTCAAATCAAGCACTCTTTGCTTCTGTTTCTCCAGCTGGAACTTCAAATCACCTAAGCGGTTTGAATTGATGCTGGCGCTGTTGCCTAAACTCACCACCGTGCGATCAATTTCAGTATTTAACTGACTCTTGATTTTGTTCACTTCGGCTTCTGCTGCAATGTACATCGGGTGATTTTTGCTGTAACGCTGGCCCATCTCAGCCAACTTTGATTCTGCTGTAATCAAGCTCATACGCATGTTTTGAATCACGGGATTTTGCGCAACATCAGGCGAGTCACTCATGTTTCTGGCCGCGTCATTGCGGCGTGAATTGGCTTCAATCGATTGTGACTGCGCCATGCTGTATTGCGTAGACAAGTCTCTCAGCTTTGAGCTTTCAACGTCGAAAGAATCCTGAACGCTGGTTAAGCCATGTTTTTGTTGATACTCGGCCAACTTGTCTTGCGCTTTTTGCACGTTTTCGCGCAATACTTTAGTTTGTTCTGACAAGTATTGTGAAGCTTTAATGGCCGGGTCAATCTTCAGCTTTAAACTTAAGTTGATATAAGAGTCTGCAAACGCGTTGGCCATGGTTGCGGCAAACACTGGGTCTACGCCTTTATAGCCAATGCTAATCACACTGCTCTCTTTTGAAGGCAGAATCATCAATTTTTGTTGCAACAAATCTGCCAGCCACTCGTTAATATCAGCCTGCTTGCCGGCAGTGGCCTGTGCAAATTGTTCTTGCAAAGACTTCACCTCGGCCAGATGTAAACGCTTGATCACATCCAGCGTAACATTTTTACTCTGAATAATATCTACCTGGGTGGCCATGTAACCGGGCATCAACTGGGCAGGCATCGCCATCCCAGTCACCGGATCCACCCCTTTATAGTTCAGGATCACTCTGGTGGCTGCTTTGTAGCTTTTCGGAAACAACAAACTCACGACGCTTGCCGTCAGTAATGTAATGACCGATACCAACAAAATCATCTTATAGCGTGCCTTTAAAATCAGCACTAACTGCGTAAAATTCATGGTCAACCCTTTAAATTACAACAGACTTTCTTCAATAAACAACACATCTTCGTCTTGCAAAACGGCTGACAAGTCTGGCGTTTGCTTTACCACATGGCCTTCAGCATTTTTGCGATGTAGCTTGACGGAGCGTTGTGTGCCGCGAATCGTCAGGCCACCGGCTTTTGCAATCGCTTGCATCACGGTCATGTTTTTATCCACTTTAAACATGCCAGGACGTTGCACTTCACCATAGACGTATACTTGTGGTGCTTTTGGCACATAGATCACATCACCTGGTAACACATCTTTGTTGAGTGCGCTTGCAGGTGCACGGAAGATCTCATCCACATTCACTTCTTGCGTCACTGAAGAACCGGAACGTTGTGTTGTAAAAAACAAGACTTCGCCCGCCAGCTCATTTGAGCCGCCAGCCAAAGCGATAAAGTCTGTAATTTTGCGGTTACCGCCTTGAATGCCATATTTTCCAGGACGTAACACCTGACCACCAACCGCAACATCACGCACACTCACGTAAACGGTTTCGCCACCGACCAAACGAATATCTTCATCTTTCAAGTTACGACGCTCGATGACTTCGTTCAAATCATACTCACTGCGTTTATCACCACGCACCAAGGTAATGATTTCTGAAGCCTCAGGCACCAAGCCCCCTGCTTCAGCCAAAATATCTTTAACATCTGTCGGGCGTGTAATCGGATAGCGACCTGGTTTTGGCACGCCGCCCAACACAGAGACAGACTTGCTCATAAACTCAAGGACTAACATCGATACTTGCGGATTGGCAATAAAGCCACCACGTTTTAATTGCTCTGCAATGCGTTTTTCACTCTCGATGGTGGTCAGGCCGCCGACCTTGACTTCACCGATGAGCGGCATCGTCAGTACGCCGTCCTCTGAGACCCGCGTTTCGCGCGTGAGCTCAGCATCCCCATAAACAATGACTCTGACATAGTCTCCTGCACCTAGGGTATAGTCCGCGTGGGCTAATGGACTTAATACAAAGATCAGTCCGGCGATTAAGTATTGGAAAAACTTTCTCATAAGCAATGAACTCTTTTCGTAACTTTGGATTTAAAGATTTGTATATTACGGCAACTTTTACGTAAAATTAATTCAGGGTAAACAGTTTAACTAATGGTATTGCGAATCAATTTTTTCATTAAAGACTTGAATACCCGCTAAATTCTGCAAGCGCTCAATTTCTTTTTTAATATAAGCCTGCTTTTGCTGCTGCCCCAACATTTTTTTTGCCACCAAGAGCGCGGATGACATGCTGGTAGGCACGTCAATAATATCCTGTATCGATTTCACAATCACTTCATGGTCATTGTGCACATACATTAAGTCACCTTGATGCAAATGACTCACTTTTGACAAAATACTCAGCGGTAATCGATCCGTCAGAAACTGGCTACTATTTTTGTCATAGACGATGTTTTTGGCATGCAATGTATCCTCTAAAGACGATAGCGTGGTCACGGCTTGTTCCATCGCTTTGATATCTAATTGTGCAGGATCATGCGTAAAAGTCACATCCACCGTTTTAAACAGTTTTCGCTGCTCAAACATTTCTGGGTGCGCCTTTAAAAACTCACTCGCGGCTTCATCGCTGATCTCCGGCAACTTGGCCATTTTTTTTGCCATGTAGGCCTGTGCATAAATCTGCGCCTTAGAGGACTCAATCGCCTGAGTCACCTCCGGTGTGCGGTCTAAGTTCAACTTGACGGCCTCTTGCGCTAGTAACTGCCGGTCAATTAAATTGGTTAATACTTTTTTTGCCGTGTCTGCATTTTTAGTGCTTGCAGACAGTTTTGTCATCTCAGCCTGCAGTTGAGGCATGGTGAGTTGCTCACCATTGACCGTTGCCACCACCTGTGAGGCCGACATTTCATCGCTCTGCTGACAACCTGACAGCAGAAGTAGTACCAAAGAAAGCTTGCTAACCCTATGAAACATTTACTTTCCAGTCATTAACACTGCTACCGCTCAAAATTATCAAATCTTCAAATCGACCATGACGCTGGTGGTGACGTCATCGTAATCAAAATTATTGTAAGCCGAGGACGCGTTTCTTTTTGATTTGATAGAGCTTAAGGTGAAGCCTATGCTTTTAATTGGTCGCCAAGACACCGAGCCAGAAAGACTTTGCTCATCGTCTTCTCGGTTAGCTACACCAGCTTGCACCGCCTGCTTAAAGTCTCGCTGCGCAAGGCGACCATTAAGCATAAAAGTAAGTTTCTCAGAGTACAGATAGCTCAAACCCAAACTGGCTGAGTCAGTGACGCTATAGGTACTGTATTCCGTTTCAAAAGGACTGGCTGTTCTGGATAGATCTAAGTTGGCTCTGATTTTGCCGGTTAACAGCAAGTCATACTTTAAGAAACCGATCCAAACGTTATAGTCTCGGATAGAAAAGTTATCATATTCCCGCGACAGGTAAGCCAGCTTGCTGCTCAGATTACTTTTGCCGGTAGGCTTCAGAACAAAATCAAACTCGTATTCGTCTTCAGTAAAGCCATTATCAAACAGCGAGGTCGTGTTTAAAGTCCGGTCGAACTCACCGTTGCGTTTGTGCCCTAGCCAGCTCAAATTACTGCCAGAAGCAAAGTTGTATCGTGCACCATAATCGAAAGCAGTCGCATTGTATTGTGCAACAGCGTTGAAGGTTTGACTGTTTTGAACTTTGGTCTCAGTCAAACCTGCAATTAAAGCCCACACTTTATAAGGCGAGTATTCCGCTCTAAATTGGTTAATATCGATGGTTCTAATGTTTTGCGTAAACAAACGAAAGTCATTAAACCCGTTTAAGCTTTTGTTACGGCTAGTGGATAAGTTGCCTGTCAACGAGGGCGTTAGTGACCATAACCATTTCGCGTCATAGTTAATCGCATCAAAGTTCAAAAAATCACTGTTTTGGTATTTATAATCAACGTAATTAACATCTGCAATAAACCGCTGCAAAGAGTAGGTTTTATCGAGCTTAACCCCAGCGGTGTAAGTGGTAATTTGATCTGAGGTTTCGTTGTTTCTAACCCGAAACAGGTTGTTGTCATAGGCGCGGTTCACCGATGTATTGAATTGCAAGGTGTCATATTCATCAGCGAAAACACTGATGGGCAACACCCCTAGGGTCAATGCAAACAGGCACCGAATCGGTCGTTTAATATTTATTTTAGTTGATCGCTTGCGGAATGACATGTGTTATTAGCAATAGCAAATGATGTTATTTGAGTACATTCTAACCTGTAAACCTGCTTTTATTGCCACCAATACTTAACTTTTTAACTAGCACAATAATATTTATTTAATTAGTTTCCTAGTATAACCCTATTGGCGAGTCAGATTTATGACAAACCAGTCGCCAAGCCTCAGTCATTCGACGATTGCTGTTGAGCATTAATTTAGTTAAACTCAATTGAGTACATTGAACTAAATTATAATTATGAAAAAAACGATGAAACCCCCTATCAGAACCATCTCTGGACTGTCGTCAGGCCCTCGAAGTCCACTTTACTTCATCGAATCCATCGTAGAGCCCCTCGTTTTAGTATTTTTTATGTGGGGGATTTTTATCTACTTTGAAGACCGTATTCCAATCTCGATCTTCTTTACCTCCATTCTGCTGTTTTCGGTGACTTTTCCAAGTGGCGCGAAAATTCGTTTGGGCTTTTGGAAAATGGCTAGAGACGTTATTTTCCAGTGGGTGTTGTTGGCCGGCATGGTGCTGATTTTTGCTCGAATTACTGGCTACATCACCTTGTATACCCCCGAAATTGTCTACGCATGGCTAATCGGTACCCCGATTGCGCAGATCTTGGCACTGACCGCGCTCAAAGAACTGTCGCCTTTATTTATCAGCTTGCAGGGGCCTACTAAAAATGCGGTGATTATTGGCCTCAATGAACAAGGCTTGGCAGTGGCAAACAACTTGCTAGCCGATGAATATAGCCGAGTCAATGTGCTTGGCTTTTTTGAAGACCGCGCGCCGGATCGGGTGCCGCAAGAACATGGCTACGAGGTACTGGGTGCGTTGACTGATATTCCGGCGTATTGCAAACACCATCAAATCCATACCATTTATATCGCCCTACCCATGTCCAGCCATCCACGTATTTTAAAATTACTGGATGACTTAAAAGACACGACGGCTTCGATTTATTTTGTGCCTGATATTTTTGTCACTGACTTGATTCAAGGTCGCGTATCTGACGTGAATGGTATTCCGGTAGTCTCGGTGTGCGAAACCCCCTTCACCGGCGTCGACGGCCTAATCAAACGCACGGCAGACATTTTGTTCTCACTGTTTGTATTGATTTTGATTTCACCGATTTTGATCATCGTCGCGCTGGGGGTCAAACTGACCTCACCTGGGCCGATTATTTTTAAACAACGCCGTTATGGCTTGGATGGTCAAGAAATTCTGGTGTACAAGTTCCGTTCGATGACGGTGACTGAAGATGGTGTGACAGTGACCCAGGCGACCAAGAATGATCAGCGCATTACGCCGTTGGGTGCTTTTTTACGCAAGTCATCGTTGGACGAGTTGCCACAATTTATTAACGTGTTACAGGGTCGCATGAGTGTGGTGGGCCCACGCCCGCATGCCGTGGCGCACAACGAGGAATACCGTAAACTGATTAAAGGCTATATGGTGCGCCACAAGGTGAAGCCTGGTATCACCGGCTGGGCGCAGGTGAATGGCTTTCGGGGCGAAACCGATACCTTAGAAAAAATGGAACAACGTGTGCATTATGATCTGGAATATTTGCGCAACTGGAGCCCGCGTCTGGATATGCTGATTGTGGCTAAAACCGCATGGCTCACTATTGTTGGTCAAGATGGTGCCTACTAAACGCACGTATGAAGCCTAAATAAAAACCGGACACTGTCCGGTTTTTTTACGCCTGTATGTGTTGTTGCAGCAAGGTCGAGGCTTCATCCACCCAATCGGGGCGTAAACAATCCAGCGCATGTACATCATCCATGCCACGTAACCAAGTGAGTTGACGCTTGGCGAGTTGGCGCGTGGCATAGACACCATGCTCACCCAAGGTGGGCAAATCAATATCGCCATTGAGATATTGCATGGCCTGCCGGTAGCCGACACAGCGCATACTGGGGCTATCTGCGGTGAGTGATGGGTAAGTGAGGAGCAAATGTTTTACTTCATCGACAAAACCTTGCTTGAGCATCAACTGAAAACGCTCAGCGATACGTTGATGCAGCACACTGCGCTCACTGGGCATTAAGGCAAGCTTGAGAATATGAAACGGCAATGCGGTTTTTTCTGACTGTGCCCGCAGTACGCTCATGGGTTTGCCGCTGATGCGATAGACCTCCAGTGCGCGCTCAATCCGCTGTGAGTCTGTCGTGTGGATATTGGCCGCAACGGTCGGATCTATGCTGGCCAATTGTGCGTGCATGGCTGGCCAGCCATGCAAGGCAGCTTCAGACTCGATTTGTGCGCGTATGGCACTGTCGGCCTCAGGCAAATTGCTTAAGCCATGCTGCAAGGCATTGAAATACAGCATGGTGCCACCAACCAAGACGGGCACTCGACCACGTGCGGTGGCCGCATGCATGAGAGCTAAGGCGTCTTTGGCAAATTGCGCCGCTGAATATTGCTCTAGCGGCGTAATCAGGTCGATTAAATGATGTGGCGCCTGACGTAAAGTCTCGGCATCCGGCTTTGCAGTACCAATATCCATGCCGCGATACACCAATGCCGAATCCACACTAATAATATCCACCGGAAAGCGCTGATTTAGCGCAATCGTAGCCGCAGTTTTGCCGCTGGCGGTGGGGCCCATCAAAAAGATGGCAGGCGGTAAAGTATGGGTGGTCATAAAAACAACAGCATCAGCGAAGGTGAAAGGCTCAGCGGTCGCCCGAATTAATCATATTTGATATAACTGAAGCGCAAGTCACTCTGCGGGGTGCCTTCAAGCGCAGAATTACCTTGGGCGTTCGGTTGCCATTGCACAACTTCTTCAATTTTTCGCGCGAGTTCGATGTCTTTCATGGTGATGCCTTTGGCACTGTGGGTGCACAATTTAACAATCACGAACGCATACGACACGGTTAAATCGGGGTGATGCCAAGCGGCTTCGGCCAAGTGACCAACGGTATTCACCACCATCAGCGTGCCCTTCCAGCTATTGGTTTTGTATTTGCGACGAATCCAACCGTCTTCATACACCCAATGCGGTAGAGAGGTTGAAAAGTGTTGTTGAATTTCTTGCTCGGTGAGCACCTGATCGGTCATTTTGCGCTCCTGCACATGTTTGACTAGAGCGCTACAGTATACCTCAGCGCACGCGTTGGGCTGTCAGAATAGCGTTGGTTGATGCGCCCGCAATGCGGCCAGCATCGCAGTGATCACCGTTAAATCAGCACTGGTGCCTGGATTAATGCGTTGCGCTTTGAGCGCATGATCCCAAGCCAGCAGTGCCGGCATTGCTTGTTTTGGATTCTCTAGTGCCAACAATGATTGGTAATAATCGCCAGCCTCATGTTGTATACGTTGCGCGACAGTGGCGCCGAATTTACGGGCAATGTGACTGTCAGGGGAGCTAGACAGCCAATACAAATATACTGCGGTCAGCGCCCATGCTGGGCGTTGCCAGCGTTGCAGACAGGTGTCATACAGTGGCAGCGCTGCCTCAAAAATCTCCCGAAAGCCTTCGACGTATTGGCGAGCAATCATATCGACCGGGCTTGCTATCTGCATGGCTTGCATCAAAGTAATCTGCGGCGGTTGTGAAACATCATGCTCGTCTCGCTGACCCATGCCAGCCGGACTGACTAAACGGATGCCTGCATAGACTTGCGTGGCATCGTCGATGGTAGATTGCTGACACACTTGTTGTATCGCCGCAGCTAACGCCTGCTTGGGAGATTGCAAACAGGCTTGCACCACCGGCGCTGCCAATAAGATGATGCCTAAATTGGTATTGCAACCGACCTTGGCATGGGTGGCCTGCAAAGCCTGCAAAATGCGTTGCCCAAACGTGCGCTGTCCGAGCAGCTGATCATCACACAAGGCAGGCGCTGATACTTCAGCGCTATTCACAAAGTCTTGCACTTGCATGCCGTGTCCATCGGCAAACACGTGCACATTGCCTGGCTTGAGCGCTTCTAGCTCAGCGAGACATGCGTTACGATACGCCTGTTGCAGTAACGCCATCATGGCTGCGCCGCCTGATTGCTCACCAAGCCCAACAAGTCATCCACCAACACATCAGCAATATCAAACGCGGTGATACTCTGTAAGCCGCGCCAAGCTGGAATACTGTTCACTTCAATCACCCAAAGTTTGCCATGTTTGTCACGCATGACGTCGACCCCGGCATAATCGATGCTGATCGCCTGCGCCGCACGGACGCCAATCGCGGCCACATCGGCCTCATCACACGGTGTGCATCGCGCGCCCCTTGCAACATTGTGCAACCAGTTGTCGCCTTGCCGACGCATCACCGCCACTGGCTCGCCACGAACCACAAACACACGATAATCATGCTGATACGGGCCACAATCAATCTTTTCTTGCAGATAATAGACGCCTTCGACAAACCTATCCTGCGGCAACGCAAACGCTTGGCGATGCTCAATCAAGCGCACGCCTTTGCCTTGCGACCCAAACAGCGGCTTAATGACTAGCGTTTTACGCGCATCCAACGCCTGTTGCATCAAGTGATGGGCAATCTGACGGTGTTCACAAACCCAAGTGGCCGGTGTTGCCACGCCCTGCTCTGCCAGTAATTGACTGGTTAGGCCTTTATCGACAGTGGTTTCAATCGCGCGGCCATGGTTGTAAACGACCATGCCTTGGCGCTGCAAGGTATGCAAAAGATTCATGCGGGTGATGATTTGCTGGGTGGTGCCAGCAGCCACGCCACGCACAAATGCCATGGGGGCGGGTTGGGTCAAACCGGGAATATGCACTTGTACTTGTTGCTCGCTGATACTGACATGACAACTGTCGAGAGACACCATCAGGGCTTGCCAGCCGCGACGCGCAAAGGCTTCAGCCAAACACTGGCCATGCCAGCCGCCAGCTTGGGCGACTTCGTCAGTAAAAATGGGAACAACTTGCATAGAAAAACTTATGAATAAAGGCGCGGGCACGCTGTGTGCGCCACATTGTACCCGTGCTTATGTGGCTAAAGCAAAAATTTAAATTTATCCACCAAATGATTGATTCAAAAGCACTTCATTGAATTGTCCTGCGAAGAATGTTCGGCCGGACTTAAGGTTAGTGACGCTGACCTTGGCCGGCGAGAACAACATCGGATCAATTTGGTAAAAATCCATATTCACCGCTTTAAAGACCTCTGCAAACGGCCGACCGTAATCTTTGGAGGCAGAAGACGGTAATTGTGTAGCCAACTGCTCAGCCGCCGCATCATCGGTGTTCACAAACAATTGCACAAAACCACCAAACAAAATGGCATCGTTGGTGCGGCCCATGCCGACAATAAAATCGGGTGAAGGCGCAGGAATCGGCGCAACGCCGTAGCCATCAACGATGGCATTCAAATCAAAATGCAAGGTGTGACATTTGTGCAGCGCGACCTCAAGCACACGGGCGGTCACTTGTAATGAACCAGCCAAACTGCGGGTCGGTGTCAGAATAAACGTCAGTTTGTTCGCGGCTAGGCCAGTATCCCTCGCCACTTTCTCGATCACCTCCAACGGTGGAATCTTGTCAGTTTCAAGCACCAATACCGTTTGTGTGCCTTGATCACGGTAATTAATCTCTTTGAATACCTCTTCACGTTGGGCAATGGCGCGCGCCGGGCCGCTACCGAGCGAAAAAAACTTTTCATGCGATAACGCCCACCCAGCATATTGGCTGCCCAAGCAGGCAATCACTGGCTGCTTGGCCGTCACCACCACACTGAGCGGCCAATGGGCAAATTGTGGCACATGCTGCAAGGCAACACTGCCCAGTCCGCCCATGCAAATTTCGGCAATGATACGGCCTGCCTCTAAGCCACCAGGCACTTGGATACCGGCGTCGACGATGGTCGCGCCACTCTCGTGTGTAGACACGGCGCAACCCAGTGCGGGCGCATTCGCAATCAGTTCGGCAACCAGCGGTGCGCTGTATTGCTGAACGCTAATGGATGTTGAATTCGATGTGCTCACAGACATAAGTCCCCCATAGTGTGTGTAATTGTGTTTTTTTATCGCGCAATGTTTGCTCAACTTCGCGCGCAGTGTGCCCTTCTGCATAAACGCTGCAGAGCGGCTGACCGGCAGCAACATGGCCGCCAACAGGCTGATCCTCTAGCCAATCAGGCAAGTTTAACTGACTGGCATCTATTGTTTGCCGGGCGTATAAAATACGATGGCTAGCCAACAATTCTGGTGGTTTTAATGCAGGTAAGGCTTGTTGGTCACAGGCGTTCAAGTGTGCTTGGATCAAAGGTAGTTGCATATACAAACGCATACTGGCACTTAACCTAGGATTGACCTCGAGTAAGTGCAAGGTTTGTGTATCCCAAATGGCATCGATACTATTGATACCCACGAGGCCTAATGCGGGCAACAATGCCGCTAACAATTGGTGCGCCGCACTGATCAACGCAGCATCTTGCGAGCGCGATGCGCCGGCATAGGCGTAACTCCCTGCATGCTGATGGAGTGCATGCACGCCAATGAGATTGTATGTATCCGCATGCGCTACAAACAAAATACCTACCGCTTGGCCTGGTTGATATTGCTGCCAATAGGTTGAGGCGTCTTGAATGGATTGTGCTTGCCAGCGCTCGACATGGCCTCCCCCGCATTGCCCGACCTGCTTGGTAAACCAGTCTCCAACGGTCGGCGGCGTGACGCTGATGGCGGGTGATTGCACGCCCTGAGCCTCACAAGTTGCCTTCAACCATTGCGGATTTTTGACGTTCACAATGGTTTGTGGCGTATTTCCCAACACAGGATAGCCTGCAAATAATGCGGCATAAGCATCAGGATGCGCTTCAAAGCCCGATCCCACCAACACGGCATCGGGTTCAAAAGCATCCAACGCAGGCATCAGAGCATGCATCGCGTGGTCCAAAGGCTGGTCGAGCATCGCTGACCATTGGTACGCTGAATCGGCGGCTAGTCGCGTGTCTGTATCGAGAAACGCATCGACAGCGAACACCGTAAAGCCCTCGCGTTTTGCCATCTGGCTATAAATACGCGCGCTGTGTGACACCATGGCCAGCCGCAAAACTCAGCTTATTCCACGTGTGCACAGGCATATTCATAGGCCTGGTGGTAATCAATATGCATCGGGCTTTCGCTTTGCAGCATTTGCTCCAACAATTTGTTTTGAGTGACGTATTTCAACTGGCCAATCGCCAACGCACCAAAGCCAGCCACTTGCGTGCCTTCAATAAAGCCGCCATTGGAGAAAGTATCGACACCTTCAATCCCTGAAGGTGGAACGGCGTTAACGTCGGCCACCACTTTGAGTGTGCTGGATTTTGCCAGCTGGGCCAGTTCCAATACACGAATCCCTGCCGGCGTCGCGCACAACGCCACAGTAGCTTCATTTAACACAGCGATTTTAGCGGCCTCAGTGCTGCCATCTACCACTTGCAACTTCACATCATAATTGGCGGATAGTTTATCGACATAAGTTTGCATGCTTTCGAGTCCAGCATGCGCCACCATTAATACCGTTGATCCCTGACGGGCAGCAATTAAAGCGGCTGTCGAGCCCACTGTGCCACTGGCACCAAAAATGGCCACTTTTTCTTGACCGAGACCACTGCCGGATTTTTGCAGATAAAAATCGACTTTTGCCAGCATGGCGGCTGCGGTAGTAAATGCACCAGAAGGATCAGAAAAGGTGTGGCATTCAAAAGGCTTAAACATGGCACTACGCGCCTGTTTTTGCATCTCTAATGCGACTTGAATATCGCGACCGCCAAAAAACAAGGCCTGCTGTTTTAAGCCACTAGGGCTGCGAGAAAAAATGGCATCCTGGGTCAAGGCCACGATTTCATTAAGCGTGACGTCGGTGTAAGAAATAATTTTTTCATAGCCGGCATCAAAGGCCATATTCACATCAAATGGGCTGGCGTTTTTTGCGGCTGTAAACAAATGCATAATGCTGGTTTTTTTCATTATTCCCCCCGGAACCGTTCGTTAATCATAGCTATTCCCAATATACACACATCGAAGCAGGTTCAAAATCAAGAGCAGACCGTGAAAATCATAACTTTTCAAGATTATCTGCCACAAATTTAAGCCGAAGCGACTTTTATATCGATCTGGGCAGACTGATTCATTGCCGCAGTCACCAAAAAGCCGAGCGCTGCATGCCCGGCGTAATTGGCGAGCAGTTGCATTTGCAAGTCGACCGCAACTTGACGCGAGGGTAACAATACAAACCCGGTCGGGCCCCAAGAAGATTGCCCGGCGCCGACATAACCTTGTTTTATTAGACGGTTGAGAATCTCGCCAACCGCTTGACTGGCATAAGCCCCCCCCTGTGCCGGCGAAAAGTAATCTGCGTTATAGCGCTGTAGCGCACCCAAAAACTCACTAAATGCGGCAAAGTCGTGCTCAATCAATGCGGGTAGGCCTTGGCTCAGTAATTGTTGCTGAATGGCTTGGGTCGCCGCAACGGACGGCGGCACCAGTTGTTTAAAAGCCGTTTTTTCGCCTTGACCATGCAAGCCGTGATGACTGCTATCTGTGATCAGTAAAAAATGCCAATCGGCGGGAAATGCCTGTTGTGCCAACATCGGCGGCACCACGGTGTGGGCGGCACGGCCGCCATCCACCACCAGACCGCCATGGGTAAAGGTGGCAATACCGATCCCTGATCGGGCACCGCGCTGATGGATCGCGGCGATTTCTGCGGGGTCAATGGAATGACCCAGCAAGCCGTTGACCGCAGCGCCAAGGGCAAGCGCCATTTGCGTACCAGAACCGAGACCGCCGTGCCGTGGAATCGCCTGTGGTATGGCGACATCCAGCAAGGTGTCTGTTTGAGTCGCAGACACATGACGCTGCAAAATAGCCGCTGCCCATGGGTCCAACGCTTGTTGTGGAGGACCAAACCTCGCGTTGACCACAGTCTTAAAAGCATCAATCGCTACGCCAACGCTACCAAACTGGCGTTGTAGCTGATTACTCAAATTAAAAAAACCGAGATGTAGGCGACCGTAGGTGGTCACGCGCACCTGATCTGCTGCGGGAATCACTGCTTTCATGGCGTTTTATTATAGGATGCTAAAAAAAATGAATTGTCACCCATATGGTGACGTGACATTAAAACATGATTTTGGCATAATGACCGTTACAAAAGCCGTTCTATAATCAGAAGATGTTAGGCAAACAGCCTCTATTTATCGAATTCAATCCATCGCATTCCGCGATAGATTATCACCAGTTTTAAAATAATTAAGGGTTTTATATGGTAAGTCATGTTATTCCATTTGAGAATCTACGAAACACCGATGTGCCGTCTGTTGGGGGCAAAAATGCCTCTTTAGGTGAGATGATTTCGCAGCTCTCCGCCAAAGGCGTACGCGTACCGACTGGTTTTGCAACCACGGCAGATGCCTACCGTGAGTTTTTAGCACAAGGTGGATTGAACAAAAAAATCAATGACTTGCTTGATAAATTAAATGCCGATGACACGCAGGAACTGGCGCGCGTGGGTGCACAAATTCGTCAGTGGATTATGGAGGCGGAGTTTCCACCGGCACTGCAAACAGCGATTGCTGAAAACTATGCCAAACTGATCGAAAGATCTGCGCAAGGGACGACTTTTGCGGTACGTTCCTCTGCCACCGCAGAAGACTTGCCAGATGCTTCATTTGCCGGCCAGCAAGAGTCTTTTTTGAATATTCACGGCTTGGACAACATCAGCCATGCCATCAAAGAGGTATTTGCTTCTTTATACAATGACCGCGCAATTTCTTACCGCGTACACAAAGGCTTTGTGCATGCCGATGTGGCACTCTCGGCCGGCGTACAACAAATGGTGCGCTCTGACATTGGCTGTGCTGGCGTCATGTTCACCATTGACACCGAATCTGGCCACCGTGATGTGGCCTTTATTACTTCGTCTTATGGCCTAGGTGAAACCGTGGTGCAAGGCGCAGTGAACCCAGATGAGTTTTATGTGCATAAGCCATTGCTGGCACAAGGTAAGCCAGCGATTGTGCGCCGCACCATGGGCTCCAAGCTGATCAAAATGATTTTTTCGGATGCGACGCAGGCCGGCAAATCGACCAGCACCGTTGAAGTGGATGCCGCAGAAAGCAATCGTTATTCATTGACCGATGCGGACATTTTAGAACTGGCGGGTTACGCCATGACCATTGAGCAGCATTATGGTTGCCCAATGGATATCGAATGGGGCAAAAACGGCTTGGATAACAAGTTGTACATTTTGCAAGCGCGTCCTGAAACAGTGAAGTCGCAAGAAGCGGCTAAAAACATCACTGAAACGTTTAAATTACAAAAACATTCTTCTGTGCCAGTAGTCGCTGGTCGTGCGGTGACTCAAAAAGTCGGCGTCGGCCCAGTGCGTATCGTGCTGGATCCTGCGGATATGCACGAAGTGCAACCTGGAGATGTGCTGGTCGCAGACATGACGGACCCTAACTGGGAGCCGGTAATGAAACGCGCCAGCGCACTGGTGACGAATCGTGGTGGCCGTACTTGCCACGCGGCGATTATTGCGCGTGAGCTCGGTATTCCTGCCATTGTTGGTTCTGTGAACGCCACCGACTTATTGCGTGATGGTGAAATGGTGACCGTCTCTTGTGCTGAAGGCGAAACCGGTTTTGTGTACCACGGTGCCTTGGATTTTGAAATATCCACGCAATCAAACAGCGCCTTAGCAAAACCGCCGTGCAAGATCATGATGAACGTGGGCAACCCTGACATGGCGTTTACATTCGCGCAAACGCCGAATGATGGCGTTGGGTTAGCGCGCTTGGAGTTTGTAATCAACAACATGGTTGGCATTCACCCAAAAGCGATTCTGAATGTCGATGCCATGCCAGCAGCCATTCAAGCCACGATCAAGAATCGTGCGCGTGGATATGCGAACCCCAAACAATTCTATATCGACAAAGTGTCTGAAGGCGTTGCGACGATTGCGGCGGCATTCTATCCAAAACCAGTCATTGTGCGGACATCGGATTTTAAGTCAAATGAGTACAAAAAACTGGTCGGCGGCGAGATTTACGAGCCAGATGAAGAAAACCCAATGATTGGCTTCCGTGGCGCGGCGCGTTACATGGCAGAAGACTTTAAAGAGTGCTTTGCCATGGAGTGTCAGGCCATGAAAAAAGTACGTGACGAGATGGGTTTGACCAATGTGGAATTGATGATTCCTTTTGTGCGCACGTTGGACGAAGCACGCGCTGTGACAGAAATCATGGCTGCCAATGGCCTCAAACGTGGTGAAAACGGCCTGCGCCTGATCATGATGTGTGAAATCCCGGCAAACGCGCTGTTGGCCGAAGAGTTCTTGGAGTACTTCGATGGCTTCTCGATTGGTTCTAACGACCTGACGCAGCTGACATTGGGCATGGACCGCGATTCTGGTATTCTTGCCGACGGTTTTGACGAGCGCAACGATGCGGTAAAAGTGCTGCTGAAAATGGCCATCAACACCTGTAACCGTTTGGGTAAATACGTTGGTATTTGTGGCCAGGGCCCTTCTGACCACGAAGACTTTGCAGAATGGCTGGTCGCTGAGGGCATCCAATCGGTCTCGCTCAACCCGGACACCGTTGTGGCAACTTGGCAGCGTTTGACCAAAAAATAAATATTTAGCAATCAACTCAAGGCGTTCGCATGAATCACCGTTCTGTTTTTATTATTTCTGATGGCACGGGGATTACAGCTGGCGCCTTGAGCAAGTTGCTAGAGCACTTTCCAAATACCAAATTTACTACCACGCGCCTGCCCTTCACGGACAACGACGAAAAGGTCCAAGCCGCATTTGAGCATATTCAAAAAGTCGCTGGCGAAGACGGCATCCGCCCGATTGTCATTATGTCAGTCGGCAACGGTGAACACCGTAACCACCTTAAGCAGGCCAATGCCTACTTTATCGATTTATTCCACCGTTTTATTTATCCGCTGGGTTCTGAGCTCAATCAAGAGCCGCTCACAGGCGCCAGCATTGCTTACAGTGCAATGGGGAATAGCTACCATGAGCGCATGGAAGCAATCAACTTCACGCTGAATCATGATGACGGCATGACGAATTCTGGCTTAGATGAAGCAGAAGTCATTCTAATCGGGGTTTCTCGTTGCGGAAAAACCCCCACCAGCATTTATCTCGCCATGCAGTTTGGTATCAAAGCCGCCAATTACCCACTGATTCCAGAGGATTTTGAGCGCGGTGCCCTGCCCGCTGCCTTGCAAAAAAACATTGATAAAATTTTTGGTTTGACCATTAAAGCGGAACGTTTACATTCTGTCCGCAATGAACGTCGCCCAGACAGTTTTTATGCTTCACTCGATAATTGCCGCAAAGAAATTGAAATCGCTGAAAGCATGATGCGCGCTGCGGGCATCCCTTGGGCAGACTCTACCAGCCGCTCGATTGAAGAGCTCTCCGCCTTGATCATGCAAAAAATTCGCCAGCGCTAAGGCTGGCGATTTTTTAAATGCGTTAACGGCCTCGATGCCGCCTGTGATTTTAGCTGACGCCTACGCGGCCATCGCCATTTCGCGCGTAGAAGTGCCTTTGTTGATTGCCGTCTGCGGCTTTAGCATGTCGCCCCGCCAAAAATAATAGAACTCACGTGCAACACTCAAAAAAGTATGTTGTGAACCCAAAGCATTGAACAAAGGCAGGTTTCTGTCGACCATTTGACGATAGCTGTGAGACTGTTTGAAGGAAACATGGCGTAAGGACATGAGTAAGTATCTTGCCATGCGCATACGCTCTTTAAACACAGCTGGCTCAAATCCGCGCACTTGCGTCATCTGCTCAAAGGTTTCCATGACTTGCGTTTCGTGACTGGTCATCGGCGTTTTATCCAAATCGTACCAATGCTTAAACAATTCGTCCTGTGCCACCATCACCACGGGGGTGCTGCCATTAAACACTTTGGCCTGACTCATGGCAGCAATGGCTTTAATATCACCGACCCAAAACGAGAAAAACTCACGAATCACTGGCAAAATACTAGGAATCTCAGCTGGGTCAATGCTGGCAATAAAACGATCGACCGCATGTCGATAATGGCTACCATCACAGGGGATGTCTTTTAAAAAGGCACTGACCCGAATCAGGATGAATTCTCGCTGCACCAATACGCGCTGGCTTACCCCTTGCCCAGTCAGCAACTTCACGTATGCTTTTTGCGCCTCTTCTTCTCTGGTCATTTCCATGATGATTGACTCCACTTGTCGGATTTGTATAACGCACTGCGACGAGGCAGGCACTGACAATTTCATCTTAATGCAGTCGTAGGGCGATCAAATATGCAATGAAGTTGGTAAAAGCCCCATATTTCAGGGCTTGCACAGGCTTTGTGCGACACTCGCTACGAAGTGGTTGGTTGGCGTGAAAACCATAGCAGCAAGGTGCTCAGAATGATCATGGCCAACATCGCCATGGCCAAGGTCAATGTGGAATGCCATACCAAGGGCACAATCAGGGCTGAGCACAGCGTTGAGCACAACATCTGCATGAATGCTTGTGCAGAGGCAGCGGTGCCACGCAAGGTCGGATAACAATCGAGTGCTGCAATCGATAAGATCGGCATGGCGGTTGCCATACCGACATTAAACAAAGCGATGGGTAGAATCGACAACCACCAAGCAGAATGTGCGCTCATACTCATCCACCACTGCAAGCCTACGTTGGCGCTGGCGATAATAAGCATCCAAGCAAATGCCCAGCGTAACACCCTGGTGGGGGCAATCTTGCCTGCCGTATGGCGTGAGATCCAAGAACCCAGCATCATGCCGGTCACCGTGGGCACAAACAAATAACCAAACTGTTGGCTATTCAGATGTAAATGCTTGACCAGAAAGACCGGGCTTGCCAACACGTAAATAAAGAATGCGGAAAAATTGAGCCCCAAGCAGATGATCAGCCCCAAAAAAACTTTATGTTTTAGCATCTTGCCGTAGGTCTGCACGATGCCTTGGATTGAAAATGCAATCCGTTTCTCCGCAGGCATGGTTTCTGGCAGGTAGCGCACCGCCATCCATAGCGCAATCGCGGCATACAGGGCCAAAAAGATAAAAATGGCCTGCCAGTGGATGCCTAAAAGAATCCCGCCCAGAATCGGCGCAATCGCAGGGGCAATGCCAAATAACAGCTGCACAGTCGCCATCACCCGTTGCGCTTGTGCACCTGAAAACAGATCACGCACCATGGCACGTGCAACGGTGTTGCCCGCCCCACCACTCATACCTTGCAAGGCTCTGAACAGCCACAAGGTTTGAACATTCGGTGCAAAAGCACAGCCGACACTGGCCAACATAAAAATCGCTAGCCCCCATTTAATGGTCGTGATACGACCGATCGCATCAGAAATCGCACCATGACAAAGTGTCATTAACGCATAGGGCAGCAAATACAAGGTCAAACTTTGTTGGATCGCTAATTCATCGGTGCCAAATGCTGCAGCCATGATGTGAAAGGCAGGTAAGTAAGTATCTATGGCAAATGGCGCTAGCGCAGCCAAAGCAGCCAACACTAATACCAAGGTAGAAGAACGTGATTTAAACATGAACGACCTTAGAAAAAACAAAGGTGCCCTCAGGCACCTTGGGTATTATAAGGCAGACCTGAAAACAATATCTGCCAGTTTAACCAATCTTCGCTTAGGGCAAAGCATGAAACTGTTCGATGCGCTCTTTATCACCCTCAACATATTTTTTAGAATTTTTGTCTGTTCTAAAGATAATGGGTTGCTCACGCAGCTGCGGTTTTTGTGAATTGGCTAAGGCCTCATCGATTAAATGACGATTTGGCGATTTTGTACACACTGGATCGGCCATTTCGGCGTCACCACTCAGCAGGTATGACTGACAACGACAACCGCCGAGATCGTTTTCTCTCTCATCACAACTACGGCAAGGCTCTTTCATCCAATCCATACCACGGTATTTGGTAAAGGCTGGAGATTCTTTCCAAGCCCACTCCAAACCATTCTCGCGGACATTGGGGAATGTCATGCCGGGTAACACACGCGCCGAATGGCAAGGCAACACATCCCCATTGGCAGTCACGATCATAAACACTTCGCCCCAGCCATTCATGCATTTTTTGGGCCGGTCAGAAAAGTAATCTGGCACCACAAAAAACACCTTCATTTTGTTACCGACCCGCTCTCTGAAAGCGTTAGTCGCGGCCTCAGCTTGGTTTAATTGCTCACGCGTTGGCATGAGCTGATCACGATTCACCAAACTCCAGCCGTAATATTGCGTGTTCGCTAACTCAACATAGTCAGCCCCCAGCGCTTCTGCCATTTCTAAGATCCGACCCACTTGGTCAATATTGTAACGGTGGATCACCACGTTCAATACCATGGGGTAGCCATGCGCTTTGATCATGCCCGCGACTTTTTTCTTCAATTCAAAGGTGCGGGTATCGGTAATAAAGTTGCTGATGTCTTCAGTGACATCATGCATCGACAGTTGAATGTGGTCTAAGCCCCCTTCTTTAAAGGCTTGAATTCGCTTCTCGGTTAAGCCCACTCCAGATGTAATCAGGTTGCTGTAGTAGCCAAGCTTGTGCGCCTCTGCCACAATTTCTTCAATGTCGTCACGTAATAACGGCTCCCCCCCAGAAATACCGAGCTGTATGGCCCCCATTTTACGTGCATCGCGCAACGCACTAATCCATTGCTCAGTGCTTAACTCATTTTTGGTATGTTTGTCATAATCGGTGGGGTTATAACAAAATGCGCAATGCAGTGGGCACCGATATGTAACTTCTGCCAGCAACCATAACGGTTGCTTCTGGGTGACGTTTGCTGCTACGCCATTATTAAGCTGTGCCATGTGACTCTCCTAACGGATTAATTGACCTTGCGTAACCAGGCTTTACCAACAGCAAGGTCAAACATACCCACAATATCGGATTCAATGCCTTCGGCATCCGGAAACGCGGTTTTTAACGCAGTCACGATATCGCCCACGCTCGCTTTACCATCCACGCGTTTCAGAATCTCTCCTGCACCGCCATGCAATTTGACCATGCCTTCAGGAAACAGCAGCACGTAGCTTTGTTGCGCTTCTTCCCATTGAAAGCGATGATGCAAGGCAATGGCGTATATATCTGAATGTTGGATGTTATTTTCCATGTTGCACTTCTTTCGTTGCTTATCTGAACTTGATGACAGGTTGGCGCATGTAGTCGCGGTCTTCAACCTGAATTTTCGTACTTGCTAACATGATGGCATCCGCAATCACCCACAACACATCGAGTTTGAATTGCAAAATGTCTAAGGCACGCAGCTGCATCTCACGGCTCACGCTAAAATAATCTAGCGTAATGCCTAGCCCTTGCTCAACATCGCGACGTGCTTCGGTCAGGCGTTTTTTAAAATACACAAAGCCCTCTTCTTTCACCCATGGATACATGGCTGGCCAAGAACTGATGCGTTGCTGGTGAATATGCGGCGCAAACAATTCAGTGAGGCTAGAACAGACACTCTCTTGCCAAGGCCGTTGACGAGCAAAGTTCACGTAGGCATCAACAGCAAATTTCACGCCAGGAGAAACCAATTCAAGGGAGGTGACTTGGTCGCGCGACAAGCCCACGGCCTCACTCAGTTTAAGCCAAGCTTCAATCCCGCCCTCGACCCCATCGTAACCATCATGGTCGGTGATTCTGTGAATCCAGCCTTTGCGTACCTCTTTGTCGGGGCAATTGGACATCACTGCCGCATCCTTCTGCGGAATCATGATTTGATAGTAATAACGATTTGCCACCCAGCATTGCAGTTGCTCTTTTGTCAGCTTACCTTCATACATCAGCACGTGGATAGGATGATAGATGTGATAGCCCTGTCCTTTTTCACGCAGTTTGGCTTCAAACTCTTCGCGTGACCATGGCAAATTATCGTGGGTAACTGTGTTCATATTGCGCTCCTATAGAATGATATCCATACCGTCATACGCCACTTCGATCTTGTGTTGATCGAGAATAGCGCGCTCGGCGGAATCTTCTCTTAAAATCGGGTTAGTATTGTTGATATGAATCAGTACTTTGCGTACAGGTTTATCGGCACCAAAGCCATCGAGGACTTCTATCATGCCACCCGGACCAGATTGCGGATTGTGACCAATACTGCGTGCAGTTTTGGTCATGAGCCCCATGTCTAACATTTCGGTGTTGGTCCAGAAAGTGCCATCGACCATCACGCAATCTGCTTGATGCATGAGCGGTGGCAAATGCGGTTCAATTTCAGCCAATCCTGGCGAGTACCAACATTTTTTGCCTGTTGAAATCTCTTCGATTAAAACGCCAATGGTGTCGCCGGGGTGAGGATCGTTGCGGTGCGGGGAATACGGCGGTGCTGCACTCTTCAACGCCACTGCGGTGAAGCGTAAATTGGGGACTGTCGGAATTTCAAAGCTGTGGGCTCTGCTAATATCGTCAGCATCAATTGGGATCTCATGATGATTGATACCGCAATAATGGCCCAGAATATTTAAAATTTGATTGCCGCTGGTCAGGTCGCCGTGAACGGCCTTGGTGCAATAAATCTCGCGCTTGACTTGGCCTTCACGCAACATAAATAAACCCGTGGTGTGATCAATCTGTGCATCAATCAATACAATCGCTTGAATCCCCGAGTCACGAATCCCACGCCCAGGTTGCAGTGGCGCAAACTCTTGAATTTGTTGCAACACGTCTGGGGAGGCATTAAACAATACCCAATCCACACCATTACTTGATACACAAATAGAGGATTGTGTCCGACGCTTAGCTTTGATTGTGCCTTTGCGCAAACCATCACAGTTTTGACAATTGCAATTCCATTGTGGAAACCCACCCCCTGCGCCCGCCCCTAATACGTGTATTTGCATAATCGCTCGTTATTTAACCTTTTAAAAAAGAAGCCTAGCCGGTTAGCTTAAACTTCATCATACAACAATTGTCTGTTCGGTGATGAGGCCATTGTGTGGCTTAATTTCTGGGTCCACACAATGAACACCAATTAAGACTCGCATCATACGCATGCGTTGCATGAACAGCCTGCAACAGACAATGATTCCCTGCTCATGATTATCATGAGCCCAAGACAGATTCGTGATTTTTAGGCATAAAAAAGCCGCGCTTGAGCGCGGCTTGATGGATTCGTTAAGTTTATTCTTCAGCGGCACGCTTTTCACGACGCGCTTTCACCGACGCGGCTAAAGTCTCTAACACGGCCACAGAATCCTCCCAGCCCAAACAGGCATCGGTGATCGACTGACCGTAGTTGAGGTTGCAACCGGGTGAATGGTCCTGACGGCCTTCGTTCAAATGTGACTCCAACATGAGACCGATAATACGTGCATCCCCCGCGGCGACCTGCGCAGCCACATCATCTACCACCGCGATTTGATTTTTATACTGCTTTTGGCTGTTGCCATGGCTGCAGTCGACCATCAACACGGGTGCTAAGCCAGCTTCTGCCAACTGGTCACACACAGCTGCCACACTTTGAGTATCGTAATTTGGCAGTTTGCCACCGCGTAAAATCACATGGCAGTCTTCATTGCCTTTTGTGGCAAAAATGGCAGACTCACCTTCTTTGGTCATCGACAAGAAGTGATGCGGACTCGCAGCAGTTTTAATAGCATCGATGGCGACCTTCACGCCACCGTCAGTCCCGTTTTTAAAGCCGACGGGGCAAGACAGGCCTGAGGCAAGCTCTCGGTGAATTTGAGATTCGGTCGTACGCGCGCCAATCGCACCCCAGCTGACTAAATCCGCCGTATATTGTGGCGATACCACGTCTAAGAATTCTGTCGCGGCGGGCATCCCGATCTCGTTCACATCCAGCAAAAAGCGGCGTGCTTTTTCGAGCCCTAAATTGATGTCATAGGTACCATCAAGGTGGGGATCATTAATCAATCCTTTCCAGCCAACCGTCGTGCGTGGCTTTTCGAAATACACGCGCATGACGATCAACAACTCGCCCGCCAGACGGTTGCGCACGGCAAGCAAGCGCTGAGCATATTCCATGCCGGCCTCGGTATCATGGATCGAGCAAGGCCCTACAATCACCAACAATCGATCATCACCTTGATGCAGAACATGGTGAATGGCCGAGCGCGTTTTGAGAATGTTTTGCGTACTGGTTTGACTTTCTTGCAGTCGAGACAGTAATTCCGCTGGTTTAATCAGCGGTTTAATCTCAAGCACCCTGACATCATCAGTGGCTAATTTTTCGTATACGGTCATGACGCTAAAATCTTTGTAAGCACTTCAAGAAAACGTGCATTTTCACTAAATAAACCAATGCTGACACGCAAATACGCCGGCATTTCATAATTGGCTACCGGGCGGACAATCACGCCCTGCTTGAGCAATGCCTGGTTGACCGCGCTAGCGTTGTCGACTTTAAAGCTGACGAAATTGCCATACGACGGAATATAACTCAAGCCGAGTTGTTGCAGGCCTTGCGTCATTTGCAGCATTCCGGCCTGATTGGCTGCATAGCTGCGCGCAACAAAGTCATCATCAAGCAATGATTCAATGGCAGCCACTTGCGCTAAGCTGTTAACGTTAAACGGCTGACGCACTCGGTTCAACAAATCGGCCACGGTGGCGTGCATCAAGCCGAACCCGACGCGCAATCCTGCTAGTCCATAGGCCTTTGAGAAGCTGCGTGAAATAATCAAATTTTCAAATTCTGCCAGCCAACCAATGGCCTCTGATTTGTCCGCAGGTGACAAATACTCGTCATACGCCTCGTCTAGGACCACCAGAATATGCTTAGGCACTTGTTGTAAAAATGCTTTTAAGTCTGGCTTGCTGATCAGCGTTCCGGTCGGATTATTAGGGTTTGCGACAAACATGAGCTTGGTGTTAGGCGTGATCGCTTTCAAGAAACCAGCCAAATCATGACCAAACGCTACCGCTGGCACCACAATACCAGTCGCACCCACGGCTTGCGTCACCAGTGGATACACTGCAAAGGCATGCTGCGAGTAAATGACGTCATCTCCCGCCGTTAAAAAGGCGCGTGCGACCAGCTCTAGAATGTCGTTAGAACCGTTACCAAAAACAATCTGTGATGCTTGCACCCCAAATTTATGACTGACCGCATCCCGCAAAGCAAAGCTGTTGCCATCTGGATAACGTGCAATGTTTTCAATCGCCGCTTCAAGCGCCATTTGCGCCTTGGGACTCATCCCGAGCGGATTCTCGTTGGACGCGAGTTTAACGATATCCGCCTCGTTTAATCCCATTTCGCGGGCAAGTTCACTGATCGGTTTGCCACCCTGATAGGGGGCAATGGCACGAATATTGGCAGGCGCTAACGCTGATAAAGTCGACATAATGAAAGATTAAATAATTGCGGTTGGGTAAGAACCCAACACTTTGAGAAAAGTAGCGCGTTCAGCCAATGCTGTCAGCGCGGCTTGTACGGAAGGCTGTTGTTGATGGCCTTCAATATCGACAAAAAACACGTAGTTCCACAAGTTTTGGCGTGAGGGGCGTGATTCAAGCTTGGTCATACTCACACCATGCTGAGACAAGGGCTCAAGCAGCGCTAACATGGCGCCTGGCTTATTGTGTGCACTCATTACCAAAGAGGTTTTGTCCTGGCCTGACGGCGCAACACTATGATTGCCCAGCACCAAAAACCGTGTAGTGTTTTTAGGATCATCTTCAATATTTTCAGCCAACACATGCAAATCGAACAGCTCAGCCGCGCGCTTGCTGGCAATGGCGGCTGCGAAGGTGCCTTGACTGGCAACCAGCTCATGGATCATTTGTGCAGCGCGCGCGTTACTGGTCACAGCTTCCCGCTCGGCCGTGGGTAAGTGCTTGTTCAACCACTCATGACATTGCGATAAAGATTGCGCATGTGAAAACACATGGCTGATCTGACGGATATCCTGCTGCGCTGATAGCAAGCAATGGTGCACGGGCAAGGTCACCTCACCGATCACTTGCAGCGGACTTGAAAGCAATAAGTCTAACGTGATGCCAACTGCGCCCTCCGTCGAGTTTTCCACCGGCACCACCGCATAATCTGCCTGCCCAGCCTCAACCGTGCGAAACACCTCATCAATACTGCCGCAGACGACCGCTTGGCGACCTTCACCAAATTGTTTTAACGCGGCCTCCTCACTGTAGGTGCCTAATGGCCCCAGAAAAGCAATCGATAACTCTTTTTCGAGCGCGCGGCAATTGGACATCACCGCACGAAAAATATGACTGACAGCTTCAGGCGATAGCGGCCCTTGATTGTCTGCTTGCAAGCGACGAATAATTTGCGCCTCACGCTCAGGGCGATAAATCACGCCATCGTCTTTTAAATGCCCGATCTCTCGCGCCAGAGCGGCTCGTTGATTGACTAGCGCCAATACTTGGGCGTCAATTGCGTCAATCTTATCTCTAAATTGTTTCAATAAATCAGACATTTAAAATAAATAATTAAGGTATTTTATGAGTTGGATTTTTCAAACGCTTGCATAAACTCGACCAGTGCTTGCACGCCTTCGATAGGCATCGCGTTATACATGCTGGCGCGCATCCCACCCACAGAACGATGTCCTTTGAGTTGTAACAAGCCCTGCGTCTCTGCCTGCTTTAAAAAGGCATCATTGAGTGATTCGTCATGCAAACGGAACGGAATATTCATCCGCGACCGATATTCGTGTTGAATAGCATTGTCATAAAAGTCAGTTTGATCAAGGTAGTGATACAACAAGTTCGCCTTGGCGATATTTTTTTGCTCGATGGCTTCTACGCCGCCTTGCGCTAATAACCACTCAAAAACCAAACCTGCGATATAAATGCTGTAAGTTGGCGGCGTGTTAATCATGCTTTGGTTATCCGCCTGGGTTTTCCAGTGAAACACCGCAGGAGTCAACGAGGACGCTTGCTCCAATAAATCTTCACGCACAATCACCAGACACAGCCCCGCGGGGCCAATATTCTTTTGTGCGCCCCCATAAATCACACCATATTTTGAAACATCAATGGGACGTGACAAAATATGCGAGGACATGTCAGCGACAATTGGCACGCCATGGGTGTCGGGCACGGTCAAAAACTCCACCCCATTGATGGTTTCATTGGTGCAGTAATGCACGTATGCCGCCTGCTTGTTTAATTGCCAATCATTAAACGCCGGCACCGTAGTAAAGCCTTGCGCCTCAGCGCTAGCGGCAATATTGATCTGACCATATGCCTGTGCGTCCTGCACACTGCGCTTACTCCAGGCGCCGGTGACCACATAATCCGCAGACTTGCCGTTCAGCAAGTTGAGGGGAATCATGGCATTCTCAGCAATCGCCCCGCCCTGCAAAAACAAGACTTTATAATTGGTCGGAATGGCCAACAGCTGGCGCAAATCGGCTTCGGTTTTCTCCAGAATGCTGGTGAACTCTTTGCCACGATGCGACATTTCCATCACACTCATACCAGAGCCATGCCAATCAAGCATTTCTGCTTGGGCACGCGCTAATACTGGTTTTGGGAGGACTGCTGGTCCTGCAGAAAAATTAAAAATCTGTGTCATGCCTGTCTTATTCTTCGTTGCCTTCAACGTCATCGTCAGTTTCAACTACTTTTTCTAAGCCTGACAATTTTTCACCTTCGCCCAGATTAATCAAGGTCACGCCTTGTGCTGCGCGACCCATATCACGAATCTCTTTGACCCGCGTACGAATCAATACACCACCCGTGGTGATCAACATGATTTCATCTTCTGCGCTCACCAGTCTGGCCGCAATGGCTAAGCCATTACGCTCGCTAATGGCGATGGCTTTAACGCCTTGGGTGCCACGGCCTGAATGACGGAACTCAGACAACACGGTGCGCTTACCGTAACCGTTTTCAGTCGCAACCAACACAGACTGCTGATCATTTTCAGCAATCAGCAGAGACAACACCTGCTGCTTAGCTGCGAGTTTCATGCCACGCACGCCGCGCGTCGCCCGGCCCATCGGGCGCACATCATCTTCAGTGAACCAGACCGCTTTACCACCGTTGGATACCAGCACGATATCGTTGGCACCATTGGTCACTTCAGCACCGATCAGATAGTCGCCTTCGTCGAGGTTAATCGCGATAATGCCGGACTTACGAGGATTGGCGAATTCGGTTAACGCTGTTTTCTTGACCGTACCCATCGCCGTTGCCATGAAGACAAAGTGGCTTTCGTCAAACTCTTTCACGGGCAAGATAGCGTTAATTTTCTCGCCCTCTTCGAGTGGGAACAGGTTCACAATCGGCTTACCGCGGCTGACACGACTGCCTTGTGGTACTTCATAGACTTTCAACCAGTAGACACGTCCACGGCTGCTGAAACACAGGATGTAATCATGTGTATTGGCGACAAACATCTTGTCGATGAAGTCGTCCTCTTTGGTAGCAGCTGCTTGTTTGCCGCGACCACCACGTTTTTGCGCACGATATTCATCTAATGGCTGTGACTTGACATAGCCCGTATGTGACAAAGTAACGACAACATCTTGTGGCGTAATCAGATCTTCAAGAGACAGGTCCTGTGTGTTTTGCTCGATTTCTGAACGACGTTTGTCGCCAAATTGTTTCTGAATTTCATTTAACTCATCGACAATAATCGCGGTCACACGCTCAGGTTTAGCGAGAATATCCAGCAAATCAGCAATGACATCCATCACTTCTTTATACTCATTAACGATCTTATCCTGCTCAAGACCAGTCAAGCGTTGCAAGCGCATTTGGAGAATTTCTTGCGCCTGGACGTCAGACAGTCGATAACCCTCTGGGGTCATGCCAAAGTCTACCGACAAGCCTTCTGGACGAGAGGCTTCCATGGCCGCGCGTCTAAGCATTTCTTCAACTACTGGCGAGTTCCAGGTGCGTAACATCAACTCTTTTTTCGCTTCTGGTGGCGTCGGTGCAGCTTTAATGATCGCAATCATCTCATCTACGTTAGCCAGCGCAACTGCCAAGCCTTCAAGCACATGGCCCCGATCGCGGGCTTTGCGCAGCTCAAACACGGTGCGGCGTGTGACCACTTCACGACGATGACGCAAAAAGGCTTCAAGCATTTGCTTGAGGTTGAGCAAGCGCGGCTGCCCATCCATTAGGGCCACCATGTTCATACCAAAGGTGTCTTGCAATTGGGTTTGTTTGTAGAGGTTGTTTAAAATCACCTCTGGGACTTCGCCCCGCTTGAGTTCAATCACTACGCGCATGCCTGATTTATCAGACTCATCGCGTAAATCAGAAATACCCTCGATTTTTTTCTCGTTGACCAGTTCCGCGATTTTTTCAATCAAGGTTTTCTTGTTCACCTGATACGGTAACTCGTCAATGATGATGGACTGACGACCCCCTTTATCGAGATCTTCAAAGTGGGTGCGGCCCCGCATCACGACGCGGCCGCGGCCGGTGCGGTAGCCCTCTTTCACACCTACCGTGCCGTAAATAATCCCAGCGGTCGGGAAATCAGGTGCGGGGATGTATTCGATCAATTCATCGACACTGATTTCAGGGTTTTTCAGCACTGCAAAGCAGGCATTTAACACTTCGTTCAGGTTGTGTGGCGGAATGTTGGTCGCCATGCCCACGGCAATCCCCGAGCTACCGTTAATCAGCAGATTGGGAATACGGGTTGGCATGATCAGCGGCTCTTGTTCGCTGCCGTCATAGTTAGGACCAAAGTCTACAGTCTCTTTTTCGATATCAGCCAACAGCTCGTGCGCAATTTTGGACATGCGAATTTCGGTGTAACGCATCGCAGCCGCGTTGTCGCCATCCACCGAACCAAAGTTACCCTGACCATCGACCAGCATGTAGCGCAGAGAGAAATCTTGCGCCATGCGCACGATGGTGTCGTACACAGCCGTGTCGCCGTGCGGGTGGTATTTACCGATCACGTCACCGACAATACGGGCAGATTTTTTGTAAGGCTTGTTGTAGTCATTTGACAACTCGTGCATCGCAAACAACACGCGGCGGTGCACAGGCTTGAGACCATCACGCACATCAGGAAGCGCACGCCCGACGATCACGCTCATGGCGTAATCGAGGTAGCTCCGACGCATCTCGTCTTCTAAGCTGATAGGTAACGTTTCTTTGGCAAATTGATCTGGAGACTGACTCATTCTTGACCCAATTTATAGTTAAAAGTTATCTCGCGATTTTAGCATATTAAGCGCAATCCGGCGCGCCTAATCACGGCTGGGGGCCAAGTGGGCATGAAAAAAAACCACGATTTGGTCACTTTTATTAGCTGAAATCTTTCGCCTTAAATAACAAACGACACTGACAGGACTTCCTGATCAGTGCCGATGAAGTAGCTAAAAAAACCCGCGTAATTAAAAATCAAGCGCCAGCCTAAAAGCTATTTGAACCTATTACTGTTGCGTGAGTAACTGCAAGTCTGCTTTCAAATCCTCAATATGCTCCAAACCGACCGCAATTCTGACCAGATTATCCTTGATGCCAGAGGCAGCTCTTGCCTCTGGGCTGACGCGGCTATGCGTGGTGGTGGCAGGATGTGTGATGGTGGATTTTACATCGCCCAGGTTTGCCGTGATTGAGATAAGGCGCGTGGCATCAATCACCGCCCATGCTGCCTCCTTCTGGGTTTGGCCCGCACGCGGTTTGACTTCAAATGACACAATCCCCCCGCCCAATCGTTGTTGCTTTTGCGCTAAATCGTATTGCGGATGCGAGGGCAAACCGGGATAGTACACGCGGTCTATCCCCGGCTGCTGTTCCAACCATTGGGCCAACGCTAAGGCGCGTGCTGCATGCGCTTCCATACGCACTTGCAAGGTCTCTAACCCTTTAATGAACACCCAAGCATTAAATGCGCTCATGGTGACGCCAGCGGTGCGCAAAAAGCCATACACCGGCTCCATGATGGCCATGCTACCCAGCACCGCGCCGCCAAGAACTCGGCCTTGTCCATCAATATATTTGGTCGCCGAATGAATGATGATATCTGCGCCCAATTTTAGGGGTTGCTGCAAAGCAGGTGTACAAAAGCAATTATCCACCACCAGATAAGCACCAGCGGCATGCGCAATCGTTGCCAACTCGGCAATGTCGCCTACTTCAGTTAATGGGTTGGAGGGCGTCTCGGCAAAAAATAATTTGGTATTGGGTTTTACCGCCGCTTTCCATTCGGCCGCATCAGTCAGTGAAACCAGCGTCACGTCTAAGCCCCAGCGTTTGAGGATATTGGTAAAGAGTTGCACAGTGGTGCCAAAAATACTGCGGGAAGCCACCACATGATCGCCCGCACTGCACAAGCCCATGACACACGCAAGAATCGCAGACATGCCGCTTGACGTGGCAACGCATTGTTCTGCCCCTTCAAGTGCTGCGAGCTTATCCTGAAACATCGTCACAGTCGGGTTAGTAAAGCGGGAGTATATGTTGCCCGGCTCAGTGCCACCGAAACGAGCGGCGGCCTGCGCTGCATTTTCAAAGCGAAAACTTGAATTTAAAAACATGGCTTCAGAGTTCTCACCGAAGGCAGTGGTGAGTGTGCCGGCACGCACAGCCAGCGTTTCCAAATGGTATTGATCGTTCATGATTCCTCAAACTTCTGTCCGGATTGGACAATCCCGTCTTGGCGTCTAGGGCCTAGATTTGGGTAATAAAAAACCCGTTTCAGCATTGCGCTAAAACGGGTCTTTGGGGCTCTCGCTTTAGCGGTATTTATAATGCGCTCGCAAGCTGAGTTAGGCTTCGTTTAAAGTTCGCCACTCAAATCAGCGCAATTTCATTAAACGCCTTTTGTATTCGCCTGTCAACCCTTACTCTGCACCCACCAACTCAGTGGATAACAGGTTCAAATCGAGCTGTGTGGTTGAGTTTGGGGGTAACTGCTTTTTGTTCATATCACTGCGGGCGGATTCGATGCGATTCAAGTAGGCCGCATCAATATCACCGGTGACGTACTTACCGTCAAAACAGCTGCAATCAAATTCGGTCATGTGTGGATTTGATTTGGCGATGCTTTCTCGCAACGCATCCAGATCCTGATAAATCAGCGCATCGGCACCGATTTCAGCACAAATTTCTTCATCCGTGCGATTAGTGGCGAGCAACTCATGGCGGCTAGGCATATCAATGCCGTACACGTTAGGATATCTGACCGGCGGTGCTGCGGAAGCAAAATAAACTTTATTGGCGCCCGCGTCGCGTGCCATCTGCACAATTTGCTGAGAGGTGGTACCGCGCACAATGGAGTCATCTACCAATAACACATTCTTGCCTTTAAACTCGATACCGATCGGATTGAGTTTTTGACGCACAGACTTTTTACGCAATGCCTGCCCAGGCATGATAAACGTTCGGCCAATGTAACGGTTTTTGATGAAGCCCTCACGATAATCTAAGCCTAAAGCAATGCCTAATTGCAGCGCACTCGGGCGGCTAGTATCGGGAATCGGAATCACCACATCAATTTTTTTATCTGCCCACTCGCGCTTAATTTTCTCGGCGAGCAAGGTGCCCATATCCAAACGGGTTTGGTACACCGAAACACCATCGATGACGGAGTCTGGACGCGCCAGATATACATACTCAAAAATGCAAGAAGTCAGTTTGGGATTGCTGGCACATTGACGGCTAAATAAATTACCATCCATGTCGATAAACACGGCTTCACCAGGCTCGACATCCCGCAACATGCTAAACCCCAACACGTCCAGCGCGACGCTTTCTGAGGCGACAATATACTCGGTGCCTTTGTCAGTCTCCTGTTTACCAATCACTAATGGACGAATGCCATGTGGATCACGAAACGCCAATAACCCAAAATTAGCAATCATCGCCACCACCGCATAAGCCCCTTTACAGCGTCTGTGTACCCCAGCCACGGCGTCAAACACCATGTCACTGTTTAGTAACGCATTCTTGGAAGTGCTCTCGATCTCATGGGCTAGCACATTGAGCAATACTTCAGAATCAGAGTTGGTATTGATGTGACGCAAATCTTGTCTGAACATTTCAGATTTGAGCTGCTCAGAGTTGGTGAGATTACCGTTGTGGCCTAAGACGATACCAAAAGGAGAATTGACGTAAAAGGGTTGCGCCTCTGCGGCGCTCGAAGAACCTGCGGTCGGATAACGCACATGTGCAATCCCCACATTACCGACCAGATTACGCATGTGACGCGTATGAAAAACATCTTTTACCAAGCCATTGTTTTTGTGCATATGAAAAGAATTACCATCACAGGTCACGATACCAGCGGCATCTTGGCCACGGTGCTGCAATACTAGCAGACCGTCATACAACAACTGATTCACCGGGTTCTTGCCTACAATACCGATAATTCCACACATAGTGACATCCCTATCAAACGCTTGATTACAAATTAAATGGCAGACTCATCTACCCGCTGATGATCCAAATGCACATGCCTAGCAATACTAGATGGCATCCATGGCAACAATTTCAAGACCAATGCTTCAAACGGCGCGCTAAAGGTTGCATTGACCCAGCGCGGATCTTTTGGCAAATCGGACATCCCCGCCAGCATCACCAATATGCAAACCACTAACCCGCCTTTAATGAAGCCAGCAATCCCACCCAATACACGGTTTAGGGCGCCCAGTCCCATCGCTTTAATCAAACTGGTGAGCAACAACGCAAATAAAGCAGCCACAAATAAAACCAGTAAAAAAACGACTAAAAATGCAGCCATGGCTTTTACTGATTCGCCCGGTATCTGCTCTGGCATGTATGCAATGACCTGCGCGTTGAAACGGTTTGCTAAATAAAAGGCCAGTACCCATCCTAATACGGAAAATACTTCTCTAATCGCCCCGCGCATCAACCCAACCAAAATCGAAAAACCGATGATGCCTAATACGAAATAATCAAACACAGTCATCGGCTAGATCAGGACTTGCTCGCCACAATGCCTGAGAACCCGGCGGCTTCCAGTTTTTTAAGCGCAGCTGCCGCTTCGTTTCGAGAGGCATACGTCCGCGAACGTAAGCGCAGCTTTTGACCCGCAGCATCTACTTTTTCTGTCGCGGCTTCAACACCCGCTTGTTTTAACTTAGCTTGCAGCGTTTCAAGGTTTTTAGGCTCTGAAAATACACCAAACTGTACAAAAAACTTTCCTGATTTTTTATCGGTATTAAGCACAGCTTCTTTAGTCGCTGGCTTAACGGCGGCGACTTTGGGCTCTACTTTGGGCTCTACTTTGGGCTCTACTTTGGGCTCTACTTTGGGCTCTACTTTGGGCTCTACTTTGGGCTCTACTTTGGGCTCTACTTTGGGCTCTACTTTGGGCTCTACTTTGGGCTCAATCATTGGGGCAGGTGTTGATTGTGCCAAGGCGGGTGCAGGATTGACAGCTTCAGGCTTGGACTGCTTTGATGAGGCTGTTACAGCTTTGGTTGCTGCTGGAGCGATCTCATCCATGTTTGCCTCTAACACTTCTGTGGCATGCGTCTCTGCAGAAGCAGCATTCGCGGGTACGGCATCGTTGTCCAACACCACTTCATCCTCGGGTAATTCAAGAATGGGCTCACGATTGGTTTGGCGATTCACAACGGTAATTTCTACGTTGTCATGATTAGATTCTACCACCCTGTCCTTAAGCACAAAGGGCAGCACGATGAGCATCAAGACCACCAAGGTGATCGCACCCACTAATCGCCTACGGGCAGTTTTTTTGAGCAACAGTTCGTTGTCTGTCAAAGCATCTCTCGCCATCTTGTGTTGTCGTTCTAACGCAGGTTTATTGCCATCTGGCTAGCTTAAAGGGCCCACTGATCAGGCGTTAATTCCAAAATTGCAGCCACAGTAAAAAATGAACCAAACACGATGATTTTATCATTTTTTGCAGCGTTTTTATAAGCAGTGCGCAAGGCAGTAGGCAAATCAGCATGCTGATGAATCCGGTCTGGCGATACATTTTTGCTCAAACAAGTCTGTAAATAGGCTAATTGTGCTGCTCGTGGGTGATCAATCGGGGCGACATGCCATACATCCATCACCGAATGCAATATCTCCACCACACTGGCAATATCTTTGTCAGACAACATGGAAAATACCGCAATCACCTGACCGTGACTGAGATCCGCGCGCAAACGCAGCAAATTTTCACGTAATGCACGCGCCGCATGCGGGTTATGCGCCACATCCAGAATCACATCCGGAGACTGTTGCAGGTATTGGAATCGACCCGTGACTTCAGTCACGGTAAGTGCATACAATAACTGTGGCTCGGCAACGGGCAACACAGCCTCTAGGGCACGTACGGCAAAAATGACACTTGCTGCGTTATTCCATTGATAATCACCAAATAACCGCAAAGTACCAATATCAAGTTCGCCAGCGGCATCCTGATAACGGGCATGTTGGCTGCCTAAAATTTCAATCTGATAATCGACGCCAAAGCGCTTTAACTGCACACCCAATGCCTCTGCATGTGCAAGTAATGCGTCCGGTGGAGACGCGTCACCGCAAATAGCCACTTGCTGTTGACGGTATATGCCAGCTTTTTCATAACCGATGAGTTCGCGTGTATTGCCCAAGAATTCCATGTGATCAAGATCAACATTGGTGACAATCGCACAATCAGCGTCGACAATATTCACGGCATCTAAACGACCGCCCAGGCCAACCTCTAGGATCACCACATCGAGCGGCTGCTGTTCAAAAGCCCATAAAGCGGCCAGCGTACCCATTTCAAAGTAAGTCAATGTAATGTCCCCGCGAGCTTGCTCAACGGCAGAAAACGCTTCGCACAATAATGCATCAGCAATCACCTGCTGATTAAAGCGCACACGCTCTTGGTAGTGCACCAGATGGGGAGAGGTATAACAGCCTACTTGATAACCAGCAGCGCCGTAGATACGCTCCAGCATGGCACAGGTAGAACCTTTGCCATTGGTGCCGCCGACAGTGATCACGGTAAATGGAAATTGCAGTTGCAAACGGTTAGCCACCGTTTGCACTCGGTCTAAGCCCATTTCGATGGACTTTGGGTGTAAGGACTCAATGTAGCCGAGCCAAGCCTCTACTGTTTGGGGCAGCTCGGATATCACAGACGACATCAGGCAGCTTTAGTCAAATTCAACAAATTGGACAATAACTGACTAAGCTTTGCACGCATCTCACGACGGTCAACAATCATATCAATCGCGCCGTGCGTCAAAAGGAACTCTGCACGCTGAAAACCTTCCGGCAGCGTCTCACGTACTGTTTGTTCGATCACGCGCGGGCCGGCGAAACCAATCAGCGCATTTGGCTCGGCAATAATGACATCCCCAAGCATGGCAAAACTGGCTGAAACACCCCCCATGGTCGGATCGGTCAAGACCGAAACATATGGCAAACCGGCTTCTGACAATTTAGTCAGTGCCGCACTGGTTTTAGCCATTTGCATTAACGAGAGCAGGCCTTCCTGCATGCGGGCACCACCACTGGATGAAATACAAATAAAGGCACATTTGTGCGCAATGGCGTCTTGAACCCCTCGCACAAAGCGCTCACCGACTACCGAGCCCATAGAGCCGCCCATGAATTTGAACTCAAACACCGCAGCAACCACCGGCACACCCTCAACTGCACCGCGCATCACAATCAGCGCATCTTTCTCTTTCACGTCACGCTGCGCTGCGCGCATGCGCTCCGCATAAGTTTTGCTATCTTTAAATTTCAACGCATCCACCGGCGTCACATCGGCACCGATCTCGATGCGGCCTTCTGCATCCAGTAACACATTTAAGCGGCTACGCGCACCCAAACGGTGGTGATGACCGCATTGCGGGCAGACTTCAAGATTCGCATCCAAATCCGTGCGGTAGAGCACCGTCTGGCAAGCATCACATTTGCTCCATAAGCCCTCAGGCACGTTACGTTTTTGTACAGAACCAACCGCACGCTTAATTTTTTGTGGAATCTTGTCTAACCAACTCATAGCTTCTCCTGCTTTCATATCGCGACGCACTTAAACCAGATAGGTTTAAACTGAATCAATCGCCGTACGCAATTCTTTCATTAGTGCCTGCACATTCGTGACCAGCTGACCAGCATCAGCGTTTTCAATCGCCAGCACCATGCGACTACCCACAACCACCGCGTCTGCAATCGCAGCCACTTCTCGTGCGGTCGCCGCATCTTTGACCCCAAACCCAACGCCAATTGGCAAACTGGTCTGGCTACGAATCTCTGCAACGCGTTTTTTTACTTCGACAATATCCAGATTGGCGGCACCCGTTACACCCTTGAGGGATACATAGTAAAGGAAACCAGTGGCCTGTTTCACAATCAGCGCAGTGCGTGAGGCTTCAGTGGTCGGCGACAACAAGAAAATACTGTCAATGCCCGCACTGACCAAAGCATGATTGAAAGCTTCAGACTCCTCCGGCGGATAGTCGACTGTCAATACACCGTCTACCCCTGCCTCTTTGGCGAGCGTGACGAATTGATCACAGCCCATAGCTTCAATCGGATTCGCATAGCCCATCAACACAATCGGCGTGGTTTGATTGGTCTCACGAAACGCTCTAACCATCCCTAGCACTTTGCGCAGGCCCATTTTGTGCACCAAAGCGCGCTCACTTGCGCGCTGAATCACCGGTCCATCTGCCATCGGATCAGAAAACGGCACCCCTAACTCAATCATGTCTGCACCAGAGGCCACCAATGCATGCAACAAAGGCACGGTTTGATCAGGATGTGGATCACCGGCAGTGATGTAAGGAATCAGCGCTTTTTTACCTTGCGACTTGAGTGCAGCAAATACAGTTTGAATGCGAGACATAAGAATGCTTTGTTAGTTAATTCTAAAATATTGGATTAACCGTGCTGTGGAAGCGCTATCAAAATACAATTACAGCGCCAACAGCACGGTTGGATAGAGGCTGACAATTAAAGGGTGATATTCGCCAAACTCGCGACGGTATTAATATCTTTATCACCACGGCCCGACAGATTCACCAGTATTGTCTGCTCTGGAGACATCGTTTTAGCCAGCTTTTCTGCATGCGCTAAGGCATGACTGGTTTCGAGCGCAGGAATAATACCCTCAGTACGGCAAAGATTGTGGAATGCAGCCATCGCTTCATCATCATTAATCGCGACATATTCGGCGCGCTTGATATCTTTCAACCAAGCATGCTCAGGCCCTACCCCAGGGTAATCTAGGCCGGCGGAGATCGAATGCGTTTCAATGATATTGCCATCCGCATCCTGCATCAAATAGGTACGATTGCCATGCAACACACCAATCGGACTATTCGCAGTCAATGGCGCCGCGTGCATACCCGTGTTCAGGCCATGACCACCCGCTTCGACACCAATCAAACGGACGCCCTCAACATCAATGTAAGGATAGAAAATACCCATCGCATTTGAACCACCGCCTACACAAGCCACCACTGCATCTGGTTGGCGACCAACCATTTCCTGCATCTGTTGCTTGGATTCAATGCCGATAATGGATTGAAAATCACGCACCATCATTGGGTAAGGATGCGGCCCCGCTACCGTACCGATAATGTAAAACGTGTTAGAGATGTTGGTGACCCAGTCACGCATCGCCTCATTCAAGGCATCCTTTAAAGTTTTCGAGCCGCTTTCGACAGGCACTACTGTTGCGCCCAGCAGCTTCATACGGAAAACGTTTGGCGCTTGACGCTTGACGTCTTCAGCACCCATATACACCACGCACTCCAGGCCTAAACGGGCTGCAATGGTGGCAGTCGCCACGCCGTGCTGACCGGCACCAGTTTCTGCAATCACGCGGGGTTTGCCCATGCGTTTTGCCAGCAATGCTTGGCCGATTGTGTTGTTGATTTTGTGCGCGCCGGTGTGGTTGAGATCCTCGCGTTTGAGATAAATCTGCGCACCGCCGATTTTATCGGATAGGCGTTTAGCATGATAAATCGGGCTTGGACGGCCTACAAAATGCTTGAGGTCATAATTAAACTCAGCCAAAAAGGCTGGATCGTAGCGGTATTTTTCATACATCACCCGCAACTCGTCCAAGGCTTCGACTAAAGTTTCTGAAACAAAAACGCCACCAAATGGGCCAAAATGACCGCGCGCATCTGGCATGTCATAGATTTGCATGCGTTACTCCGTATCTCGTTTGTTACACTAACCGCCCATTTCGTGCGGCATCACTCTGCAACACCTGTTGCATGAACACCGCTATTTTTTGTGGGGATTTGATCCCCTTTTGTACTTCTACGCCGCCGCTAACATCAAGCGCGTATGGTTGCACTTGCTGCGCGGCCTGCATGACATTTTCCGGATTTAAACCACCCGCCAATATCAATGGCTTTTGCATCTCAGCTGGAATCAATGACCAATCAAACGCTTCTCCGGTTCCACCGACAGCTTTTTCTGAGTAAGTATCGAGCAACAAGGCTGATGCTGACGCAAAATCTTCTTCACATTGTACCAAATTTAGCCCTGGTTTGACGCGGATTGCTTTGTAATATGGCAGATTAAATTGTGCACAATAATCCGCTGACTCGTCACCATGAAATTGTAAGCAATCTAGATCAGTGCTGGCGATCACTTGACGCACTTCTTCGACCGTAGCGTTCACAAATAGGCCGACTTTACTCACAAAAGGGGGTAATGCTGCCATGATGGCCTGTGCTTGTGCCGCAGTCACCGCGCGGGGGCTGGGCGCGTAAAACACAAAGCCGAGCGCATCTGCCCCTGCCGCAATTGCGCTTAAAGCATCCTCTAAACGGGTTATGCCGCAAATTTTTACTCTGGTTCTTGTCATTTAGATATTTGACTGCTCTATTTTAAATGTTGAATAAGGCAACTTAAGCCCAGCGCGCGTGAGAGACGGGTAGTTGCCACACCGCGTCGTATTGAACGCCGGTAAAATACAAGCCATCGGGCATAAAGGTTGGCGGCGACAGACGGCGATCCTGCTGTTGCAACAGCGCAGCAAATGCGTCAGCACTTAATTTACCCTGCCCTACATAGACCAAAGCGCCGACCATGTTACGAATCTGGTGCTGCAAAAAGGCATTCGCCTCGAAACTAAACACCAGATATGGGCCTTGCTGTGTGATCTGTGCCCGGTGCATGGTTCGTACTGGGGTCTTGGCCTGACACTCACTCGCTCGAAAGGCACTAAAATCATGTTGACCCACTAACACAGAAGCCGCCTGCTGCATCGGCGCAATCGATAACGGCCTGTGGTACCAACCCACGCGACCGTGTTGACTGGCCGGCGCCACTGGATGGTTATACAACACATACTGATAGCTACGCGACCTTGCACTAAAGCGGGCATGAAACGCATCATCCACCTGCACCGCCCAAAGAACGCGCACCCAGGAAGGCAGATGCGCATTGGTGCCACGCACCCAGGCGGTCAATGGCCGCGTCACACTGGTTTCAAAATGTGCGACTTGCATCAAGGCATGCACGCCCGTATCGGTACGTCCCGCTGCGTGCAAACGGACCGCTTCACCTCCAACGAGGGCAATGGCTCGTTCAATCGCATCTTGGACACCAGCGGCATTCGGTTGACTTTGCCATCCTTGAAAATAAGCGCCGTGATATTCAATGCCAATCGCAATTTTCATGGCGCTTAGTATAAGGGCTGCGCGGGATTACGCCTAGTCGGCCGCTGTTAAAAATGCGCAAGGCCGGAAATCCGGCCTTGTTGTTAAGCGAGCTTTTCAAGCAACGCACTCGCACGCTGCCGCTGCCGCTCCCCGCCTTCAGCCATGACTTCGTCAATCAACTCTTTGGCGCCCACTAAATCTTCCATATCGATATATGCTTGGATGAGATCGAGCTTCGTATTGACCTCTTCTGGCTCATCTGCAACCGCATCTATGACAGTGGACGGTGACTCTGCCATATCAAGTGAGATTTCAGGAAATGCCTCACTATACTCAACAGCTCCCGAGTCTGATGGCGCATTCAATGCATCATCCGCTTGTTCAAGACTGATTTCTTCAAAGTCAAGCGAGGTATCACCCTGCGCTGCATTCGAAACATCGTTAGGGCCACCCAACTCCAATGACAGCTCAGGCAGCGATTCAAATACCGCATCTTCCCCAGACAAACTTGGCTCACCGGTCCCTGCCAATGTAGGATTCGCGCCCGTTTGATCAGTAGGCGACATCCCATCATCCAAGTTTAATGAGGGTAAGTCTAAGGCTTTGGGGGTCAACGCCAGTGCTGCGTCCATCTCTAGCGGTTCCGCAACATCTTGCGATGCAGATCCAGGCTCCACTTCAAAACGCGGTGATGCTGCTGCATCGGTTTCTTCTGCAACGATAGAAAATCCATCCTCACCCTCACGCACTGGCTGCGGGTCCGCAGCCACAACATCTGTGGCTTCTGGCAAAGATTCAATGGTGAACGTCTCTTCTGCCAGATTAACGGGTTCGGATCTAGCATCAGCCTGGGTTGATGCAGCGACTGCTTCTGATGCGCCATCAAACTCTAGTGCAGGCGCTTCAAAGTTAAAGTGATAAGCATCCTCTTCATTTTGTGCTTCAGTGACTGGCACCGCAGTGGCTTCAGCTTCTGACGCCACTGCTGCAACAGCTGCAACCGCCGAAGGCGTGGCCTGATAAAGTGCGTTCTCTGGATCAAGCTTCTGACCCATGGCACTGACTTTTGACCAGGTGGGATCTGATGCCTCTGATTTGGCGTACACATCACTTGCCAATGACTCAAAAGCGCCTTTATTCCCTGTTGCTTGATAAATTTCGAGCAGCTTTAACTTCAGTTCTTGACGTTGAGGATCTTTTTGGATGGCATCCTTCAGGATTTCTTCGGCTTGCGCATCACGACCATAGGCCATATAAACTTCGGCTTCAGCAATCGGATCGACATCATGCGAATCAATCATGCCCCCCACACCACTCTGCGAAAAGTCGGTTAAGAATGACGTATCTCCAGAACCAGCCGCTTGCGTATCGCCAAAGACGGTATTGTTCTGCATTTCGGTCGCCGGGGATGTCACGATCACATCTTCAAAGTTATCGATTTGTTTTTTACGGCGAATCCGGATTAACGCCCACACACAAAGCAGCAGCGGCAGCGCAATTAACGCCCAAGGTAACACCGGGCTAATATTTTTCAGACGCTCCAGCAATACATGCATGAACGACGGTTGCGCAGGCAAGGCTTGCTCATCTGGCGCAGGCGCAACAGGTTGGGCAGGCACTACAACCGCTGCAGGTTTGGTTTCTACTTTGGGTGCAACTGGCACCTTAGGTGGCTCAGCAGGTTGCGCTGCAGCCGATGCAGGGGTCTCCACTTTAGGTGGCGCTGTTGAATCTGTCGCAGCCTGGGCAGCATTTTTTTCTGCTTCTGCCATGGCATTGTTTTTCATCTCCACCAATTTCTTCATGTCTGCAACTTGTTTTTCAAGCGCAGCCGCACGCGACTGTTCTTCTTTAATCGCGTTCGCCTTGGCGGTAGCATCTTCTTGTGCAGCAGTTGCAGACACCTTAGCGCCGGTTTTATCGCCTTGACTGGTTGATTTCTCATCCCCTGCGGACAGCTTCAACACATCTTTGCTCGGTTTAGAAGGCGGCGTGGTTTTATCACCTGCTGCACCAATCTTACCTGCGGACTGTTGCGTATTGCCACCCGTTTGACTAGGGGCAGCTTCTTTCACCACGTTTGACAAGGCATTTTTATAGGTCTGCCATTGTGCAGTGTGCTCTGCAATCAGACGATTGGCTTGTGGCCGACTCATACTATCTAGGGTTGCTTGATCAGGTAGGCGGATGATTTTGCCCACTTTGAGGCGATGCATGTTTTTCGCATCAAACGCTTGCTGGTTCGTTTGATAGAGCGCGGCCAACATTTGCTCAATACTGACACTGTCGGGTTTCATCTGTCTGGCAATGGCATATAAGGTATCGCCTCGCGCAGTAGTAATCGTTTGCGGCTCAGTGGCTTGGACTTCGGAATCAGCAGGCTTAGGAGCAGGCATTGCCGCGCGCGGTTTGGGCTGATTCACTGGCTTAGATTGTGGCAGAGGCAATGGCGGGCTGACCGTTGGGTCTTGGGTTGTCGGCGCAGCTTTCGCAGGCGCATCTGAAGCCGACTGCCCTGTCACCGGCAATCCGCCTGATTCTGACACGTAGTTAGAGTTAAATCCCGGTGGATCCAACAACAGAGTGTACTCTTTGACGAGACGCCCTGTGGGCCAATCGACCTGAATCAACATGTCGAGAAAGGCTTCGGTAATCGGTTGTGAACTGGTCAACTTCAGAATAGGCTGACCTTTCGTATTACTACCGACTTCAATTTTGATGAATGGATAAGAGGCCGGTTTTTCTAGCATCTGATCCTGATACACCTGCTCGCTGGCTAAGGTGGCCTGAATGCTGTTGAGTTCATTCGGCGTGACCGCCAATAACTCGATTTCCGCATTGAGCGGCTCCCCCAGTTTAGAACTGGAAACCAGGCCACCCAACCCGGCAGCATGCGCCGAAAGGGCTGCACTCAGACTCAAGGTAAAGGCTATTTTTTTTAATTGAAATTTACTCACCGATTAACCCTTATTAATTCATGGCGTTTGTCAAAATAGCATCATTCAGACAGCCACGCAAGCGCGCCCAGGCGGCTTGTAGGCAATAAACACAACGATTTGAAGCTACCATCCTCATTAAACAGGATTCTCTAAAAAGTAAAAGCCCGAAAAGACCCTGATTTCATTAATAAATCATGGCTTTACGGGCTGCTGTTTAATCAATTACTTAAGCTTGAACCAGAATCCTCAGCATTCGACGTAATGGTTCAGCGGCGCCCCACAACAATTGGTCACCCACTGTGAATGCAGACAGATACTCGCCCCCCATCGCTAGCTTGCGCAGACGGCCCACCGGCGTCGTTAGTGTGCCTGTTACCGCCGCGGGAGTGAGCTCATTCATACTGGCTTCCCGCTGATTTGACACTACGCGCGCCCACTCATTGGCTTCGGACAACATCTGGTTGATTTCATCCATCGGTACATCCTGACGCAGCTTGATGGTCAGCGCTTGCGAATGGCAGCGCATCGCGCCAATGCGCACGCACAAACCATCAATCACAATCGGATTCGCTTCACGGCCCAAAATTTTGTTGGTTTCAACGCCGCCCTTCCACTCTTCTTTACTCTGCCCATTGCCAAGATCTTTATCAATCCACGGAATCAGGCTCCCCGCCAATGGCACACCAAAGTGTGCACTGGGTAATTGCTCGCTCAAGAGTGTTTCTGCAACAGTTCTATCAATCTGCAAAATAGCCGAGGCAGGGTCTGCCAACAAATCGGTCACCGAAGCATGAATCACGCCCATTTGCTTGATCAATTCGCGCATGTTTTGCGCGCCGGCACCAGAAGCCGCCTGATAGGTCATGGAGCTGGCCCACTCGACCAGATCGGCTTTAAACAAACCATTTAAGGCCATCAACATCAAAGACACGGTACAGTTGCCGCCAATCCAGTTTTTACCGCCATTGGCCATCGCGTCTTGAATGACGTGCATATTCACCGGATCAAGCACAATCACCGCGTCTTTTTCCATGCGTAAAGTGGAGGCTGCATCAATCCAGTGGCCGTTCCAACCGGCTGCGCGCAATTTAGGAAACACCTCACTGGTGTAGTCGCCACCTTGGCAGGTCAGCACTACATCCATTTGACGGAGCGCATCGATATTTTTTGCATCTTGCAATGCAGGCGAGTCTTTACCGATGTCAGGCGCCGCGCCACCTGTTTGCGAGGTGGTAAAAAATTGCGGCTCAATATCCGCAAAATCATTTTCCTGCATCATGCGTTGCATGAGGACGGAGCCCACCATGCCACGCCAGCCAACAAACCCTACTTTTAACATAGCTACCCGATATTTCAGCCGGATCAACCGGCACAAAAATTACATTATTTGGAAGATTTCTGAACAGCTTCACCGGCCTGCTCAATATCTTTGCCCATTCCGTTGATGGTGTTACAGCCTGTCAGCGCAACCATCGTTACCATCAGTGCTATCCATTTTGTCATGTTGCTCTCCCAACCATTAATCTCTGAAATTACCAAATTTTAAAGGAAAATCTGTGATGCTTTTCTTCACGAATGCAATCGCCTCTTGCAGCATATCTCGCTTCGCGCCATTCACCCGCACGGTATCCCCCTGAATGCTGGCCTGCACTTTCATGCCGCTATCTTTAATCAACTTAGTGATTTTTTTGGCCAGATCGCTATCAATACCATCACGCACGATTAACTCTTGTTTAACCTTGTTGCCCGAGACTTTTTGCACATCCTTGTGCTCCAGTCGCTTAGAAGACTCTGGTTCTTTTTTTTCCATGGCCGGTAATAAAATATCTTTTACCTGATCCAGCTGAAAGTCGTTGTCGCCATACAAGGTAATGACTTTGTCTTTTTCGTTGAACTCAACTTTAGCCGACGTGCCTTTAAAATCATATCGATTGGTGATCTGTTTCACAGACGAATCGATGGAATTTTTCAAGTTGACCATATCGACTTCGGATGTAATATCAAAGCTAGGCATCTCTATTCTCTCTTCTTTTGCAACCAGCAGTTGCACCTCTCGCGCGTTGGATGTGTTTAAAAACCCCTCACTGAACGCTCAGGCACAACATGCGGAAGGCTTATTCAAAGTGGCAAACGTAGTCTACGGTTTCTGACACTTCAATATCAAAACTAGAATTCCCTGGCACGGTAAACTTGTCACCTGCTTGATAGGTCGTCCAGTGATCCTCCTCTTTTAGACGGACTTTACACACCCCGTCATTAATTTCCATCAACTCTGGAGAGCCTGTATTGAACGTCAAAGTGCTTGGAAAAATCACCCCCACCGTACAACGGGTGCCGTTTGGAAACAACACGGTGTGACTGACACACTTACCATCAAAATAAACGTTTGCTTTTTTCTTTACACTGACATGGTCAAATTGTGCCATTTTTCATTCCTATCGATTGCTGATTACGACTATATCATACGTCAACCGGCATAGCGGGCGGCTGAATATGCCCCCGCTAACACCCCATTAAAGCGCTGCGACGATCTGGTCACCCATCTCAGAGCAAGACACTTTTTTAGTGCCGGCCTCGTAAATATCGCCCGTGCGATAGCCCGCAGCCAACACCTTTTTAACAGCGTTTTCAATGCGCGTTGCGGCCGCCTCATTATCAAAGCTGTAACGCAACATCATGGCGACCGACAAAATGGTCGCTATTGGGTTAGCCAGATTTTTACCAGCAATATCTGGCGCAGAGCCATGCGATGGCTCATACAAACCCTTTTTGCTCTCATTGAGTGAGGCAGAAGCCAGCATGCCGATCGAACCGGTCAACATGGAAGCCTCATCTGACAAAATATCACCAAAAATATTGCCGGTCACCATCACGTCAAATTGTTTTGGATTGCGAATCAACTGCATGGCCGCATTGTCGACATACATGTGGCTGAGCTCAACTTCTGGATACTCTTTAGCCACATCAATCACGATTTCTTTCCAGAACTCTGTGGTTTCAAGCACGTTAGCCTTGTCGACAGAGCACAATTTTTTCTGCCGTTTCATGGCGATCTGGAAAGCCACATGCGCAATGCGGCGCACTTCTGGCTCACTGTAAATCATGGTGTTGAAACCTTCACGCACGCCCTGCTCATTGGTACGCATGCCACGGGGTTGACCAAAATACACGTCACCGGTTAATTCACGCACAATCATGATATCCAAGCCTGCCACCACTTCTGGTTTTAAGGTCGAGGCATTTGCCAGCTCTGGGAACAATACCGCAGGACGCAGGTTAGCAAACAAACCTAAATCTTTACGAATCGCCAGCAAACCACGTTCAGGGCGCAGTGGACGATCCAGATTGTCATATTGTGGCCCGCCCACAGCGCCGAGCAATACGGCGTCGGCCTTGCGGCAGACTTCTTGTGTGAACTCTGGATATGGATGACCGAACTGGTCATAGGCCTGTCCGCCCAATGGCGCCTCAGTAAAGGTCATGTCCAGACCTTCATTTTTTAACACTTCAAGCACACGCAACGCTTGCGCGATAATTTCTGGGCCGATGCCATCACCGGGCAATACAGCAATATTTAAAGCCATGTTTAAGTTCCTAATGATTCAATGTTGGTCTAACAGAATGTCAAATAACGCAGCAAAATGCCTCTGGTGGAGGCATCACGCTTATCGCGCTAGGCGAACAACCAGGGTTGCGCTTGCTGATGGTTAATTTCAAAACGACGAATTTCTTCTGCATGTTGCAATGTCAGGCCGATTTCATCCAAACCGTTGAGCAAATTGTGTTTACGGGTTGGCGTAATCTCAAAGCTAAATGTCTGCCCAGAGGGCGTGGTCACGGTTTGCGAAGCCAAGTCTACATTGAGCGTATATCCCTCATTCGCCAAACATTCTTTAAACAGAATATCCACTTGCTCAGCAGAGGCGACAATCGGCAAAATGCCGTTTTTGTAGCAATTATTAAAGAAAATATCAGCAAAGCTTGGCGCGATGATCACACGAAAACCTTGATCTTCGATCGCCCATGGCGCGTGCTCGCGTGAAGAGCCACAACCGAAGTTATCACGCGCCAACAGCACTTGCGCGCCCTGATAGCGCGGCTGGTTCAACACAAAATCTTTGTTTAGCGGACGCGTGCTGCAATCCATGCCCGGCTCGCCATAATTGGTGTAGCGCCATTCATCAAACAGATAAGGACCAAAGCCTGAGCGTTTGATCGATTTTAAAAACTGTTTTGGAATAATCGCATCGGTATCCACATTGGCGCGATCCAGCGGGCATGCCAATCCATTTAAAGTATTAAAGGCTTTCATTATGTTCTCCTGTTATGCGCTACGCACGTCAACAAAATGGCCGGCAATAGCAGCGGCGGCCGCCATTTCTGGGCTCACCAAGTGCGTACGTCCCCCTGGTCCCTGACGACCCTCAAAGTTACGGTTGGAGGTAGAAGCGCAGCGTTCACCGGGGCTCAGTCGGTCAGCGTTCATCGCCAGGCACATCGAGCAACCCGGTTCGCGCCATTCAAAACCAGCTTCAATAAAAATCTTATCCAAGCCTTCAGCCTCTGCCTGACGCTTTACTTGACCAGAGCCAGGAACCACCATCGCCAGCTTGATTGTGCTGGCCACTTTTTTACCTTTAGCCACGCCGGCGGCTGCACGTAAGTCTTCAATGCGCGAGTTGGTGCATGAACCAATAAAAATTTTATCGAGTTGAATTTGATCTAGCGGCGTATTGGCCGTTAAGCCCATGTATTTCAGCGCATTTTCGATACTGGTGCGTTTTGTCGCATCCGTTTCGGTAGCAGGGTCTGGCACCGTAGAGCCAATGGGCAATACTTGCTCCGGGGAGGTACCCCAAGTCACTTGTGGCGCGATCTCGTCACCATTTAATACAACAACGGTATCGTAAGCGGCATCCACATCAGAGGCGAGCGTATCCCAGTAAGCGACGGCTTTCGTCCAGTGATCGCCTTTAGGAGCATGCAGACGGCCTTCCAAATAGGCCGCTGTTTTTGCATCTGGTGCAACTAGTCCGGCACGTGCGCCAGCTTCAATCGCCATATTACACAGTGTCATGCGGCCTTCCATCGACAAGCCACGAATCACTTCGCCGCCGAATTCAATCGCATAGCCCGTACCACCAGCCGTGCCAATTTTGCCGATAATCGCCAGCGCAACGTCTTTGGCTGTCACGCCTTTACCCAGTTGGCCATCTACGCGCACCAGCATGCTTTTAGACTTTTTCGCCACCAGCGTTTGCGTGGCCAGCACATGTTCAACCTCAGATGTGCCAATCCCGTGTGCAAGTGCGCCAAATGCACCATGCGTTGAAGTATGGCTGTCACCGCAGACCACGGTCATGCCAGGCAACGTCGTACCGTTTTCAGGCCCGATAACATGGATGATGCCTTGATCCTTGTTTTTAAAAGGAAAATACACCAGCGCGCCAAACTCTTTGATGTTGTTGTCTAGCGTTTCAACTTGCAGGCGTGAGATCGGATCTTCAATGCCTTTATCCCAATCTTTGGTGGGCGTATTATGATCAGGGTTGGCCACAATGCTAGAATTACGCCACGGCTTGCGGCCAGCGATACGTAACCCCTCAAATGCTTGGGGGCTGGTCACTTCGTGTACCAGATGCCGGTCAATATAGATTAAGCATGTGCCATCTTCCTCTTGGCGCACCACGTGCGATTCCCACAATTTGTCGTACAGCGTTTTGCCTGCCATCACAATTCCTTTCATACCACACAACGATTGATAAACTTTGCGCAGAATACCTAAGTTTTAATACCCTTACAAGAAGATAGAATATACTAGTATTAGAACTAATAGGATAAACAAATCAAATGGATACAAGACGTCAAGAATTGGCCGAATTTTTGCAAGCGATGCGACAACGAGGCTCACCCGAAGCCTTTGGTTTTCCTTCTGGCTCCCGCCGACGTACCCAAGGCTTGCGCCGCGAGGAAGTCGCTCAACTGGCCGGGATCAGTGCGACTTGGTATACCTGGATAGAGCAAGCACGCGAGGTCAACGTCTCGCCAGATGCGCTGGATAGGCTGGCGACTGCGTTGAAATTAAGCAAGTCGGAACGCAGCTATTTGTTTGACATGGCCGACAGACGCGATCCGCAAGGCCAGCAAAGCGAGGTAGATACGGCGCCGGACACGCTGGTCACCATGCTTAGCCAAATGCAGCTGCCTGCCTACATCATGGGCCGAACCTGGGATATTTTGGCCTGGAATCCAGCGGCTGAAGACTTATTTAGCGGGTTACTGGACATCCCTTGGACGGATGCAACGCGACCTAACTTAATGCGCTTTGTGTTTATGTCGCCCATAGCGCGATTGTTTGTGGTCAATTGGGAGATGCGCGCGCGCAGACTTGTGGCTGAATTTAGAGCGGATTGCCGTTCTCGGCTAGAAGAAGCCGAAATCAAACAACTGGTGATTGAATTAAGTAGTAGCGCAGAATTCTCACAATTTTGGAAGCAACACGATGTGCTCGAGCGGCAAGGCGGACTCCGAGCGTTTCAACATCCTATTCACGGATTGATCCAATTTCAACAAGTGACGCTGAGACCTGTAGAGCAAGAACAACTGAAATTAGTGCTACTACAGCCGTTGGCATAAGGGACAAAACATTCAAAACTTGCGCAATTCTCATCCAATTATGGATGTTATTAATTTTAATAATACGTAGGGACTAAAAGCAGTTGGCACCAGCAACTAAACAGCCACCTAAGCAATGTATGGGCGCAGGCAGATCAAATAGATCTCTATTTACCGCTTGTGGCTTATCACAATCGAAGTATGTACAGAGAAGACAAAATAAATTCATTTAATGAGTGAGCTTGGGGTTTGGGAATTGGCAAATCCTTGCGAGACGCAGACAGCAACTGGGATGGATATTATGTGATGGCGTTTAAAGACTCACATGATGATTGGGAGCCTATTGTCGGTTACGGTCATGTCAAAAATCTGATTGGCGATGCAAAAAGCCTGAATGCAGGGCTAGGCCTTACCGTTAGCTTCACCGCAAGAAGTGATTTTCACTATGTGCCACTGCCCATACTATTGCCGATTGCCGCGGTCGGTTATAACCGGGTGAATCTCAATGCCACCTACATCCCCGGCACAAAAGGCAACGGCAATGTCCTATTTATGTGGTCGACCGTCGCATTTTAGTGGCAATGTTTGTGATACAGCGCCAACACTAACTGCGCAGTAACTGATATTCAATGGCATCTTTGAGTGCCAGCCATGATGCCTGAATAATATCTGAAGACACCCCCATGGTCGCCCATGTCGTGTGCTGATCTGTAGACTCAATCAATACACGCACTTTTGCCGCCGTCGCCAAATTTGAATCCAACACGCGCACTTTATAATCCACTAGTTTGATCTCTTTAATGGCTGGGTAAAAGGGCTCTAATGCCTTGCGCATGGCCTGATCCAGCGCATTCACCGGTCCATCTCCTTGCGCTGTTGCAGCAGCCTCCTCACCCTTAACGTGCAGATGGATACTGACTGAGGAGTTGAGGCCATCCGCTGAGGGCTCATAGATATTCACGTTGTATTGCTTGAGACTAAAAAACGGCTCAAATTTACCCAGTAACTTTTGCATCAGCACGTCAAAAGAGCTTTCAGCATTTTCAAATTGATAGCCCTCATGTTCCAGCGCCTTTAAATGCTCCAAAATGTTGATCGCGGCAGCAGATTCTTTTGTCAGCGTGGGGTCAATTTGCTGCAACTTACGCAATATGGCGCCCCGCCCGGCCACTTCAGACACCAGAATATGACGCTCATTACCGACCACCGTCGGGCTGATGTGCTCATAGGATTTGGGGTTTTTATTGACAGCATCAATATGCATGCCGCCTTTATGTGCAAAGGCATCTTGGCCAACATATGCGGCTTTGTCATTGAAAGCCACATTGGCCACTTCACTCACAAAGCGCGCGGCCGCCGTTAAATCGCTCAATTGGCTTTCAGAGATACAAGCTATCCCAAGTTTGAGCTGCACATTAGGAATAATAGACACCAGATTGGCATTTCCACAACGCTCGCCAATGCCGTTAATGGTGCCTTGCACTTGCATAGCGCCCGCTTGGACAGCCGCAACTGAGTTCGCAACGGCCATCTCACAATCGTTATGACAATGAATACCGATCTGCACCGCTGGAAACTGCGCCACCACGGTTTGTGTGATGGTAAACACTTCATTTGGAAAAGTCCCGCCGTTGGTGTCGCACAAAGCCAGCACATCTGCGCCTGCTGCCACAGCAGCTTGTAGCGTTTGCATGGCGTAGTCAGGGTTGGCTTTGTAGCCATCGTAAAAATGCTCGGCATCGAACACCACTTCTTTACCCTGCGCTTTTAAAAAAGCAATGGTGTCGCCAATCATGGCGAGGTTTTCTTGCAAGGTGGTGCGCAAGATGTCTGTGACCTGATAATCCCAGCTTTTGCCAAAAATAGCCACTGCCTGCGTATTGGCAGACAGTAATGATTGCAGATTTTTGTCTTCAGCTGCCGCAATGCCAATCCGACGTGTACTGCCAAAAGCGATGATTTTGGCATGTTGCAATGCCAACTCGCCGACACGGGCAAAAAACTCCAAATCCTTGGGATTAGAACCCGGATTGCCTGCCTCAATGTAGCCAATACCCAGTTGGTCTAGGCGTTGCACGACCTTGAGCTTATCCTCAACTGAAAAAGACACTCCCTGCGCTTGCGCGCCATCGCGCAGCGTGGAGTCGTAGGCAATGACACGACGACTGGCCATAAAAATTACTTTTTGCGTTGGTGCAGGTTAGCGGCAATTCGCATGCGCAATGCATTCAGCTTAATAAAGCCGCCAGCATCTTTCTGGTCATAAGCGCCTTTGTCATCCTCAAACGTAGCAATCGTAGAATCGAATAAAGAATCGGTCTGACTATCACGTCCAACCACAATCACATTACCCTTGTAGAGTTTGACTCGCACCCAGCCGTTGACTGTGGCTTGGGTATGGTCAATCAAGGTTTGCAACGCAATGCGCTCTGGGCTCCACCAGTAACCGTTGTAAATGAGGCTTGCATAACGGGGCATTAAATCGTCTTTCAAATGCGCGACTTCACGGTCTAGGGTAATGCTTTCAATGGCGCGGTGTGCCTTGAGTAGGATGGTGCCGCCTGGCGTTTCGTAGCAACCGCGTGATTTCATCCCCACATAACGGTTTTCAACCAAGTCGAGGCGTCCGACGCCATGTTTGCCGCCAATACGGTTCAGCTCGGCCAGAATCTCATACGCTTTCATGGCTTTGCCGTTTAAGGCAACGATATCGCCGTGTTTGAATTCAATATCGAGGTATTCAGCAGCATCTGGGGCTTTTTCAGGTGACACTGTCCAGCGCCACATGTCTTCTTCGGCTTCTGCTGCTGGATTTTCAAGGTGACGGCCTTCGTAAGAAATATGCAATAAGTTGGCATCCATAGAGTATGGACTACCGCCTTGCTTGTGCTTCATATCCACCGGAATGCCGTGTTGCTCTGCGTAGGCCAGCAGTTTTTCACGTGACAACAGGTCCCACTCACGCCAAGGCGCAATAATTTGAATGTTTGGGTTGAGGGCGTATGCGCCCAATTCAAAACGCACTTGGTCGTTACCCTTGCCGGTCGCGCCATGTGAAATCGCATCCGCTTTGGTTTCTTTGGCAATTTCAATTAAACGCTTGGCAATCAGCGGACGTGCGATAGAGGTACCGAGTAAGTATTCTCCCTCGTAGACCGTATTGGCACGAAACATCGGGAACACGAAATCACGCACGAACTCTTCACGCAGGTCATCAATATAAATTTCATTAACGCCAAACTTTTTGGCTTTTTCGCGCGCCGGCTCTAATTCTTCGCCTTGGCCGAGGTCAGCGGTAAAAGTAACGACTTCACATTGATAGGTGTCTTGCAGCCACTTCAAAATGACGGAAGTGTCTAAACCGCCAGAATACGCCAACACCGCTTTTTTAATATCGCTCATCTAAATTATCCCAATACTGAATTCATCTGGCTTGTCTGCGCAAGCCGTTTATATTAACTAATACCGCATGTGGCGGCTTCGCGCCGCCAGACGCTTGTCATCGCCACCTGTTATGCAGCAACCTTGCCTAGCAGCAGGTATTCCATGAGGGCCTTTTGCGTATGCAAGCGATTCTCTGCCTCGTCCCATACCACGCTTTGTTTGCCATCAATCACCTCGGCGGAGACTTCTTCACCGCGATGTGCTGGCAAGCAATGCATAAACACCGCGTCGGCTTTGGCGACTTTCATCATGTCTTCGTCGACTTGCCAATCCGCAAAGTCTTTGCGGCGCTCTTCGTTTTCTGCCTCAAAACCCATTGAGGTCCACACATCCGTGGTCACCAAGTCGGCGTCACGTGCGGCTTCCATGGGGTCAGCGAAAGACTCAAAGTGCGAAGTGCCATACAAATTAGCGCGCTCAGGCTCGACCTCGTAACCGGGTGGCGTTGACACATGCACATTAAAATCCAGCACTTCAGCCGCCTGTAGCCAGGTATTACAAACGTTATTGCTGTCGCCGATCCATGCGACGGTTTTGCCTTGAATCGAACCTCTATGCTCGATAAAAGTAAAAATATCGGCAAGGATTTGGCAAGGGTGATACTCGTTAGTCAGGCCGTTAATCACCGGCACACGTGAGTTTTGCGCGAAACGTTCAATAATGCTTTGCTCGTAGGTACGAATCATGACGATATCACTCATCCGTGAAATCACTTGCGCCGCATCTTCTACCGGCTCGCCGCGGCCCAGCTGTGAGTCACGCGTATTCAGGTAAATGGCCGAGCCACCCAACTGTTGCATGCCTGCTTCAAACGACAAGCGAGTCCGTGTACTGGCTTTTTCAAAAATCATCACCAAGGTGCGATCAACCAAAGGCCAATATTGCTTGTAGTCCTTAAACTGCGATTTAATCCACTTTGCGCGGGCAAATATATGTTCAATTTCATCGCGGGTCAGATCATTAAACTGCAAAAAGTGTTTCATACTCATCATGTGTAAGGTACTTGTTTGATCAAGCACTCGCCTTTAAAAAATTCAATATCAACGGTGCCAGTCTACCCACCAGTTCATCCGCTTCGTGTTTATTCATCACCAGCGGTGGCAGTAAACGAATAACCTTCTCAGAGGTGACGTTAATCAGCACTTTGGCGGCCAACGCCTGCTTAACCAACTCAGCACAAGGTTTATTCAGCTCGATGCCGATCATCATGCCGGCGTTACGCACATTCACTACGCCCGCCTCGTCTTTGAGCGCAGAGAGAAATTGTTGACGAATGTAGCCACCGACTTCTTCAGCGTTCTCGCGCAGTTTTTCTTCTGTGATGATATCCAAGGTGGCCAGCCCCGCTGCCGAAGCTAATGGGTTACCACCAAAGGTGGAACCATGTTTGCCCGGCACGAAGGTCTCAGCAGCCACCCCGCGCGCCACACAAGCACCAATCGGCACGCCAGAACCCAGCCCTTTGGCCAAGGTCATCACATCAGGCAAGATCCCCGCGTGCTGAAAGGCGAACCAAGTGCCGGTTCTGGCAATCCCAGACTGCACTTCATCAACCATTAATAGCCAGCCGTTGGCATCACAGATCTCGCGCAATCCTTGGAGGTAGGCTTTGAGGCTAGCAGGAATATGAATGCCACCTTCGCCTTGCACCGGCTCTACCAGAATGGCGACGACGTTGTTTTTGTGTGAAGCAATCGTTTTGATAGCTTCCAGGTTATCAAAAGGAACCCGCAGGAATCCGCTGACCAAGGGCTCAAAACCTGCCTGCACTTTACGGTTACCTGTGGCAGACAAGGTGGCCATGGTTCTGCCATGAAAACTTTGGTCCATCACGATAATTTCCGGATGATCGACACCTTTGTTGTGTCCATACAAACGCGCTAATTTAATTGCGGCTTCATTGGCTTCGCAGCCAGAATTACAGAAAAATACACGGTCCATGCCCGAGAGCGCAGCCAGTTTGTCAGCCAGTGCCGATTGCTCTGCAATCTGATAGATATTAGACACATGAATCAACTTGGCAATTTGCGCATTCAATGCGGCGACAAATTTAGGGTGGGCATGCCCTAAACCATTCACGGCCACCCCGGACAGCGCATCCAGATAGCGATCACCGGCAGTATCTGTCAACCAGACGCCCTCACCTTTGACAAAAGTCACCGGCTGTCTACCATAGGTGTTCATTAAGTGTTCCGAATGCATTTCAAACCCTTTTTCAAAAAACAAAAACGGCGGCTTAAGCCGCCGTAAACGCCTTAAACCTGCTAAAAACCGAGTGCTGCGCGATGACTCAAGCCATTTGCCATAAAGAACAACATCGGCAGTGAGAGCATCAAATTGGTGCGTGAGGCCAACATCGCTACCCGTCGTGCCTGATTTTTCTGCGCTTCATCTGCGGGCACAAAACCAAGAATCTTTTTCTGATTTGGCCAAATCAATACCCACACGTTAAACAACATAATGGTGCCTAACCAAGCACCGACGCCGATCAATTCAAAACCATTGCGTAGGGCAAACGCGTCGACAAAATGTGGCCCCAACAAGGCCGCCCCAGCCACCCAAGTAACCACAGCGGACCAGCGAAACCAGAGCAAAGCGCGAGGTGCAATGTGTTTATTGATGCCTGCAGCGGTGCCATCAGCGGCAGCCGCTTTGAGGCCTGCCATTTGTACCAAGTTAAAATAATACAGTAGGCCTACCCAGGTCACGCCTGCCAAAAGATGAATCCATCGCGCGATTGCCGGCACTAATTCCATGATCAAGCTCCCGCTACAATAAAGTTCTTAAGAAAAAAAACCAGCGCTAAGGTTAAAAGCAAGCCTGAAATGACGGATCCAGCAACAGATTCCAGCGGATTTTTCATACGCACCCCGATTATGAATTACAAAGTGTGGCTGACTATCTGCACATGGATAGACAAACGCTCTCAATTGTTTGTTCTAACCTCAAGTCAGGATTCGTTTTTTTCTCGTTTTAAACCATTTCTGATTAAGGTCAGAGATTACCGCAAAAGCCTTTTTTTGACAAGTTAGTGCGTAGGATCAGCGACCATGTTGCGCCTAGCATGCGGCGGGGTTTTCTATTTATATTATAATGCGCGGCGGCACGATGATTGCGCGTTTGACATCCAAACGCCTCAACACGGGGGAATGACATACCATGGCTACAACTGATCTCGATGTATTGCTGGTCGGTGGCGGCATTATGAGCGCTACGCTGGCAGTTCTGCTACATCGACTCGATCCAACACTACAGATCTGCATGGTTGAACAACTGGAGGATGTGGCGCTTGAGAGTTCAGATGCGTTAAATAATGCCGGTACTGGTCACGCCGGGTATTGCGAGCTCAACTACACCCCTAAAGACAAGCATGGCGATATTCAAATCCGCCGAGCGCTAGAAATCAATGCCGCGTATGAAGTTTCTTTGCAATGCTGGTCGACACTGGTGAAAGAAGGGGTATTAAATGCTGCCGACTTCATTCAGCGTGTTCCCCATCTGAGCGCCGTTTGGGGCGATGCAGATGCTGCCTTCTTACGTCAACGGTTTGCGCTATTACAAGCCCACCCATTATTTGCCGACATGCAATGGAGCGATCGCGCTAATACGCTGCAGGACTGGATGCCATTGATGATGGCTGGCCGCACATCACCAGCCACAATGGCGGCAACTCGGGTCGCACATGGCTCAGATGTCAATTTTGGCGCCCTCACCCGACAACTGGTGGCCTACTTAAAAACGTGCCCTAACTTCACCTTGCTCACGCAATCTCGGGTGACTTCGCTTAAAGCAGTGCAGCAACGTGAGCGCACAAGCTGGCAAATACGCATCCAAGATTTAGTCTCCGGACGCGCCCACCAGTATCAGTCAGCCTTCGTGTTTTTGGGTGCAGGCGGTGGCGCGCTGCCACTGTTGCAACAATCCGGCATCCCGGAGGCACATGGTTACGGCGGCTTTCCGGTCAGTGGTCAGTGGTTGATTTGCCGCAATGACAAGTTGATTCAGACCCACCATGCCAAAGTTTACAGCCAAGCGGCGGTGGGTGCACCGCCGATGTCCGTGCCCCACTTGGACACGCGCATGATACAAGGTCAATCGGCCCTTCTGTTTGGGCCCTATGCTGGATTTACCACCCGTTTTTTAAAGCAGGGCTCTCGCTTTGACTTGGCCAAATCCGTCAAACTCAAGAATATTAAAAGTATGTTGGGCGTTGGCCGGCATCACCTCGACTTAACAAAATACTTAATCAAAGAAGTATTTCAAAACCATGAACAACGCATGCAATCTCTGCGCGTGTTTTTACCCAATGCCGATAGCGATGATTGGCAATTAGCGCATGCCGGACAGCGTGTACAAATCATCAAGCGTTGCCATCAACATTGGGGCAAGCTGGAGTTTGGTACCGAGATTGTATCGAGTGCCGATGGCAGTTTAGCCGCCTTACTCGGCGCGTCTCCTGGTGCGTCTGTGAGTGTCAAAGCCATGCTGGACGTTTTACAGCGCTGCTTTGCCAGCCGAATGCAAAGCCAAAGCTGGCAGGATCACTTAAAGTCGTTGATTCCTTCTTATGGCGAATCATTGATCGACGATGCCGACTTGCTTGCACGCGTTCGTCGCGACACGTTAAGCACACTGCAGTTGAACCAATAACCAACGGTCGCCGATTTTAACAAACGTAAAACATGACTAAAGTTGAATCTCAGCCGCCTGCTTGCGGTCAGCTTTTTTAGTCATGTTGATTGAAAGCCCATCGTTTATGCCTTTATTTTTGCCAAATTATGCAACACTTAAAACCTTGAGTGTTGGGCTGACAGCTTTACTGTTGCTTGGTTGCGAGCTGAATGGAGCGCAAAGTACCCCAGTCGCGCCACCTGACTTTGGGCCTAACGTGCTTATCATGGACCCTGCCATGGCCTCGGAGGAGATCCAACAGCGTTTAGATAAGCTGTTTAAACAACAAGAAGCCAACCAATTCGGCCCCGAGCGCTATGCGGTGTTGTTCAAACCCGGGGTATATCACAACAAGGTCAAACTTGGTTTTTATACCCAGCTACTTGGCCTCGGACAATTTCCGGATGAGGTGATGCTTCAAGGCGGTATCCGCGTTGAAGCCGCTTGGCATGGTGGCGATGCCACGCAAAATTTCTGGCGCAGTGTTGAAAACCTCTCGGTAACGCCGGATAACGGCACTATGCAATGGGCGGTTTCGCAGGCCGCGCCACTGCGCCGCATTCATGTGCGCGGCAATATGTTGCTGGATGACGATGGCGGCTGGTCCAGCGGCGGCTTCATCGCGGACAGTCTCATTGATCAGCAAGTGAATTCTGGCACCCAGCAACAATGGCTCACCCGCAACGCAAGCCTCGGTAGCTGGACCAACCAAAACTGGAACATGGTATTTGTTGGGGTTGAACATGCGCCAGCAGGTGACCAGTGGCCCACTCCGCCTTACACCGTGGTTGAAGAAACCCCTGTGGTGCGTGAAAAACCATTTTTAACCATTGATCACCAAGGCCAATACAGTGTCGTGGTGCCAGCCTTGCAAAAAAACAGTCACGGCATCAGCTGGCAAGCCAAGAATACGCCGGCCAAAGTGATCCCGCTCTCGCAGTTTTACATTGCCAAAGCCGCGACTGACACCGCAATCACCCTCAATGCGGCATTAGCCAAAGGGAAACATGTGCTGTTGACACCGGGCATTTATCAGCTCAACGCACCTGTCGAGGTCACGCAGCCCAATACAGTGGTGTTGGGCTTAGGCATTGCCACACTGATGCCGGTCGCAGGCAATGCTGCACTTAAGGTGGCAGATGTCGACGGCGTCAGTATTGGTGGCATTCTATTTGACGCAGGCGCACAAAATTCAGAGGTACTGCTGCAAGTGGGTGACAATAAGCGAGACCTAAGGCATGCTGATAATCCAATTAGCTTGCATGACACCTTTTTTAGAGTCGGCGGCGCCCATGTCGGCAACGCAACCCAGAGTGTCATCATCCACAGCAACGATGTCATTGGCGATAATCTCTGGGTCTGGCGCGGGGATCATGGTGACGGAATTGGCTGGAACGTCAACACCAGCAAGCATGGCATCGTCGTCAATGGCGATCATGTCACCATGTATGGCTTATTTGTAGAGCACTTTCATGGCTACCAAACGGTGTGGAACGGCGAGCATGGGTCAGTATACTTTTATCAAAGTGAAGCGCCTTATGATGTGCCCGACCAAGCAAGCTGGATGAATGGCGAAGTCAACGGCTTTGCTTCCTATAAGGTCGCTGACCATGTGACCCATCATCAAGCGACAGGGATGGGCGTTTATTGTTTTTTTAACGATAATCCGAGCGTAAAACTCAATAGCGCAGTTGAAGCGCCTAAGGGTGCCAATATCCGCTTTAACCACATAACGAGTGTGTCGTTAGGAGGCACTGGTGAAATTAGCCATGTGCTCAATGACCTTGGTGAGCGGGCGAACGATCAAAATTATGTTGCGAGGTTGCGCGATCAATAAACAATTGCGTTTAAACAAGCACCGATCAGTTAATCAGTAGCATGGGCGCCGCTCACATGTTTATTTAATGGGTGGATGTGATTGATCGACCACCGATTGGTTGATTATGCCGTTTGTGAGCCATATAGGCGCTGGTAGACGCTGCCATTTTGTTTCACTAGCGTATCGTGCTGGCCTTCTTCGATAATCCGCCCACCATCAAACACCAACACCCGATCAGCTTCTTTCACCGCAGACAAACGATGCGCAATGATAATCGTCGTGCGGCCGCGCAAGAATGTGCGCATCGCGCGGTGCAATAAGGCCTCAGTATGCGTATCCAGCATCGAGGTCGCTTCATCTAAAATGACGACTTGTGGCTGTTTGAGCATCATGCGGGCGATGGCAAGACGCTGTCGTTGCCCGCCAGACAAGCGCACCCCACTGCGCCCAAGCTGCGTATCCAGTCCTTGCGGCAAATCGCGCACAAACTGTGACAGCTGCGCCACCTCCAGTGCATGCCAAAGCGCTGCATCGTTATAAGGCTGGTCCATGGTTAAATTTTGCCGCACGCTGTCATTAAAAAGCATGGGTTGCTGTAACACAACGCCGAGATGTTCACGCACCTGCGCATACCCGAGTTGTTCAATTGCTTGCCCATTAAATAAAATCTGGCCTTTGGTCGGCGCATACAAGCCTAATAACAACTGTACCAAAGTGGACTTGCCGGCCCCAGAAACGCCTACCAACGCCACTTGTTCACCCGGCGCAATGTTGAGGCTGACATCCTCCAAAATCGGGCTACCTTCGGCATAGGCAAAAGTCACCTGTTGCAAACGAATGGTAGCCGGGCTGTGTGCGTGAAAACCATCCACCTGCGCTGGATAATGCGGTTCTTCATCTGCCGCCAGTACCTGATTGATTCTGCCCAACGCAGCTTTTGCCGCATAGAACGAAACCTGCACGGATAGCAACTCTTGCACAGGGCCCATCATGAACCACAAATAACCAAAGACCGCGATCATTTGGCCAACCGACAGGTCTGAAAACACCACCATCAACATGGCGACAGCACGAAAAATCTCAAAACCAAATAAAAATACACCAAATGACAATCGAGATAAGGCATCTGATTTCCAGCCTGAGGCCGTCGCCGCCACTCGTACACTTTCAGCCGCTTGTTTGGCTTTGTCCAAAAAGCGTTTGTCACTGTTGCTGGCACGCAATTGCTGCATGACTTCCAGCGTTTCACTGACAGATTGAGACAACACTTCAAATGCGCTGTTTTCCCGTTGCTTCCATAGTTTGACCTTTTTACCCAGCACCATGGTCAAGCCAATCACAAACGGATTCAACAGCAAAATGATCAGTGCCAACTGCCAATGCATCCATAGCAGCACTACAGCCACGCCGATGACGCTGAGTATCGCAACCAGCACCTTGGCAATGGTTTCACCTAAAAATTTGTCCAAAGTTTCAATATCGGTTAACAACCTGGCGGTAATTTGCCCCGCACCGAGACTTTCGTAGACTTGCATGCGAATGCGCGCCAGCTTATCGAGTAAGGTCTGACGCACCCGCAATGTCACCTGCTTAGATAATCCGACAAAGATACGTGTGGTCGCCACCCCCAATAACACGCTACTCAAGCGCAAACTCATGGTGAGCAGCGTGACAACCAATATGATGGCAATGGGGCCTAACCAATCGGCTGGCAACAACCATGTCATGAGTTGGGTCAGTTTACCGGGTTGATGTAACAGCACTTCATCCACCAGCAAGGGCATCAGCAGCGGAATGGGAACCGCGACCGTCGCCCCAAAAAATGCCAGACTTTGGCCCAACCACAAACGCCGTGAATGCTGGCGCAATTGCTGCCACAGATGAGTTAAGGTTAACATCGCAGCAGGTTACGCTTTACCACCGGCCAATACGCGCTGACGACGAATCTCGTACAAGGCAATGCCACTGGCCACACTAACGTTCAAACTTTGTACCGAGCCAAACATCGGAATAGTAATGAGTGCGTCGCAAGTTTCTTGGGTTAAACGGCGCATCCCATCGCCTTCGGCGCCCATCACCAAGGCGATCGGTCCCTCAAGTTTAGTGTTATGCAAAGAGCCCGGGGCATCCATGGTTGTGCCGACAATATACACGCCTGCCTCTTTCAACTCGCGGATGGTGCGCGCCAGATTAGTCACCGAAATGAATGGCACGGTTTCGGCTGCGCCGCTGGCTACTTTACGTACGGTGCCATTCAAACCGACTGAGCGATCCTTAGGCGCAATAATGGCATGCACGCCCATCGCATCTGCCACACGCAAACAAGCCCCCAAATTATGCGGATCTTGTACCCCATCGAGGATCAGAAAGAACGGTGGTTCATCCAGATCTGACTCTAATACATCATGGATGTCTTTGTACGGCATAGGGGTTTCGATGACGCGGGCGATGACGCCCTGATGACGACCATGCGCACCAATAAAGCCATCTAAACGATGACGCTCAGCTTGAATCACACGAATATTTTGCGATTTGGCCATTTCTAGCAGATCACGCATACGCGCGTCGACACGGTCTTGGTCGATAATAATTTCCTGAATGCTGCTGCCATGCTGACGCATGCGACTCAGCACCGCATGAAAACCAAACAGAATGCGGGCTTCTGACATAGTAACTCCTATTTTTTTGATGACTTTTGCATATCTATCGCAAAAGATAAAACACGAATCGCGCAGGCCCGACAATGTAAAGACATTGTCATGCGCTGCGCGAATAGCTCGCTAAACACTACTTTTTATTCCAAGCGCTATTATCGTGCTTTTGCCTTGGGTTTGCCTTTATTTTTTTGCGCCGCATGGCGGCCTTTGTCTTTGGCGGAGCGTGACTTGCCAGCAGCAGGTTTACCCGCCACCGGTTTCGCCGTATTGGCTTTCTCTTGATGCCCAGTGACCGATTTCGCTGTCGCTGACTTTGTCCGGGCAACGGTCGCGGTTTTAGTCGATGCAAATGGGCTTAGGCTGCTGGCTTTACGCTCATGGCTTACTTTTTTAGGCGCATCTGTGCCCGCGCCTTCCCCGGTTAACTCACTAGCCGCTTCAACTGTGCCTGCGAGTGTAAAGTCGATGCGGGCGGTTTCCAGGTCTACCCGAACCACTTTTACTGTCAAACGGTCGCCTAACCGATAACGCACGCCAGTGCGCTCGCCCACCATTTCGTGACGAGCTTTGTCGTGAATAAAGTAATCGTTACCCAGGTCCGTCACATGCAATAAGCCTTCGACATACACCTCATCCAGCGCCACAAACAAACCAAAGCTGGTGACGCCAGCCACGGTGCCACTGAACACCTCGCCGACCTTATCTTGCATGTAAAAACATTTCAGCCAATTGGTCACATCACGCGTCGCATCATCAGCGCGACGCTCAGTCATGGAGCAATGTACGCCTAATTGATGCCAGTCTTTTGCTTGATAGCGTTTACCTTCAACCACCGCTTTAATCGCGCGGTGAACCAGCAAATCCGGATAACGACGAATCGGTGAGGTAAAGTGGGTATAAGCGTCGTAAGCCAAACCAAAGTGGCCAACATTGTCTGGACTGTAAACCGCTTGTTGCATTGACCGCAGCATCACGGTTTGCAGCAACTGTGCATCGGGGCGCGCCTTGATACGCTGCATCAGCTTGGCATAATCTTTGGCGCTTGGTTTCTCACCACCACCCACCCCAAAGCCAAACTCGCCCATAAACAAACGTAAGGCCTCGAGTTTTTCGGGCGTCGGGCCTTCATGAATGCGGAACAAACAGGTTTGCTCGTTTGTGAGCAAAAAGTCTGCCGCGCACACATTCGCAGCCAGCATGCATTCTTCAATTAACTTGTGTGCCTCGTTGCGCGTCACCGGCACAATTTTGTCGATCTTGCCATTGTCATTGAATACCATCATGGTTTCAGTCGACTCAAACTCAACCGCACCCCGCTTTTCACGTTGCGTGAGCATCAATTTATACACACTGTTTAAGTGTTGCAGATGCGGCATCAACCAAGCGTATTCCTCGGTCAATGCGGCATCTTCCGCCTGTAATAATGCATGCACTTTGGTGTAGGTCATGCGCGCTTTTGACAGCATGACAGAGGGATAGAATTGATATTGTTTAACAACGCCCAGACTATCTACCTGCATGTCGCAGACCATACACAAGCGCTCAACGTCCGGATTCAATGAACACAAACCATTGGATAAGGCTTCTGGCAGCATTGGGATCACGCGACGGGGAAAGTAGACCGAGTTACCGCGATCGTATGCCTCTTTGTCCAACGCATCGCCGGGCTGCACATAAAAGCTCACATCGGCAATCGCCACCACTAGGCGCCAGCCTTTGCCTTGCGGCTCGGCAAATACGGCATCATCAAAATCCCGTGCAGTTTCGCCATCAATAGTGATTAATGGCAAGGCACGCAAATCTTTGCGGCCTTTGTAATCCTTGGCTTGCACTGTTCTCGGAAAATCTTCGGCCTGCTTGACTGCAGCTGGGTTAAATTGATGCGGCAAATGATGCTTGCGTAGGGCAATCTCGATCTCCATGCCGCTATCAGCATAATTGCCCAAAATTTCGACAATCTTACCCATCGGGCTTGAGTGAGACGAGGGATATTCGGTCAGTTCAACCGTGACAATCTGCCCCACTTGCGCATCCATATCTAAATGATATGGAATCAACACGTCTTGGCTGATGCGCTTGTCTTCAGCGGCAACAATCGTCACCCCTTGCGCTCGAATCACCCGACCAACTAGCGTCTTATTAGCTCGCTCTAGCACTTCTACCAATTTACCCTCTGGACGACCCTTGCGATCAAGCCCAGCCAACCGCACCATGGCTCGGTCGCCATGCATCACCAAGGTCATCTCTTTGGGGCCTAAAAAGATATCTTCGGGGTTTTTAGTTTTATCATCTGGCTGCAAAAAGCCAAAACCGTCGCTGTGACCAAATACCGTGCCTGCAATCAAATGAATCTTATCCGGCAAGCAAAATGCACCCTTGCGATTCCGCATCAGTTGGCCATCACGCTCCATCGCACCGAGCCGGCGGTTGAAGATGTCTCGCTCATCGGCGCTGATGTCCAGAAGTAGGTAAATTTGGTCGGCACTGAGGGGAATTCCTTGGTCCGAAAGTAGCTGCAACACTAACTCTCGACTAGGCAGTGGCGTTTGGTATAACTCGGCTTCTCGCTTGGCCTGCGGGTCATTTGCACGCAGGGTTTTTTTGGTTTTTCTGGTTGACAATATTAATTCTTCCTTTAAAATGCAGTGCTTCTTAAGCCCAGATGGCGAAATTGGTAGACGCGCTAGTTTCAGGTACTAGTGTTTAACGACGTGGAGGTTCGAGTCCTCTTCTGGGCACCAAATTCAAAAAAACCACACAAATATTCAGGTTGGAAATTTATTCCGATTTTTGATTGTGTGGTTTTTTTTGAACTGCGAATTTGAAACATACCCACAGTTTATCATCAATTAGCAGCTGCCTGATTTAACTTCCCGCGATTATCCCTCTGCAAAACAAAAGTCTAGACTGTAGGCAATCTGCCTAAACCGCCCCTAAATGTTATCGCGATAGCCTAAACGGGCTAATGACAGTCGATGCAAACTCATAGTAATTTTACGTTCAAGGTGACATTTAAGTCATTAAATGGCCTTGTCGAGCGATGAAATATTAAAAAAACTGGAGATATCAATGAAAAAACTAGCTTTAGTAGTAGCCATGGGGTTGGCATCATTAAACGCAAACGCTGACGTCATTGCAGGCTTATACAACACGGGGGCAGGTCTTTCAGCAGGTCAGCAAGACACGAATTACGCTTTATCAAGCGCAACCACAACCGTTGGCTCATTTGGCTATGTTGCAGCGAATGGCTCTTTTCCAATCGGCCCATGGCTCGAAAATACAGCCACCTCTTCATGGTTAACACCGACACAAAACCAAGGTGACTCTTTAGACCCAACTGCGGATGGCGTGTACACATGGTCCACGACATTTGATCTGACAGGGTTTAACGCCAGCACTGCGAGCTTTTCAGCGCAATTCGCAGCAGATAACTCCGCGATCGCTTACTTGAACGGCACTCAGATCGGCACCGCAAATGGTTACAGAGAATGGAGCGCTTTCTCAGCAACATCTTCTAACTTTGTGGCAGGCATCAACACCTTAACTTTCGTGTTAACCAATCAGGCACTAGCTACCGGTAATCCAACTGGTTTACGCGTTGAATTCATATCCTCTGACGTGACTGCGGTCGCGGCAGTGCCTGAGCCAAGCGAATACGCACTGATGATCGCTGGTCTGGGTCTGATGGGTTTGATCGCTCGTCGTAAAAACGCTGCTTAATCATTTAATTCAAGATTGATTAAAAGCCACGCTTTGTTTTCAGCGTGGCTTTTTTAGTTTATGCCTCAAAACTGAGATTTGCATGCCCATATAATGATTAATCAATATAAGGAGCTAGTAGGTTACCCATCTGAATCGCCACTAACTTTGTAGACACTGTTCAGCCGGTTGATTGAACTGATTTTCAAAGTCTATCGGAGATAATCAGTTATTGGAATTGTGTCTTCGTTTTGAGTTGTAAAAGAACTCGATGTAATCGAAGATATTCCGTTTAGATTCATCTCGGTCGTTGTATATTTGCGTTTAAAGCTCTCACGCTTCAATAGTTGAAAGAAGCTCTCAGCCACAGCATTATCATGGCCGTTACCTCTGCGACTCATGTTGGATTCAAGATTGTGTGCTTTGAGAAACAGCATCCAGTCTTCACTGGTATATTGGCTACCCTGATCCGAATGAATCAGCACCTTTTGTTCAGGCTTTCTACGCCACACAGCCATTAGCAATGCATCCAATACCAGCGCTTTTGTAATGCGCGACTGCATAAACCAGCCTAGAATGCGGCGGGAGAATAAGTCCATCACAGCTGCCAGATATAACCAACCCTCATGCATGCGAGTATAGGTAATGTCAGACACCCATGATTGATTCGGCCTCACTGGGTTGAATTCACGGTTCAGCGTATTAGCCTTGCCACTATAATAGCGTGGCTTACGATAGCCAACCAATGCCTTTACACCGTGCTGATGCATCAACTTGTAACCGCGGTTAATTCCATTGTACTCACCCCAAGCGCGCAAATCGCTATGCACATTGCGATAACCATACTCACCACCAGTCTCCAACCAGCTTTGCTTAATGAGGCCAGATTGCCGCTGGCTGGTTTGATAAGTCTTGGAATGCGGTTGCTTCAACTAGGCATAAAACCCACTCGAATGAACATGCAGCAGCTTGCAGAGCCACCGTATCGGCCAGCAGTCCTGGTGCTGTTGTTAAAGACATACCTCAGCCTGACCGCTTCGCGAAGTATGCCGCGGCTTTTTTTAATATATCTCGCTCTTCAGTCACTCGCTTAAGTTTCCTACGCAAGCGTTGCAACTCTGCTTGTTCAGCTGTTTTTGCTTGATGCTCTGCTGCGTCTGGGCCGTACTTCCTGACCTAGGTATACAGACTATCAACCGTGACATCCAATCTGCGTGCCACTTCAAGTACAGCATATCCGCCTTCTGTGATTTGACGGACGGCTGCTTTTTTGAATTTTTCTGGAAAACGTTTCCCACTCTTACTCCAGCTTAATTTTTAGCCATTATTAGGGCTTAAAAGTGTCTAGCAAATAAGTGGCGATTCACATAACACAATAAATTCCCCTACTAAATTTACAATTAAACAACTATAATTAATTTATGTTATTTAATTAATGCTTTTGCTTAAAAAAAGAAAAAAGTTGTATAAAAAGATGAACACTAGCAAAGGAATGGGGGGGGTATTTTGGGCAGCGCGCTTGATGATGCGCGCTATAGTGTTTTGCAGTTTTTTTTTAAGTCTTGCTACATCAGCCTTTGCGGTCGGAACCCCTGCCAACACCAGCATTAACAACCTCGCCACTGTCACTTATTTGGGCGGCGCCCCTATCGAATCTTCACCTCTAGGCAATAGTAGCGCTGGGATTGGGCAGGGTTTGCCTACCATTTTCAAGGTGGATAATAAAATCAATTTAAGCGTGCAGCCTGCTAGCTTGGTCAGCAATGTGTTTTCAGGGCAATCTGCGGCAATCACCAGTTGGCAGGTGACCAATTTGGGCAATGCAACGCAAGATTTTCATTTGGTGTTGGATAATTTAGCTTCTGGTGGGCTAGTGCTTGCTGGCTCGGATAGTTTTGATGCCACCTCTTGCACTGTGCGAGTGGAGAGCGGCGCCAATGCCGGGTATCAAGCCAGTGAAGACAAGTTGAGTTACCTAGACGAATTAGCCCCTGATGCGCAAAAAACGGTTTATGCCGTTTGTAATATCCCTAATGGCTTGAATACTGGCGAACAGGCTAATGTGCGTTTAACTGCCACCACCACAGCGGGGGGCACGCCGGGGATCGAATCGGCGCCTTTGTTGAGGGAATCTACTACCAATGACCCTAATCGCGTAGATATTGTGTTTGCCGATGCCGCCAGTACGGCTAGCGCCAATGGCACTGACCCAGGGCAAGTAGCGCGCGATGCACAATCAACCGCCATTAATGCATACAAAGTGGTCACCAGTGCCACCGTCACCTTGCTAAAAACCTTGATTAGCCCCAACAACCCCGCTTTATTAACCCCCGGCGCGATGGTGCGTTATCGCTTAACTGTGAATGTGGCAGGTGCCAGTGGGGTGGCTAAAAATTTAATCATCGCCGACCCGATGCCCGCGCAAGTTCGCTATGTAGCGGGTTCTGCCACGGTGAGTTACAGCCCCAACAACGTTTCTTTTTCTAGCAACACGTTATCGGTGAATTTGGGAGATGTGCCCGCCCCTAACGTGATTGCGATTGAATTTAACGCAACCATTAACTAAACGAAAGGAATTTGTATGCAGCCCCTCCTCCCTGCCCTTGTGTTGTTTACCAGCATGTGGTTGACCCCTTTGCTTGCGCATGCCGAAAAAGGCGCAGTGGAGGTAAAAAGTATTGCCGAAAAAGAAATCAAAAGCGTGGTGAACGGCAAAACAGAAGTGAAGCGAGTACCGGTTAAATCAGCCCCGCCAGATACCAAAATCATTTACACCACCACATTTAAAAACATCAGCAACAAACCTGTGAACAACATTGCACTCACTAACCCAGTGCCTGAGCACACGGTTTATGAGGCTGGGAGCGCCCAAGGCGACAATACGGACATTCAATATTCTGTTGACGGCGGCAAAACCTATGGGGCGGCAACGTCCTTAAAAGTAAAAGGGAAGGACGACAGTGAGCGTCCTGCAACAACCAGCGATTACACGCATATTCGCTGGGTTTACAAGGGCGAGCTTGCCGTTGGTAAAGAAAGTAGCGTTAGTTTCATTTCGGTAGTTAAGTAGTTTTTAAATTAAGTAGTTATTTTGTTTTTTTCAGCAAGGAGAAATATCATGAAGTTTCAACAAGCTACGCTCAAGCTAAAACTAGGGTTAGTCGCCCTAGGCTTGGCTTTGGGCTTATCGCAACAGAGTGCTTGGGCGGCGGGCACGCTCTCTGGCACTAATATTGACAATAAAGCCACTTTAAGCTTTTCTGCTGGGGGCGCACCACAAACCCCGATTGAATCATCGCCCTCTGGCAACAGCACGCCAGGGACAGGCAATGGGACAGTGACGACGTTTAAGGTGGATAATAAAGTTAATCTCACCGTCATAGAAAGCAACGGCACCTTTACTGCCGTTGTGCCAGGGCAACCCAAAGCGGTCACCACCTTCACGGTAACCAACAATGGTAACACCGTGCAAGATTTTGGCATTTCAGCCACCAATGACTCAGGTACGGTGTTCACACAAGCCGATACTTACAACACTAGCAGTTGTAGCGCCTTTGTTGAAAGTGGCGCCACGGCAGACTATCAAGTGGCGCAAGATACGGCCATTTTCATTGATGAACTTGCCCCTGATGCCACTAAAACTGTTTACGCAGTGTGTGACATGCCAGCAACCCCAACCACCACGCCAAATCAAGCGGCTGTCCGTATGACCGCAACCACTAATGCAGGCGGTACGGCAGGTACGCAAGGCGCACCACTTACCGCTAGCACGGGTCCCAATGGCACAAATACGGTGGAAATCGTCTTTGCTGATCCTTCTACCACAGCCAATAGTACAGGCACTGACCCTGGGCAAATCGCTAGCGATGGGCAAGCTTTTGCGTTAGATGCTTACCGCTTGGTACCAGCTGTGTTGAATGTAACTAAAACCATGGCAACCATTTGTGACCCTGTTAACGGCACAAGCAACCCAAAAAATATTCCTGGTGGTTATGTGCAATATGCCATTACAGTGGCTAACACGGGCACGGTGGATACACAGCTCACGCAATTGCTAGATGTGCTTCCAACAGGATTGTCATTTGACCCTAAACTCATTAGTGGCACAGGAAGCCCAGCGGCAACCGCATGCTCAGCAAGCGGCACTTCGCTTTCTACCACTGGGTTTGGCGCGGTGACAGGCACAGGTACTGGCGGCGGCTACACTGCGCCAGGCGTTACGGGTCAAGCCACCACGAATGGTGCCACTGCTTCCGGTTCCAACATCACCATTAACTACGCTACTTTAGCGGGGAGTGGGTTGTCAGGTTGGAATGGCACATTGGCAGCAGGTAATTACATTACCGTTTATTTCAACGTGATTATCCAATAAAGGATATCTTGCTTGAAAGGGTTCGGTAACACTTCCTTGCTGACCCGCACGCGCCTGCGTGAGGGGTTTGCACGCCTTTCAGGTCTATTTTGTTTAGACCCGTTGGGTCATTTGCTTTCCCTAGGCACATGACCCAACGTTTGGGCTTGAGTTTGCTCGCACTATTCACCAGTGCACTTTGGGCGGCCACGCCGCCTAACACCACGGTGGTGAACACTGCCACGGCTAGCTTTAACGGCGATAGCACTACCCCTCCCATCACGGTGACAGGGAGCACTAGTTTTGTCACCGCCAGCAGAACCCCTGCCACCATTGAGTTGTTGCAGTATTTCCGTAGCGGCGCATCTGGCGAACCGCAAGTGGTGGAAAGTACGCAATGCGGCGGCGGTGCTTTGCCCGCTCCACAAGTGCATCAGCCGCCTGCAGCCACTTTAAGCGTGCCCAGCACATTGCAACTTGCCCCCGCTAAGGAATACAAAGTAGGCGACCCCATTTTTGTGCGCGTGACTGATTATGACCAAAACCAAAACCCCGCCGTGCAAGAAACCATCAGCATAATGGTGGTGAGTGATAGCTTAGATACCGAAACGCTGACGCTAAAAGAAACCGGCGTCTCTACTGGGGTGTTTGTGGGGTATATCCAATCTGTGCGCCAAGCCTCTAACAGCAGTTGCCAATTAGGCGTGCAGGCAAATAAAAAAATCACCGCGATTTATACCGACTCGTTAGACGCTGTTACCACCGTCAGCAACAGTGCCTTGGTGGACCCTTATGGCATTGTGTTTGATTCTGGCACTGGGCAGGCGGTGAACGGCGCCGTGCTTACGTTGATTGACACAGCCACTAATTTGCCCGCCAATGTGGTGTGTGATGATGGCGTTACGCCCCTGCCGCAACCCGTGAGTTCTGGCAGTACGACCGTTTGTGACCCTGTCATGGTGGGAGGCGGTTATCGCTTCCCCTTGGTGCCACCTGGGCTGTATCGCTTGCAAATCACCCCACCAGATGATTATGTATTTAGCTCCACCGTGCCGATAGCCAACTTGCCTGCGGGCTTTTTGGTGTTGGGCCCATTGGGCAATGGCGCTTCTTACGGTGGGAGTTTTCCGCTTAACCCTGGCCCTGCGGTGCGCATTGATGTGCCTTTAGACCCTGTCGTTGGCGATTTACAAGTAATTAAAACGGCTGAAAAAACCGTGTTAAGCATCGGCGATTTTGTGCCGTTTAGCATCAGTGTGAAAAACGTGGGCAAAAGCAGCGCAAGAGGCGTGGTCATTGAAGATAGGCTCCCCTTAGGTTTTCGCTATCAAGCAGGGTCTGCCCGTTTGCAGGGTGGCAACGCGCTAGAAGTTACTTTGGGCAATGATGGCCGCACGTTGCGCTTTAATGTGGGCAACATTGCCACCAGCGCCACGCTTAATTTTCGTTATGTGGCAGAAGTAGCCGCTGGCACACCTTTGGGCAAGTTGGAGAATATTGCTTATGCGGTCAGCCATCAATCGAACGTTGGCCGTGCCAGCATGCTGGTGAAAGAAGATTTAATGCGTAGCAAGTCGATTTTAATGGGGCGCGTGCTGGTAGGCGCTTGCGATGCCAAAAAACCTAAAGGGCTGCCAAATGCGCGTGTTTTGTTAGAGGATGGTACTTATATCACCACTGATAATAATGGCAATTGGCATGCCGATAATATCAATCCTGGCACCCATGTAGTGCAATTAGATATTGATTCGTTAAATCAACAATATGAACCCATTGCTTGTGAGAAAAACAGCCGCTTTGCGGGCAGAACTTATTCTCAATTTGTTAACGTACGTGGTGGCACTTTGTGGAACGCGGATTTTTATGTGCAAGCCAAAGCGGGGGCGTCTATCGGCACTGCCAGCTCGCCAACGGCCCCCTCCCCTGCTTCTCCTTTAAGCGTCAAAGCAATTGGCTTGGATGAAAAAGGCATCACCGTGATTGAGCGCCTGCCTTTTGATGCCGATTGGCTGAGTAAAACCGAAGCCGCTGCAGAATGGTTACACCCACAAACAGGATTTGTGCCTGCGATTCCTACCATTAAATTTGCAGTTAAGCACTTTGCGCAGCAACGCGTACAAATCAAAGTCAATGGCGAAACGCCTGATGCCATCCGTTATAACGGCATGCAAGTTAACCCAAGCAACCAAGTTGCTTTATCTACTTGGACAGGGCTCTCGATTCATGAAGGCAAAAACTTATTGCAGGTCACTATAACCGACCCAGATGGCAAAGTAGTATTGCAAGAAAGCCGTGATGTTTATTATTCACTCGGCCCTAGCCGTGCTGAGCTGGTACCTGAAAAATCCACCTTAGTGGCTGATGGCAAAACCAACCCCGTGGTTGCGGTGCGCCTTTATGATAAAAACAACCAATTGGTGCGTGGCGGCTTAAATGGTGAGTTTATACTCAATGCGCCTTATCAAGCACAAAACCAGCTTGGCGGCATTGGCAAAGAGCCTTTGGCAGGCAATTTGGAGAACAAGCCACGCTATGAAGTGAGCAACGAAGGTATTGCATTTATTCAGCTTGCGCCCACCACGCAATCGGGCGAGGTGGTGCTTAACTTTAACTTTGCAGATAATAGCTTTGCCAAGCAAAACACTCGCTCGAACGTTAATCAGGGCAATCAGATTCGCGCTTGGCTTATCCCGGGGCAACGAGATTGGGTGCTGGTGGGCTTTGCTGAAGGCACGTTTGGGCATAAAACGCTCTCAGGCAACACGCAAGCGTTGAAAGAAGCTGATATCGATAAACAATTGTTTGATAAGGATAAAATCGCCTTTTATGCCAAAGGCAGCATTAAAGGCGATACCTTATTGACCATTGCTTATGACACCTCGAAGAAACGCGCCAATGTGGGCGCGCAAGCCAATTTGCAACAAATGATAGACCCTAACCGTTATTACACACTTTATGCCGACGCCACCCAGCCCCGCTTTGATGCCGCCAGCGCCCGCAAGCTTTATGTCAAGCTAGAGCGCAAACAGTTTTATGCCATGTTTGGTGATTATGAAACTGGGCTGATGGTGACTGAGTTTTCACGTTATAGCCGCACGGTTAACGGTTTGAAATCAGAGTTTAACGGTGAAAAATTTGGCTTCAAAGCCTTTGCCACCCGCACCGCACAAGCCTATAAACGCGATGAACAGCTCGGCAATGGCACTTCTGGCGTGTATCGGTTATCTAGCGGTGAGATTTTAGAAAACAGCGATAAAATCCGCATTGAAACGCGCGACCGCTTTCACCCCGAAGTGGTGATTGAAAGCAAAAGCTTAAGCCGCTTTTTAGATTATGAAATTGATTACCAAATAGGGACTTTATTCTTCCGCGCCCCGGTCATGAGTCGTGATGAGCGCCTCAACCCCATTTATATCGTGGCAGAATACGAATCGCAAGACAACCGCAATGAGCAAACCACCGCAGGCGGGCGTGCTTATGTGAGACCGCTTAGCAATGTCGAAATTGGCACAACCGCCGTGCATGAGGGCAATCTGGGGGCAAATGCCGATTTGCAAGGCATGGATGCTAGCGTGCAGCTAGGCAAAAACAGCAAGCTGGTGGCTGAGTTTGCCAACTCAAACCGCCAATTGCTGGATAAACACCACCAAGGGCAAGCTTGGAAAGTGGAAGCCATGCACAACGATAGCAAGCTAGATGCGAAAGCCTATGTGCGCGAGCAAGAGAGCGGCTTTGGCTTGGGGCAACAAGCCAACACAGAAAACGGCACGCGCAAAATGGGGGTGGATGCACGTTATCAAATCAACCCGGATATTCAAGTGCAAGGCCAAGTTTATCAACAAAAAGCAACAGAAACTGACGCCAAACGTGAGGTGTTAGATGCACGTGTTGAACAAAAAATTAACACGCAAGGCAATGCATTTTATGGCTTGCGCATGGCAAAAGACCAAATCAGCACGGGCGAAACCTTAGAAAGCCAGCAAGCACTGGGCGGCATTAATTACCGTTTATTGGATAGCCGTCTTAACATGCGCGCCACCACGGAGCTAGGCTTAAACGGTGCTTCTGATTTCCCCAACCGAGCTTTGTTTGGCATTGATTATAATTTAAACGCAAAAAGCATTTTGTTTGCTGAGCAAGAAATCGCCCGAGGCCAATCAGTTTCTGCCGACACCACCCGCATTGGCATGCGCTTAAAACCTTGGACAGGGGGCGAGCTTTTGAGCAGTTTGGGCAACCAAAACAACTTAGATGCCAATCGTTTGTTTGCCAGCCTAGGCTTATCACAAAAATGGCAAATTAACCCACAATGGATGGCAGATGTGGCGGTTGACCGCGTGCAAACCCTTAAAGCCAACACCACGCCTTTAAACAGCAATGTGCCATTCAGCTCTGGCAGCATCAATGGTGATAGCACCGCTATGAGCATGGGGGCGAATTATAGCCAAGGCGATTGGAGCGCCAATGGTCGTGTTGAATGGCGCAATGCGGATGTCGGCGATAGCCGCAACTTGCGCTTGGGCGCACAGCGCAATTTGGGCAATGGGCGTGTGTTAGCGGCCGGGGTGAGCTATCAATTGGCAGATCGCTTAGATAGCCGCACACGCAAACTAGACGCAAGGCTTTCTTATGCGGCTAGGCCTTTAGACAACCATTGGGCATGGCTTAACCGTTTAGATTTTGTTGATGACAGCACACAAAATCCTACTTTAAATAGCAACGCTAAAAAATTGATTAACAATAGTAATTTTAATTGGCGCGTGAACACAGATTTGCAAATCGCCTTGCAATATGGCGCTAAATATGTTTTTGATAAAATCGATAGCAAAACCTATTCTGGCTATACTGATTTAATGGGCGCAGAAGCACGTTATAACCTTAACGAAAAATGGGATGTTGGCGCACATGCCTCTTTATTGCATTCGCACAATAGCGGTACCAAAGCAGAGAGCTTAGGTGCATCCATTGGTTATAACGTATTTGATAACACATGGGTGGCGCTGGGTTATAACTGGCAGGGCTTTAGAGACAGTGATTTTACTGGCGCAGAGTATCAAGCCAAGGGCGTTTATTTTGCGATACGCGCTAAATTTGACCAAGATACTTTAGGCCTGAATAAGCGCGCTGCCCTACCTGCTGCGGTTGCCGAGCCCACACCTATGCCAGCGCTTGCGCTTGCCCCAGCAGAAGCCCCGCCCGCAGATGCCGATAACAAACAAAAAATTAGCTTATCTACTGACATGCTGTTTGAGTTTGGGCAAACCGATTTAGATGGGCTAACCGAGCAAGGTAAGCAAAAACTTGCCGAAATTGCCGTCACTTTAAAACAAATGAACGATGTTGAACATATCACCATTGTGGGGCATGCCGATAAAATGAACTCCACTAAAGATAAAGACTTTAACTATGATTTAAGCGTTAAACGTGCAGATGCGGTGCAACGCTATTTGGTTTCTTTAGGCGTGGCTAAAGAAAAATTAGAAAACTTTGGCTTTGGTGATGGCCAACCAGTAAAAACCGATTGCCCATTGCCTAAAGGTGTGGTGGCCACTGCCAAAGGCTATGTGGTGCTAAAAGATGCTACCCGTAATGCAGTAGATAAACTGATTGACTGCTTATCCCCTAACCGCCGGGTGGTGATTGAAATTACCGGGGCACAAAATGCAAAAAAATAACACCTTGATTTATCGGCGTGTAACCGCATTATTGTTGTTATTCATCATCTTGTTAAAAAGTTTGCCGCTCGCTTACGCTAATTTGCGTACACCCACATGGTGGGATCAAAATGCAGTAAACACCACCCCCGATTGGCATTATCGCGTGCCAATTAACATCCCATCGGGCACACCTGTCAATAGTACAATTAAAGTCGATGTGGATTTTGCCAGCTTACTCAGCAGCTTAGGTGTGAGTGGTACCTTTGATGTTAACTCACCGCGTGTGGTGCGATCGACAGGCACTTTGTCCACTAACCAAGAATTTACCGATGCGGTATTTGCAGGGGCCACTAATGCCACAGGCGATAGCCGTGGTGAAGTACGGTTTATTTTACAAGATGCTGGGCCGACGACTTATTATCTGTATTTTGACATCACCGCTAATGGTAGTAAACCCACCAATCCGCAAGTGCCGATTAACGGTAATTTTGAAATTGGCAGCACAGGCAACACCACGCCATTAGGGTGGACAAGAACCACCTCCAATGCGAGTTTAGATGGGCAAATCCGCCCTAATGAAACAGTTTCAGTCACAGCCTCTCCTGCCGCAATTGCAGGACCTTCCACCGTAAACGCCAACGGCAATGCTTTTAGTGGGCAGTTTTCTTACTTAATGGGTTTGCGCACTAATGTTTCCGCTGCAGGCAATGTAGTACTTAACAAAACGGTAACCATTCCCGCAAGCTCGGCAGGAAATTTTAGCTTGCGCTGGAAGCCGCAAGGGTGGGATGCTAATAGTTTTGATACATTGAACGTACAGATTATTGGCACGACTACGCGGAATGTTGTAGGTCCTACTTCAACCATTGCAGCCTATGCTGCAGCCCCCAACAGCGCAAACTTTGGCGCAGGCCTAGCTACCGCCACCACGCCGGGGTATCGTTTTTATAACGGTTTTGATTGTGGTACCAACTTAGTACACACTGCTGGCATGACCGTCACTTGCGGTACAGACAATTGGTTTAGTGCTAGCACGTCTTTAAGTGCTTTTGCTGGGCAAACAGTCACTGTTCGTATCACTTATAACGGGGATACCAATGATAAAACTTGGTTTAGTGTAGATGATGTGGAATGGTCAGTGGTCAACGCTACTTTGGGCGTGGCAGAAGGTTTTGGGGGCAATATCACTAACCCGACTAGCGGAAGTTTTACCACGGGGTCGGTTATTTCGATCACTGCCCAAGTTAATGCACAACCCACCGCAAGCGGCAATCCGGTCACTGCCAACATTTATGATGCGGCAGGCACCTTAGTGGCCAGTGGGATTATTCTTTACAATAACGCGACCAATGGTGACACGACCGCTAATGATAGCTTATGGACCAATAGTAACGCCTACACTATCCCTGCTAGCGGGCTTGTATCAGGCAATTGGACTATACGTGTTTTTGCAAGAGATGCTTCAACTAGCACAATCGGTGCGACCAATGGCTTAATTCGCATTCCCTCTCTGCCTAACACTCCGCTTAACCAAGCTAACTATTATAATATTGATGATCAAATCATCACTGTCACTATCACTACGCCCTTGATGACCAACCTAAAAACCGTGACAGTGCTCAATGACCCAGTCAACGGCACTACCAACCCCAAAATGATTCCTGGCGCAGTGGTGGAATATACCATCCGCATCACAAACTCTGGCAATGGCACGGTGGACAACAACAGCATTGTCATCACCGACCCTATACCCGTAAACGGCACTTTATTTACTGGCAATGTGAGCGGTGGGGCGCCTTATCAGTTCACTAATGGCTCGCCCTCCAGCGGCATCACCTGCCCATTCACCGCGCTGGGTAATTTAACCGATTGTGTGGATTTTTCTAATGATGGTGGAGCCACTTGGACCTATGTACCCAATGGCAGTTATGATAGCGCAGTTAGGCATCTGCGCTTTAAAACCACGGGCGCCATGGCCGCCAACACTGGCACAGGCAACCCGTTTTTTGAGATTAAATTTAATGTGCAAATTCAATAGAGGGCGGTTTCAAGTTTCAAGTGCAAAAAGCGCTGCATGTTGCTGCCTAAAATCAAAAGCAGGTCATTGGTATTCATAGTGAAAAGCCACGTTCAACTAACTGGCGTACTGCCTCAGCTTTAAACTCTTCTGCAAATCGCTCTCTTGTCATCATTGACTCCGTTCAGTTTAATTAAACTATAACGGTGTCTAGTAAACCGTGGAAGTGAAAAAAAGCCCGGTAACCTCAGGCTTTGCTTTTTTGTGTAGCAACTTACGATTGCTTAGCGATTATTAAAAAAACCAATATTCATGACGCGGTCGTTCACAAAGGTCACTTCCGTTTCTTTGTAGGTGTTTTTGCTGTCGTATTTGACCAAATTTTTGTAGTACCACATCTCAACTTGCACCGGCTTGGAGTTATCTTGTTGCTTGCCCATGTTGCCTATCATTGTGTTGGCATTGCTTGGCTTGACAGATTGTTGCTTTTTAAACGGTTGGCCCAGTTTCTCAATCACCAGTTTTTTCGACTTGCCGCTAAAACCGCTGATAAATTCGTTTTCATCATAAGTTTTACCAGCGAAGGCAGCGGTCGTCGCAAATAGTATCGAGGTTGCGATCATTGCAGCTGAAATGTTTGCGTATAACTTCATGTTTAATTCCTGTTATCCAAAATCAAAGTGATTAATTATTTTTCGCCAGTATAACGCTTTATCAGCGCGCTAGGTTGACCACTGGCGCCAACCGACCGCCTTGTTGATGCTTTGAACATCGTTTAGAAATCTAGTTTCATGCCATCATATCCAACTTGCACATTGGCGGGCATGCGTGCCTGTAAGGCATGATATTCGAGCTCATGTGTCATGTGTATTAACACATTGCGTCTAGCGCCTATAAGCGCGATCAGGCCGAGCGATTCTTCAACACTGACGTGGGTAGGATGCGGCTTTTCACGCAGACAATCAATTAGAAGCAAATCGACATTTTGCAGTAAAGGATAAGAGGTTTCCGGGATTTCCGACACGTCGGTCATATACACCAAGTTGCCGATACGGTAAGCATGAATCCGAATCTTGCCATGCATGACTGGGATGGGCGTCACCGTTTGCCCGGCTGCTTCAAATGGCGCGTCAACCACATGCGCGGCCAATACCGGCAAATCCCAAAATTGCGGAATCGGCTCGCGGATGGTGTAGCCAAACTTTTCTTGAATGTGGCGAATAGCCTCTGCGTAGCTGTAGATTGGAATCTGGCAGCGATTGATTTGACAGAAAGCACGTAGATCATCAATACCATGCAAATGGTCGGCGTGGGTGTGGGTGTACAACACAGCGTCAACCCGGCGCATTTGCTCACGTAGCGCCTGCTGTCTTAGATCGGGCGTGGTATCAATCAATATGACACGGCCATCATCCAGGGTCACCATGCTGGAGCAACGCGTGCGCTTGTTGCGAGGGTTGTCAGAGCTGCAAGTGGCGCATGTGCAGCCTACCGCAGGCGTACCGGCACTAGAGCCCACCCCTAGCATGGTTAATTGCATGGCGTGGCGTGCTTGAATAATGTAAAAAAATTGGCGGTAGTGGCGTCTATCAGTGTTTGCAGGGGGATATCACGCAAACGCGCCACCTCTTCGGCCACATGCCGTACATAACCAGGTTGATTCGTTTTACCGCGAAAAGGAATCGGTGCAAGATAAGGCGAATCTGTTTCGACCAATACTTTATCTAATGGAACTAATTGCGCGACTTGTTTTAAGGCTTGTGCGTTTTTGAAGGTGACAATCCCTGAAAACGAGATATAAAAGCCCATGGCGATGGCCGCCTGTGCCACTTCCCAGCTTTCAGTAAAGCAGTGCATGACACCACCCACTTCTGCTGCCCCCTCTTCTTGCATAATGCGCAAGGTGTCTTCTGCGGCATTGCGCGTATGAATGATCAGAGGCTTACCTGTCGCTTTAGCTGCGCGAATATGGATGCGGAAACGCTCGCGCTGCCACTCCAAGTCCCCCGTCAGCCGAAAATAATCCAGCCCGGTTTCACCGATGGCAATGACGCGGGGATGATCAGCCAATCGAATCAACGCCTCAAGCGTCGGCTCTTGGATGTCTTCATAATCTGGATGCACGCCCACTGAAGCAAAAATATTTGGATATTGCTCAGCAATGGCGAGTACCTCAGGAAACTTATCCAGCGTGACTGAGACGCAAAGCGCATGGCCAACCTCCTGATTTTGCATATGATCGAGCACCTGATCCATGTTTTGGATCAGCTCGGGAAAATTCAGGTGGCAGTGGGAATCGACTAACATGTCACTCTCTAAAAACGTTCATATGCTAAATGGTATTCGAAGGTCGGCTGGACTTAAGCGCGGCGCCAAGGATCGTCTCAATGCGTTTTTTTGCCTCAGCCCCGCCATCTTTATCGGTAAACTGAATGCCGATCCCTTGCGGTTTATTGTTGGCTGCTTGTGGCGTAATCCAGATGACTTTACCGACCACTTTCAATTTGTTCGGGTCATTGAGCAGTGTGAGCAGCATAAAAATCTCTTCACCCATTTTAAAGGGCTTGCTGGTGGGGATAAACAAGCCGCCGCCCTTAACAAATGGCATGTAAGCTGCAAACAAAGCAGCTTTTTCGCGGATGGCCAAAGATAAAACGCCAGGTTTCGCGGCAGCAGGCGGTAGCGTGTCAGTCATTGTATGAGCTCCAGAATATTTAAATGCGCTAGCTATTTGAATCTATTCGCTATTCGCATCCACTAGCCAAACATTTTTTTATATTGCAATAATAACTGCTCCAGTTGCAGCTCTTGGTTGAGTGGGTGCTGTGCGGTCATTTTAAAACGATTTAGCTGTTGTTGAAACGCCAGCAAGCGCGACAAATTTACCTGCGCGGCCAAGCCCTGCAATCCCGCAACGTCCGCTGGATGATAGCGTAAAGGCTGCTGATGACAGGACAGCCAAAGATCTAACAACCACTTTTGCAAGGCCTGAATTGCTTGCTCCATTCCCTGCTTGATCAACACTGACACTGCCAGAGCCACATCCATCTTAGCGCCGCCGATCAGATGCGGCCGGCATTGCTGAAACCAACCATATAAATCGACACCCTCTTGTTGCACCGCTGTCGGCGCACCGCCACTGTAGAACCACAACCACTCCGCATCAGGCACGGCTTGCGTTTGCAACCATTGCAAGCCCTGCTCACGGCTGGGCACGGGCATTTCAACCTGCATACAGCGGCTCAACACAGTCGGTAACAAAGCCTGACGCTGGTGTGAGACCAGCAGAAACTGTGTTCGTTGCGGAGGCTCTTCAAGGAGCTTGAGTAATGCATTTGAGGCCGCCACGTTCATGGCCTCTAGCGGATGAATCAACACCACTCGCATGCCCTGCACGCGATGCGCGCTGAGCGATAGATAATCATTTAAGACACGAATCTGATCGATCAAAATTTGTTGCCGCTTGCGTGTTTTCTTTTTGCTACCTTCCGTGCTGTCATCATCTTCGGGCGTGATTTCTTTAAAGTCCGGATGCGCGCCCTCTGACAACCAATGACAGGACTGGCATGCACCACAAGCAAAGCCGTGCTGAGGTTGCAAACAGAGCAATCCGGCAGCCATGGTTTGGGCAAAATTGAGTTTTCCGATGCCGGCTTTTCCGTATAACAGCAAAGCGTGATGCCTTGTTTCACCCGCTTGCATCCATTGGTGAAACAGCGCGTCTTGCCAAGGATAAAGTTTATTAATCATAGAGATAAAATGACTTCTTCAACTGACTTCTTCACTTCATCCAGCGTGCGATGTGCATCAATCACGCGAAATCGCTCTGGGAATTGCGCCGCCCGCGCCAGATATTGTGCGCGCAAGCGTGCAAAAAATTCTGCGCCCTGCGCTTCAAACTTATCAGGAGTCCGCGCCCCCGCCAAGCGCTCAAGACTCACCTCGACCGGCACATCAAATAACAGCGTAATATCAGGCTGTAATTCACCTTGCACCCATTGTTCGAGTTGCTGCATCTTGGCTAAAGGCAGGCCACGTGCCCCACACTGATAAGCATAAGACGCATCAGTGAAACGGTCTGACACCACAATGGCATCGCGTTGCAAGGCTGGCAATATCACTTGTTGCAGATGCTCAGCGCGGGCAGCAAACATGAGCAGCGATTCGGTTTCTACGTGCATTTCACGGTGCAGTAACAGTGCGCGCAGTTCTTCCCCCAAAGGCGTGCCCCCTGGTTCGCGGGTAGACACCACCTCTCTGCCGCCTTGGGCCAGTATTTGCAGAATGGTCGGAATATGCGTACTTTTCCCCGCACCATCCATGCCCTCCAGCGTAATAAACAAGCCCGCCATTATTCTAGGTATCCCATCTGTCGATTATTGGTTTAATGTTTTTTTAATTGATAGGCACGTACTGCCTGATTATGGGCCGCAAGTGAGCTAGTAAAAATATGCCTGCCCTGCCCATTGGCCACAAAATACAACGCTTGCGTCTTGGCTGGATGCAAGGCCGCTTGAATCGAAGCCAAGCCAGGCAAGGCAATCGGCGTCGGCGGCAAGCCACTGCGCGTATAAGTGTTGTATGGGGTGTCCGTAGCCAAATCTTTTTTTGTAATATTGCCACGATAGCGCGCGCCCATGCCATAAATCACGGTCGGGTCGGTCTGCAAACGCATGCCTTTACGCAAGCGATTGATGAATACCCCCGCAATTTGCGGCCGCTCTTCTTCCACGCCGGTTTCTTTTTCAACAATCGACGCCATGATCAGGGCTTCATACATCGAGCGATAGGGTAAACCGGCTTCACGCGTCTGCCAAGCAGCTGATAAGTGCTGCAGCATTTTTTGATAGGCGCGCTTATAGAGCGCAAGCTCGCTGCTCTGCGAATCCAAAAAATAAGTATCCGGAAAAAACCAACCTTCCGGATGCATATCTTGACCACTGAGCGTGCGCATCAACTCGCTGGCTGACAACATCGCTGCGTCATGCCGTATCCCTGGCATCTGGGCTAATTTTTGCCGAAAAACGGCAAAGGTTTTGCCCTCGATTAACTGTAATTTAAATTGATCAAACGTACCGTGCTTGAGGATGTCGATTAACGACAACACCTGCAAAGGGGTATTCAACGCGTAGTTGCCGGCCTGCAATTGGCTGCCACCACCGCTGAGTTTGACCACCAGCAGAAAACTATAGGGCTCAGTGAGCACGCCTGCAGCGACCAGTTGGTCTGCAATGCCACGCACACTTGCGCCAGCGGGAATCTGCAAGCCGATGGTTTCTGAGGCCATGGGTAGCGGACGTATCATAAAGATAACGAGCCAGATAACAAGCGCGAATATGCCGGCACACAGGAGCGCCAGCCCATACTTCAGCCACTGCTTAATGGATAACATACGCTAAATCTGACCGCAGTTGCTGGGCCCAGTCGTTATTGGCAATCGCCTGATCGTCAATCTGCGTCACTTGCAGCACCCCATACACACTATTGACGATCACCACCCCATCCGCCGTGAATAGATCGCCCATCACCAAGTCCTTGGATACCACCGCCTGTGCATGCGTCTTGTACCAATCAAGCACCTTTTGCCGCATCACTCCGGCCACCCCGCAACGCTCCAAAGTGGGCGTCATGATTTCCCCCGCTTTACAGACAAACAGATTGCCACTGACGGCTTCAATCACATGATCGTCGTAATCACGCAGTAAGCCATCAAAAAATCTGGGGTCTTTCTGCTCGGCACGTGCCAGCACATTTTCAAGGCGATTCAGGTGTTTGATCCCTGCTAGCAAAGGTTGTGCCGCGAGCCGGGTCTGGCAGCTGTATAAAGCCACCCCTTGGCGATAGATGTCTGGCGGATACACCGGCAAATCACTGAGGATGAGCACACGACTAGGCTCGCAAATGGCCGGTGGCGCATAGCCACGCGCGCCGTCACCGCGAGTGATAATGATTTTGACAATAGCAGAAGTGAAAGTCGGGTCTTCAACCGAGGCCATCAAATGCTTGAATTCTTGCAGTATTAACTCGGCCGAGGGGCAGACGATTTGAATTTTTCCGCAATCGGCGACCAGCGTCTGATAATGCAGTGGCCAGTCCTGCAAGGCACCGTTGATCAAGCGCATGGTTCTGAAAATGCCATCGCCGTAGGCAAATCCACGGTTGGTCGGTGCAATGCCGTTTACCAGTTTACCGTTGATGCAATAGCGGACTGTGGTCATGTAAAGCCAAACAAAAAATTCGTTTCGAACAAGGCTGAAACCTTACCATAAATCGGCCTTGGCAGCGGCAGAATCTCAGCAAAAACCCAAGGTTAACGGCGATATAAACGTCGAAATAAATGATTTTTTAAAGTTTGTTGTGGCAATGACGGCAACACCATCCGCAGTAATCTAACAGGATTGCATTTATCGGGATAGCACCATGGCGATTTCCAATATTCAAACGAACGTGTCGGCGCTTTTGAACAAAGCCTACAATACCGAGGCCCAAACATCGTCAGCAAACGGCACAGCACTCGCCGCGCCAGATGACAGCCCTTCTGCGGCAGGCCAACAACCCCCTGCATCCGCTAGTGCGCAGGTCACCTTAAGCGGCGCAGGTAACTTGCCGCAAACATATACCGCTCAGGGCCTGATGCAACAATTACGCCAATTTCAATTAAGCAACGCATCGTTATTGTTTGGCGAGGGTGATACCGCTGATGACAATAGCCTTGGATTGACCGGCTTGATGAGTACTGATGCTGCCAGCGACCCATCAGCGATCACCGAGGATTTAGCGAATAACGTGAATCCTGCATCCATCGACTCAGGCGGTTGAGGCAATTCATTAAGGCGCCTTCACGACGCCATCAAGCGCAGTTTCATGCTTTTTTAACAGCCCGGTTTACGCCGGGCTTTTGCTTTGGTTTGCTCGCCCGTTTTGCCATGACAACATATGTTAAGTTATGATAATAACTCAACCCTATATGGAGAATTGTCATGAAACCGAAGGTATTTATTGGCGCATCACGCGAAGGCTTGGATATTGCAAATGCATTACATGCAAATCTTACCCGTGAGGCAGAATGCACCGTGTGGCGCAATGGCGTGTTTCAAATCGCAGGCTCGACCATTGACATGTTAATCAATTCGCTACGAAATTCGGATTTTGGTGTGTTTGTATTTAGTGAGGGCGACCTCAGCATGATGCAGGGTCAGCAGAATCCAGTGGTCCGGGATAATGTCATCTTTGAATTAGGATTATTTATTGGCCGCCTTGGTGTTGAACGATGTTTCATTATGATTCCCGACCATGTAACAGATTTGAGACTCCCTACAGACTTAATGGGCATACTGCCTAGGCAATATGAAGCGAACCGCGCAGACAAAAATTGGCTGGCGGCGACCAAACCGGTCTGCATGCACATTCGCGCCAAATTGTGGGAATTAAAATCATTTCAAGATGCAATAGTCGCGAGCACTTCAGTCATCAGCCAAGCCGACAGCCATGCATCCAACCATGAAACTGCCATTTCAGCACTTGGTTTAGGCCTCGAAGTGCATGACAAGGGCTATGCACTCACCGGCAATACGCATCCACACAAAGAAGCGCTCAAGCAAGCAGGCGCCAGCTGGCACAAAGGATTAAAAAAATGGTTGATTCGTGGCAGCGATAAAGCAAAGTTTGAACGCTTGATTACCAGCCTCAATGCGAATGCGAGTGCTTAACTGTCACCTACTCTGGGGCTTTAACGAAGTGCCCTTGCGCTTTGTCACTGAGCAACTGCATTAAATCTACACCGCGGAGTGAAAGAGCAAAGCCAAGCACACCGCTGCCAATGACGACGGTGTCATACTGCGAGACACTCTCATCGACTAATACCTGTAGACCCTCAGGCAACGCGATCGGCGGCACAGCGCCCACCTGATAGCCGGTGGCTGCCAGCACTTCATCTTGCGCTGCCATGCGGCATTTGCGTTCATTGAGATGACTACGCAACAATGCCCAGTCAGCCCTGCCGCTCCCAGCCACAGCCAACAGACAAAAACCACTGGTTTCAGCTTTAAAGACCACGCTGCGAACCACCGATTGCGGATCAACCCCCTGCCCGGACAGCAGCATTTCAAGACTGCGAATTGGTTTTTGGTCCTCACTGAGCGGAATCTCAATGACTTGATAGGCAATGTGCTGTTGCGAGAGTAATTCGGTAACCGCTGAATGAAGGTCAGTCGTCATGGCTGGGTCCTTGCAAAGGATTGACTTTAATCATCTGAAGCGTTGGATTGGTAGGCTGTATATTTTGCGTTACTGCCTTTGCATTGCTCCACCGGATACTTTTGCGCATTTAAGCTGATTTTGTCATGCGTGGCGGCGATTAAATCAATGCCACACACCTCGGCGATGCGCAGCAAATAAACAAAGGTATCAGCCAGTTCCTGTCCAACCTGTACACGTGTATCGGCATCCAAAGCGCGACTATCGGCTTCTGTCATCCATTGAAAATGCTCCACCACTTCTGCCGCCTCAACAATCATCGCCATCGCCAAGTTTTTCGGCGAGTGAAACTGCGCCCAGTCGCGCGCCTCTACAAATGCATTGATACGCTGACGCAAAGCCAGCAAGGAGTCAGTAGGAACGTTTTGTTGTTCTGTCATAAAAAATGGTTGAATAACATGATGAGAAGTAAAAGTTTATTGTGTTGCAAGTAAGGCGGCAAATTCATCTGCAGGCAAAGGCCGGCTGAACAAATAGCCTTGCATTTCATCACAGTTATGCGATTTCAAGAACGCGAGCTGTGCTTCGGTCTCTACGCCCTCGGCGATGACAGTTAATCCCAGACTCTGCGACATTTTAATAATCGCATTGACGATGGCAGCATCATTGGCATCCACTTGTATATCACGAATAAAACTCTTGTCGATTTTAATGGTATTCACAGGCAACAGCTTGAGATACGACAGGCTGGAATAGCCAGTGCCAAAATCATCCACCGACAGTCTGACGCCCATCTCTTTAAGCTTATTCAGATCTTGAATCACCGTAACCTCACTTTGAATGGCAACGCTTTCAGTCACTTCAAGTTCTAGATGATGTGGGTGCAGACCTGTTTGCAACAAGACTTTAACGACCTCTTGCATAAAATTCGCATGGTGTAACTCCACCACCGAAACATTAATCGCAATCGGAATCTCAGGCAAGCCTGCCGCCTGCCATTTTTTATTTTGCGTACACGCTTCGCGCAATACCCAAAGACCAATACCCTTTATCAAGCCAGATTCCTCAGCAACTTTGATAAACCGATCTGGCATCATCATGCCCCACTGCGGATGCATCCAGCGAATAAGCGCCTCAGCGCCAATGATTTTGCCAGTGTTGATGCTTACCTTGGGCTGATAAAACAAATGTAACTCATTGTTTGAAATCGCTTTTTGCAAGCTGTTTTCTAACATAAGCTGGGCCGCAACGCGTTCACTCATTTCATGGGTAAAAAACTGGTAATTGTTTCTGCCTGAATTTTTGGCATGATACATCGCTGCATCTGCATGCCGAGTCAACACATCCTCACTCTGACCATCATCAGGATAAACCGCAATCCCAATACTGGCAGTAATAAACAGTTCGTGACCAGCGATATTGACCGGATCCTTCAGCACTGTGAGTATTTTTTGGGCAATTTCGGCAGGCACGGCATCATCATTTAACTCAGGCAACAACACCACAAACTCGTCACCACCCAAGCGACTGAGTGTGTCCGAGGCCCGAATACAGAGTTGTAGCCGCTGGCATAAAACCTTGAGCAGTTGATCGCCGACTTCATGGCCCAAGGTATCATTCACCCGTTTAAAATGATCTATGTCACAAAATAGAATGGCCAGTTTTGATTGTCTTCTTTGAGCTGCACTGATCGCTTGGGTGATGCGGTCTGTGAGCAACAATCGATTCGGTAAATCGGTCAGGTAATCATGCTCGGCCAGGTAGGTCATTTTTTGCGCCATTTGACGAGCATCACTCACGTCATGAAACACCAGCACCACGCCTAAAATAGCGCCATTGGGATCGCGAATCGGCGCGGCAGAATCCTCAATCGCGTATTCAACCCCAGATTTGGCAATCAGCAAGGTATGGTTAGCCAGCCCACATACTTTGTTGTGCGCCAACACCACATCTACCGGATTCGCTGCCAGCTTACGCGTGCTTTCATTCAAAATTCTGAACACTTCTAGGATTGGTCGTCCCTGCGCCTCAGATTTGCTCCAGCCAGTCATCTTTTCTGCCACTGGGTTCAGATAGGTCACCTCGGACTGCATATTGGTCGTAATGACCGCATCACCGATCGACTCCAGCGTCACAATTGCCAATTGTTTTTGATTAAACAATTCTAGTTCGGTACGTTTTCTTTGTTCGATCTCTTGCAGCAAGTCACTGTTGATATTACTCAAATCTTCAGTACGTTCTCTGACCAGATGTTCAAGATTTGAATTTAAAGTGGCCAAGGCACGCTCTGCCTCCATGCGTTTCTGCACTTCAGATTCTAGCCTGGCGATGGTGGTTCTCAACTGCTTGTTACTGGTAATGGTTAAGGCGACCGGCATCAAACGCCATAACATGATTGCGGTAATCCCTGAGGCCACCGCTGTCACGCTTTTCATCGTTGCATCCAGCCAATAAGCTGGATGCCAAATCGTTAATATCCCAATCAGATGGGTGGTTCCACAAGCAAAGATGAACAGTGAAAACATGACGAACACCCAGTTAAATTCGAGGTCAGCACGTTTTTTAACTAGGTAAAGTAAGGCAATTGGAATGGTGTAATAAGAAATCGCAATGACCGTGTCGGAGACGACATACATCCACAGCAGCACGGGCGTCCATAAATAGCAATGGCCGTGAGGCATGAAGTCACTGGGTACCAACAAACTCAAAAAAGCATCCATCATAGCCTCTTCCTTGATTCTTCTTGGTGAACTGCGGTGAGTCAGCGTGATAGGTCACGAATCACTCAGTACAGGCTGGCGAACAGATACTGCGATAATATTTGTTACTTTAATTTATACTAAAATTTGTGTAAGTGGTTGAGATAAAACAATGATTAACATTTGATACAAGCGCCGGGCGCCTGACCTTGCGCCCGGATGTATTGAAGATTGCACTGCATACTTGAATGCGCCCTCCGCCTGATGGCTAGCAGATTGGCGCAGGGGGACATTATGGGACTTGTTTACGGTTACTGCCTGCCACCATTTTAATTTCAAACAAACGGCATTCTAGTGGGCCGTTATACAACAAGGTTTTTTTGCTGGGGCTTAAGCGCATCAGCTTGGGCATGCGCAAATCACTGGTCAGAAAATAGGTGTTCCAACCAGAAAATTTCTGTTTCAGCGCAGCAGCCATTTGTGGATAGAGCTCGGCCAAAGTATCCTCTTCGCCAATGCGCACACCATAAGGCGGATTGGCGACCAACACGCCTGTTTCAGCGGGTGGCGACACTTTAGTAAACTCCCAATGTGACAATTGCACGGCCTCCAGCCAACCAGCCATCTCTAGGTTTTGTTTGGCCACGCGTACCGCACGTAAATCCATGTCTGAGCCATAAATGCCTTGAAAGCTGGTCGGCTTGACGGCTTTAACCGCTGCATTACGCACCTTTTTAAGCGTATCAGACTCAAAGTTTTTGAGTTTTTCAAAACCAAAATGGCGGTTTAAACCCGGTGCAATATTCAGGGCAATCATCACCGCTTCAAGCAAAAACGTGCCGCTACCGCACATCGGGTCAAGCAAGGCTTGGCCTGGTTGCCAACCACTCAAGCGCAAAATACCGGCGGCCAAGTTTTCACGCAAAGGCGCTTCGATACTATTTTTACGATTACCGCGCTGATACAGCGGGTCACCTGAAGTGTCCACATACAGTTGATAACTATCAGCGTTTAAATAAACATGCACGCGAACGTCTGGCTCGCGGGTATCAATATTTGGGCGACTCCCCACGCTTTGACGAAAGCGATCACAAATCGCATCTTTAACGCGCAAAGTAATGAATTCTAGGCTTTTTAGCGGGCTACGCACCGCGGTGACTTTCACCATCATGCTGTGTTTGACATCAAACCAATTAGGCCAATTGATTTTGAGTGCGCCCTGAAAAATGTCATCTTCATTCAGGTATTTGCCGCGCCCCACTTGCATCAAAATACGTGTGGCCACGCGTGAATGCATGTTGGCGTGATAGCACACAGATAACTCGCCGCTGAAACTGGCGCCACCATCAGTGACTTTGATATCACGTGCGTTGGCCTGTTTCAGTTCTTCGAGGAGAATAGCTTCCAAGCCGCGCGGGCAGGTCGCAAAGTATTGATTCATAAAATTAGCCACCGAGGGTGAACTCCTTACCGTTGTTAGGATTCGCGCCTTGCAGGCGGTCTATCAGGTCCATAAATTGAATATCGTGGCTTTGCATCGCTGCTTGCGCACGTTTGCGTAAGGTCATCAGATCAGGCATGGGCAGCGCTGATTTGAAGCAAAACACAATAATATTGCCAGGTTTGCCAGTAGGCATCATCAGCACACGCTGATCAAAGGTTTGCTCCATGCGCTGCATGTAAATATCAAACTTTTTGTCCGATCCCCACAGGTTAATCGTAAACAAGCCGTCCGGGCTCAGAGCCTCAGCACAATCATCAAAAAAGGATTGCGTACAAAAGTCTGGCGGCAAGCCATTGCTGCCAAAGGCGTCCATCATTAGCCAATCGCAAGCACCCGGGTGTTGCTGGATGTAGGCGATGCCATCGCCCTCGACGACTTGCAACTGCGCATCATCTTCAGGCAAATGAAAATGACTGCGTGCCACTTGAATCACCTGCGGATTGAGTTCGATCACCGTTTGCTTGATCTGTGGGCAGTATTTCCAGACATATTTGGCGATACTGCCACCGCCCAAACCAACCAGTACCAGTTTGCTGGCATTGGGCTTGAATAGCAGGCTACTCATCGCGCCCCATGAATACGCCAACACTAACGCAAAAGGATCTTTGACTTTCATGCTGCTCTGTATCGTGGGTGAACCTAAATGCATCGAACGCACGCCATCGGTTTCAGTCACCTCGACCATCTCAAAGTCAGACACTGCTTTGTGAATTTTGCGATTAAACTTAAACATTACGCACTCTCAGCCACATCTGCGGGCGCGGCTTCACTGTCGACTTCCAGTGGCACCGTCTCTTCAATCAAGCGCACAAACTTGCATTCTAGCTCCATCAACAAAGTATCTACCTTTTGAATGGCCAAAAGGACGCGGCTGCCTGGCTTGATCGCTGGTAGGCTATGCACTTTGGTCATGTAAGGTAAGTTTTCTAGCCGAACCAAGTTTTCGCGCCACACCGTGGCCTCAATTTCGTTGATGTGTTCTTGCAATAAGTATTGCAGACACCAGTAGCGCTCCATCCGCGTTTGGAACTCGTTGTAGGCTTGATAGGTTTGATCGAAATTGCGCATGTGCCCGACGATTTCATCGCTGTTGGCAGCGTACACCGGCGGTTGCAGCGTCAGCACACTGATCAACTGACGTTGGTTGATTAAGTCGACAGCACGGCGTAATGGCGAGGTACACCAGGCATATTGGGCGACGCCCAACCCTTGATGGCCTTCAGCCTTGGTGGTCATGTAGACTTTTCCACCATTTTGCGCACGATAAATCCCCGGCACATCATGTTCGGCCAGCAACAAACCCCACTGACTGTTCGCCACAATCATTAACTCAGCAACCAGCTTATCCATGGGCGAACCGCGCTGGCGGTTCACAATCTGCACCCTGCCATCCTCGACATAAAAATTGTAATCCATCGGCTGTGGTCGGCTCGGGTCGTATTTACCGCGGGCTTTTTCCAAGCTTTCAGCCAAGCGAAACAAAAACACCAGTGCAGCCCAGTACGGGTGACCACTGTCTTGGGCAAGGGTGGTTTCATTAAAAAAGGGTTCGAGTGTGTCGTGGCGCAAATTTTCTGCAATTTGCACACGCTCTAAACAACTGTGCTGACGCACGATGGTGAAGTCGGGCGCCACCTCGAGATAGAGTGACAGGGCAGGCTTCACTTCACCGGCATCTAAACTAAACGGGCGGATAGCAGGTTCTGGCAACATGGTGATTTTGTGGCCCGGCATATACACGGTGGATAGCCGCTTCATCACTTCGAGATCGAGCGCCTCACGTGGCGCGATCCCCAACGCGGGTGCCGCGATATGAATCCCCACCTGCGTATTCCCATTATCGAGCGGCGTCACCGATAAGGCATCATCGATTTCGGTAGTGGTACTGTCATCAATACTAAAAGCCTGCACAGCGGCGCGCGGCAGATCATCCGGAAGCGCTGCCATTGAAAAGTCAGGGTACGCAGTGCCGTGCGCAAAATACTCGCGTAAAAAAGCACCCAAATGGTAATCATGAATAGACTGAATCGCCCCCACAGCATGCAAGAGTTGCACCGGCAACTGTTTTAGCTCCGTGGCGGCCTGCTCTAATGCTTTCCATTCCACACTGTTTTTGTCCGGGGCATAAAGTAATGCATCCAGTTTGCTAGAAAAGCCCTCGGGCAATGCCCCTTGCTTGAGCTGCGTCACCATCTGCGCCAACCATTCTGCCTGCTGGCGTTTTTTTTCCAGCCCGGCAAGCGCCGCTTTTAATGTATCTTCAGGCGCGGCCTTGTAATGCCCTTTGCCTTTTCGATAAAAATACATCGGTGCTGCATGCAATTTTATTGCAATCGCTGCCGCCTGCTGACGTGTGGGTTTTGCCCCATAATAGTCCTCGGCGAGCGTCTCGAAAGAAAACTCAGGCTCACCACAACACTCCCACAAAAAATCCGTATCCAAGGCGTCGGCTTCGGCTTGCGCTGCATCCAAAAAGCCCGACAAACTGCCGTCAAAACGCATTAACACATTGGCCGCTTTGATCTTGCTGCGCTTGCCTGTGGTGGCTTCAACCTGCATGCTACTGTCTGCTTCAGACATGATAGATGCCACTTTGAAGCCACCGTCTTCTTCGTAAAAAACATTCATGTGGAAAATTAAACGTGTGGGCACACACGTGCGGGTCATAAAACGCTATTTTACCCGAGAACGTAGCGTTTTTTGGCAAGCACTGAACTTTAGCCATGGATAAGCACTAAAATAGCATGATGAAGCCTTTAACCTTTGATAACCGATTTGTCCGCGAACTCCCGGGCGACCCAATCACTGACCTGTATACCCGACAGGTTAGTGACTGTTTATGGTCAGCCGTGCAACCCACCCCCGTCAAACAGCCGCAGTTACTGGCTTACAGCCCCCAAGTGGCAGAGATGCTCGGCTTGAGTGATGCCGACATGCAAGCGTCTGCGCTCATACAAACCTTGGGCGGCAACGGTACCCTCCCCGGCATGTTTACTTATGCCACTCGCTATGGCGGCCATCAATTCGGGCACTGGGCAGGTCAACTAGGCGATGGACGTGCGATTTATTTAGGTGAATTGCTTCACGCAGGCAAACGCTTCGAGCTGCAACTTAAAGGCGCAGGCGAAACGCCCTACTCTCGTTCGGCAGATGGCCGGGCGGTACTACGTTCAAGTTTACGTGAGTTTTTATGTTCTGAAGCCATGCATGCGCTTGGCGTGCCGACGACGCGCGCGCTGAGCTTGGTGACCACCGGCAATCAAGTTGTCAGAGATATGTTTTACGACGGCAACCCACAGCTAGAACCGGGCGCAATCGTATGCCGGGTCGCCCCCTCGTTCACGCGATTTGGTCATTTTGAGCTATTGGCCAGTCGCGATGAATTGCCCTTACTCAAGCATTTGATCGGCTTCACGCTAGACCGAGATTTTGCCGACTGGTGGCCGAGTACCGGTATCGCCTTGGATATTCACCAGCCAGATCCGGGCTTAATCGAAGCTTGGTTTGCCGAAATATGCACACGCACGGCAATTTTAATTGCACACTGGATGCGCGTCGGATTCGTGCATGGCGTAATGAATACCGACAATATGTCTATCCTCGGTTTGACGATCGACTACGGTCCCTATGGCTGGATAGACAATTTTGACCCAAGCTGGACCCCCAACACCACCGACGCGCAAGGCCGCCGTTATTGTTTTGGCCGCCAACCAGATATTGCGCGCTGGAACCTAGAGCGCTTGGCTGAAGCGTTGGCCAGCGTTTTGCCCGCGAATCATACACTGGCGCAAAGCTTGGCCGTTTTTGACCAGACCTATGTACGTGAGCTCACGCATGCGCTTGCCAATAAATTTGGCTTTGATCAATGGCAGGACGGCGATGGCGAGCTGGTGAATCAGATTTTTGAGTTGATGCAGCGTGCCGAAGTCGACCAAACCTTGTTTTTTTCACGCTTGGCTACCCTCGACCTTCACGCACCGCAGCTATCCACGCTCTCCGATGCTTTTTACACCGCACAAGGACAGCAACAATTTGGCGCCGATATCCAACAATGGTTGCATCACTACACGCAACGCATCCTATCCGCTGGTATCGCTCCGGCAACGCGGTTGCAAAAAATGGCGTCAGCCAATCCCATTTATGTGTTGCGCAACTATCTCGCACAAGAGGCGATTGATTTAGCGACAGCAGGAGATCACAGCCGCCTGCTCACGCTGTTAAAAGTATTAAGCCAACCGTATACCTGGCAGACAGGGATGGAAGCGTTCGCGCAAAAGCGTCCAGACTGGGCACGGCAAAAAGCCGGTTGCTCGATGCTGTCGTGTAGTTCATAATTTTTATTATGCAAACTGCTGAACAATTGATAACAAACGCTGCGTTACGCCCGACCAAGGCACGCATTGCGGTATTGAACACTTTGATAAACTCCCCCACTGCCTTAAGCCACACCGAGATTCTGTCAGCGTTGCAAGGGGTCAAGGAAATTGATCGGGTCACGGTATACCGTGTATTGGACTGGCTACAGGAACATGCACTCATTCATAAAATTTCAAGCGATGACCGCGCCTGGAAGTTCCAATTAAATAGCCCTAAACGCAGTTTTAAAACACCTGCAAATACTTCCTCGGGGATGATCAACAACCACGGTCATGCCCATCTACACTGCCAATTTTGCGGCACGGTTTTATGCATACATGAACTGGCTGCACATATCCCCCAAGCCATTTTTGATACCTATCAAGTTTCTCAGATTGAAATCAGCTTGAAGGGCCGTTGTCCAGATTGTCAATCTACAGTTGATAGCAATTAAAAGTCGTTTTTAACAATATTTAGGCGGGCTTGACCCCATCAAAGGTTTGATCTGCGGTCAAGTTTCAATTTAACGTCGATTAAATATGAACGCAGCATTTGTCCACCGCTATTGACCGTCTTTTTAGTCGGTATCATGCGTCGACCTGAGCCCTACAATCAATTCGCACACCCCTCCCTCGTCACTTAAGCCTAATCCTCTAGCGCTCTATTCATAGAACATGCTTCGGCATGCGCAAGAATTATTCGAACATCATGCATGTTGATTACTTTCATTAATTGCAACAAAGTTGCAATTAATGTGTATGCGCTATAAAATGCAACTTTACTGCATTGCAACAAAGTTGCTTATTAAATGGTATTTCTATCACTCGTGATATTTATCGGCAAAGACCTATCGCAAGCCCGTTTTGAAGAAGGACTCAAATTATGTCTGGTTTAAGCACTGCACTTGTCAAAAAACTCCCTGTCACCGTGCTCTCCGGTTTTTTAGGGGCGGGTAAAACCACCCTGCTCAACCATATCCTGAATAACCGTGAAGGCAAGCGCGTAGCGGTCATCGTCAACGATATGTCAGAAGTGAATATCGATGCGCAACTGGTCCGTGATGGCGGCGCGGCCCTCTCTCGCCAAGAAGAAAAACTGGTCGAGATGAGCAATGGCTGCATCTGCTGCACCCTGCGCGAAGATTTACTGGTAGAAATCACACGCCTTGCCAAAGAAGGCCGCTTTGATTATTTGCTGATTGAAACGACCGGCATTTCAGAACCGTTGCCCATTGCCGAAACTTTTACCTTTGCCGATGAAGATGGCAACTCACTTGGTGATGTAGCGCAATTGGATACCATGGTGACCGTGGTCGATGGCTACAACTTTCTCAAAGACTATAGTTCGCAGGACATGCTGGGCGACCGTGGAGAATCACTGGGAGAAGCAGATGAGCGTACCGTGGTCGACCTGCTCGTAGACCAGATTGAGTTTTGTGATGTACTGATTCTCAACAAAACCGACCTCATGACACCGTCCGAGATCGGTCGGCTAGAAGGGATTCTGAAAACACTGAATCCACGTGCGCAATTACTGCACAGTAGCTTTGGCAAAGTCCCGCTTAATCGCATCATAGATACCGGCTTGTTCGACTTCGACCAAGCCGCGGAAGCGCCGGGCTGGTTGCAGGAATTGCGTGGCGAGCATGTGCCAGAAACCGAGGAATATGGAATTTCGAGCTTTGTATACCGTGCTCGCAAACCGTTTCACCCACAACGGCTTTGGCAGTGGTTTAACACCGAATGGCCAGGCGTGGTGCGTTCAAAAGGCCGCTACTGGATCGCCTCGCGCCCTGATTTCTGCGCCACTTGGTCACAGGCTGGCGCCGTTACGCGTACCGAACTGGCAGGCATGTGGTGGGTAGCCACCCCAAGTGAATACTGGCCAGAAGATGCGGACAGTTTTCAGCACATCAAGTCACGCTGGCAAGAGCCCTACGGTGACCGCCAACAAGAACTGGTCATTATCGGCATGCAGATGGATAAAGCGGCACTGACTGCACAATTTGATGCCTGTCTAATGAGCGAAGCTGAAATTGCGCTTGGTATGGAAGCCTGGCGTACTCTGCCAGACCCCTTCCCGCAGTGGTCAGTCAACCTGCCTGCAGAAGAGGATAGTGTTGAGGAGGTGCTTTAGGATGCTCGCCGCCAGAGATGTCGCACCAAACACGCCGCCGCATGGATTCGCTGCGCAGCCGCTTTTTAATCCACTTGCGTTATTGCCGATTTTTGATGATGCGCAGCAAGTCTGTGTGGTGCCACGCAGGTTCGATAGCACCATTCATGACTATCTGGCACAAAATGCCCATCATATGGCGCCGGGCTTCCGTATGGTACTCAATGCCAAGCAGGCAATCCGATCACAAATTGGCGGTCAATTCACATTATTTGACGGGGACGGCAAGGAGGCCTTGCTGGCAGATATGGCTCACATTGCCACGATTTATGCAGATTTGCTGGATTGCCCACACATCGGTATGCGGCTAGAAATCCTGTCGCATGCCATGTGCCCCAAGTTTCATATTGACCGTACAGGCATCCGTTTAATCTGCACTTATCTAGGGCCCGGCACCGAATGGTTGGATGAAGCCTATTGCAACAGAAACGCGTTTACAACCCCCGCTAGCGCACAAGATGCCTTTCATCAGGCCTTGATTTTGCACCCTCAGGGTATCCACCAAGCAGCCGAGCAAGCGCTAGTGTTGCTTAAAGGTAGCTTGTGGCAAGGCAACCAGCATGCAGGTGCAGTGCATCGCTCCCCGCAGATTGAAACAGGGAGCACACGCGTGGTACTAGCGCTGGATGCAATATGGTAAACCTGCCTATTTAATACTTGCTGACATGCATAAAGAATATGCCAACAAATGAGACGCCAGATCACACCAGCAATACTCAGCGGCTTTACAGTTTTCTTGAATAGTGCCACGCAATTTTCAGCAAAAACGCTTGGCGCCCAATTTATAAAGATGCTTATTTTAAGAACTAAAAGTTAAAAATAATCCTGATGGCAAAAAACTGGCGCTGCAGGCGGGAAACAACCACAGAAATTCATTTTGAAATATCACTTACAGGGAAGAAACATCATGCGTCAAAAAACAATCGCCAGCTTGCTGGCACTTTTGTTATTACCTGTCGTGCCCGCCGTGGCTGAAGAAGCAACCGGGACAGACAACACAAACACGCGTAGCAACGCTAAACAAAAAACAGAAGAAAGCGCAAGCGTAGAGCTTGACAGTGTGGTTGTGCTTGGCAAGCAGGAGCAAATGACCGCTACAGATAAAGGCCTCGCAGGTTCAGTCGACGTTATCACGCGCGAGGAGCTGGAATACGAGCATGTGACTGACACGCTGGAGCTGTTTAGCAAAACGCCGGGGGTTGTCCTGTCACGCTACAGTCAGGGCATCGTCAACACCGAAGTCTCAATCCGCGGCTTTAGTGGTGACGGCGAAACACCCAATGCCAAAGTGCTGGTGGACGGGATTCCCTCCAACCTTTTTTCAGGTTTAAGCGAACTTGATTATTTATTCCCAACCAATATCCAGAGTGCACAGGTTTTTAAAGGCACCAGCGACGCTAGCACTGGTCTGTTTGCGACCGCAGGTAGCTACAAGGTCGAAACCCGCAAAGATGTGGCTAAACAATTACAGTTTGGCTATGGCAGTTTTCAGACACGTGAGATGCAAGGCTACTATGGTGACAAGCAAGGCGATTTCACGCAGAACTACGCGATAGGCTATCGCAAGGGCAACGGGTTCCGTGCCAATACTGAGAACGAAAAAATAGCGATGTCTGGACGCTGGCAGATGGATTTCGAACAATCCAGCCTGGCGTTGAGCGCAAAATACGGCAAATACAACGCGCCTGAGGCCCCGGGATATATGTCGAAACAGCAGGCACGCGATGATCGTAGAGGCGTCGCCCCCAATGCACTAAATGATAGTGGCGAAAAAGAGTTCAAACATTTGAGCCTGCATTATGATTATTTCTTTAACAACGATGTGGATTTGAGCCTGAAGACTTATTGGCAGAACTTTGATCGTGAACGTAACGTGCGTTTTATTGGGTCACCCGGTCTTGAAAATAGACAAGAGAATCAAACCTCCACTGGGCTGATTGCGAAGTTAAACTGGAAAATAAATCCGCACTGGGGCTTTGAAACAGGCTACGACATTGAGCATCAAGCGGTTGATCAGTTTAACCAAAGAGTCAATGCGGCTGGCGTGAATGTGATTCGGTTAAGCACTGACTACGACTTCACGGCCCAAGGCATCTATGCAAAAGTTGAAAATACGCCAGTTGACTGGTTACGCTGGAACGTTGCTTTACGCGCTGACCGATTGGATGCAAAAGCCAATGGTCCTATTATTATCGGTACAAACGCTAACCCAGCCAGATTGATTCCAACTGATTTGTATAGTGATCCGATGATTGTCCAACCAAAATTTAATATATTTGCCAATGTGACCGAACAACATACTCTGTTTGCCAATGCAGGTCGTAGTTTTCAAACCCCCACCAGTTTCAATTTAAATCAGTTTAATTCAGCTGCGGGTGCCAACTTTGGCACAAGAACTGATATCCAGGTTGCGATCAATGATGGCTGGGAGCTTGGTTTTAAAAGTATCTGGACGGCTGGATTGAATACCCGGGTATCTTACTGGCAACAAAAAGCCAAAAACGAGTTTATTACCATCGACAACATTCGTCAGCCGCTTGGGGAAACGCTGAGGCAAGGTGTCGATGCCAGCTTCGATTACAAGCTCAACGATGCACTCAGCTTTTGGGGCAATGTATCGAGGGTTTATGCCAAGATTGAAGAGCCAAACTCGCAAAATCCGCAGTTTAAGGGAAATAATATTCGCAGCATCCCCTCCTACACGGCCTCAGTTGGTCTGCAATTTGTACCCAGTGCAGACTGGATTGCGCGCGTTCATGTGGATAGCCAGGGCGATTACTATATCAACGAAAGTAACTTGGGTGGCAAATACGGCGGCTATACACTCACCAATGCCAATATTGATTACAAAACCAGCTGGGGCCGCGTTAGTCTGTTAGCGAACAACATTTTTGACCGGTATTATGAGTATGTATTCGATTTCAATTCAAACGGCAGCGCCGGAGGCGTCAACTTCGCTCCCGGGGCAGGCCGTAACTTTATGCTCACTGCCACGGTAGACTTCAAATGACCGCATTACTATCCATTGAACAACTCAGCCTGCGCTTTGCTGGGCGTGACATTCTGCAACAACTTGCGCTCACGCTACAGGCTGGAGAAGTGGTTTCGGTATTGGGCAGCAATGGCGCAGGCAAATCCAGTCTACTCAAGAGCATTCTGGGCCTGCATCCAGCCAAAGTCGATCAAAGTGGGCAAATTCTGATTGCAGGAGTTGACATTTCACAAGCGCGTTCGCAGGCGTTGTCGCATCTAGCTTACGTACCAGAACAACCTGCGGTCTATGGTCACCTGTCGGCCATTGAGAATATCCACTACTTTCTGAGCCTTACCACAATGAGCCAGACGATGGATATACCGACCTGTTTAACGATGGTGGGCTTGCCGGAACAAGCCTGGCGGCGCCCATGCAATGAATATTCTAAAGGCATGAAACAAAAGGTCATGCTGGCGCTCGCGCTGGCAAAACAGGCCACCTTACTATTGTTAGATGAACCAAACTCAGGCCTAGATCCGCAAGCCACCGAAGAGCTTAACCAGCTGATCCTACAGTGCAAAAACAAGGGTATGGGCGTGCTGGTAGTGACGCATGATGTGTTATCAGCCATGGCATTTTCTGACCGCTTGCTGATGCTGGCCAACGGTCAACTGCAGCCGGTATTGCTGGATCAATCCACACTGACGCTACAAAACCTCAAACAACTGTATCAAGGACAGGCATGAACGTCTCCCCTGTATGGACCATCGCTTGCAATGAATGGCGACGCTGGTGGCATGCCCGCGTACCTACCTTACTGCTCACGGGTTTGCTGGTATTGTGGCTGGTTGCAACGTTCGCTGCACACCATCACTGGCATGACCACGCGCGCACAGTGGCAGAAGTCACCCTACGCAGCCAGCATGATTGGCAATCACAGCCCGACCGACACCCACACCGGGTATCCCATTTTGGTGATTTTGTCGCAAAACCCTTGCATCCACTGAGTGTGATTGAGCCAGGGATTATCGACCAGTCCGGGCATCTAGTCTATCTGGAAGCACATCGTTTAAACAGTGCCAATTTCAACCCTGCGACCGAGGCCACCAGTCTGGGCCGGTTTCCGCTGATGACGCCCGGCATGATTGTGCAATGGTGGATGCCGCTATTTTTGATCATGATCGCGTATGCCACCGTCACCGCAGAAAAACTGGCGGGCACGCTGGCTTATATGCGTGGCAACGGCATCCCGGCCAGGCAGATTGCAACAGGCAAATGGCTGGCCCTGTTTTTGCCGTTTCTGCTGCTATTGTGCCTGCAAGCCTTATGGGCTGGCCTCTGGAGCTGGCAGAGTGATCAGGCCATGCTCAGGCTGGGCTTGATGCTGCTTGCACAGTTGCTATATTTGGCAGGCTGGTGCGGGCTGGTGGTAGCCGTGTCTTGGTGGAGCCGGCAACTGCATACGGCTTTGTTAACCTTGCTTTTGTGCTGGATATGCATGTGTATTATTTTTCCGCGCGGCTTGGCCAATCTGGCGCAGGTGCTGCACCCAACGCAGCCGCGCACTGAGGCTGAATACCATGCTGAAATCAAACTCAAAACGCTAGGCGATAGTCACAACCCGGATGACACGCATTTTGCTGCCTTCAAAGCCGAAACGCTTAAAAAGTATGGCGTATCACGTACCGAGGATTTACCTATCAATTATAACGGACTGGTGATGCAGGAAGGCGAACGCTTGACTACTGCGGTCTACCGCGAACAGCAAGCCATTCATGATGCACAACTGGCTAAACAAAATGCGCTGATTCGACACTGGTTATGGCTAAGTCCAGCACTGGCCATGCAATATGTGCAGATGGCCAGCAGCGGCAATGACCTCGCACATCATCAAGCCTTTATTAGGCAAGCCGAAGCGCGCCGTTATCAGCTGATTCAATACTTGAATCAGATTCATACAATCAAAGTGTCGCAGGCAGAGGATAAAAATACCCGCGTGGATGCCGCGTTTTGGCAAAACGCTCCACGCCAGACGGTACATCTGGCCACCATCGACGTCAGTCGCACCACCCTTCTGGTCTCGTTACTGGTATTGCTGGGCTGGATTGTCTTGCCTTGCGCACTGCTTTACAAAGTGAGTCAACGCACATGAAACACGAACTGAAACTGCTGCTCAAGCAACGCAGCATGGTGCTGCTGGTGCTACTCAGTCTGATACTCACCAGCCTCAGCCTGCAAAATGGCTGGCAAAATATCGCACATATCCGCACACAAATCCTGCACGCACAGCAAGAAGAAAGCTTGCGCAAGCAGGACTACCTGCAAAGCCATCAACACAATAGCACACTGGATGCGGGTGAACTCGGCTATTACCTATTTCATAATGTCTACCATGCTCCCAACGACTGGAGTTTTATTGCACTGGGCAATCGTCTGGTCACGCCATATGTGCAACGCATCCGCCTGCTAGGCTTGCAGGGGCAGCTCTATGATGGCGAGTCGCATCATCCGGAATATGTGATGCTGGGCAGCTTTGATTACGCTTTCTGGCTGGTGTTTTTTTCGCCGCTGCTCTGTATCGCACTGTTGCATGACCTCAAAGCCAGTGAACAGCAGGCCCATCGGCTGCTGTTTTTAAACAGCCTGCTAGTCAAACCTGTACAGTTCTGGTTTAAACGGGTGATGGCACGCTGGCTGCTGATTGCCATCGTGTTCACCTTGCCTCTCACCGCCTTTGCCGCCCTGCACATGCTGTCACCAGGCCCGCTGCTGCTGGTAATGGCCATCACCCTGCTTTACACCCTGTTCTGGACAATTCTGTGTACCGTCGTCAGCTTGCATGCCCGCGCGCTCAATGGCAGTTTCAATGCCATGTTACTAACAGGTGTCTGGCTACTGATGTGTGTGTTATTGCCCAATCTGGCACAACTATGGTGTCATACGCACCTGCCTGTTGAGGACGGCAGCCAGATTGCCCTGCAACACCGGCAACTAGTGCATGGCGCGTGGGACTTAACCAAAACCGAAATCCTGATACCTTTTTACGATTTATATCCGCAATGGCGCGATACCCCGCCCGTCACTAGCCGCTTTCACTGGAAATGGTATTTTGCCTTTCAACACATGGCGGATGTCAAACTGGCACCGCAGGTGACTGCGCGTGAACAGGCCCTGACGCAGCGTGATCAGGCGACACAACAGCTGGCTTACTGGCTGCCGGGATTATGGGTACAGCGCCGACTGGAGGATGTTGCGCAAAGTAACGTGACACATTTGCTTGCACACCGGCAGCAGATTGAACAGTTTCATACACAACTGAGGCACTTTGTGTATCCGTTTTTGTTTGAGGAAAAACCGTTTACCAAGGAAGACTTCCAGCACCTGCCAATCTTCGCGTCTGCAAAGGCCGATTGAACACAGGTAGTTATTGCGGGACGCCGATGTCTGTTGTCGATTCGCCTTGGCGAATGGGCGGTGTTTCTTGTTGAATGAGCACCGTTCCAGCCACCGGGGCATACAACGTTTCCAACAGCTCGCCAAAGTAATTTTCTACCCGCCCCACGGCTTGCCCTGACACCACCGCGTCGCCCACTTTGACCAGTGGATAAAAAATACCGGTCACCGAGCTGCGCACCTCCATCAGCTTGCGATAGAGCACCGGCTGTAAATTGGATTGGCTAGTCGCCGAATCCATAGCACTACCGTTTATCGCTGATGCATCAAGCATACTCAAATGGCGCATGGCGTTCAGGCATGCTTGCACAATACTTGCACTCTCGGCTGTTGAACGACTTGCTAACTGACCTACCTCCAGCGTCAAACCGGGTTTGCCTCGAGTTTGTGCCGTATTTGGAAAAGACACCGAGCGCATTGGGTCATTCGGCCGCTCGTCGTAGAGCACAATCTGCGGGATACCCAGTGATTTGGCAAATGCCAATGTTTTCTCATCCAGCAAAGCCTGATGCATGACTGGAGAATACACATGCGGTAACAACGACTGGTTAGCGCTGCCGGAGTGAATATCGATCAAATAATCCGCTTTGTTGATGATCTGCTCAGTCATAAAATAGGCAATTCGCTCCGTGAGGGTGCCATCTGATTTGCCAGGGAACACTCGATTGAGGTTTTTTTCATCCACTGGACTTAATGCGATACGTCGCGCATGAAAGCCTTCCAGATTGGCAAGATGCACTACGATGATGGTGCCATGCAATTGTTCAGGTTGGATCAACTGCTTGATTTGCTGCAAGGCAAAAATCGCCGGAAACTCATCGCCATGAATGCCCGCAGTCAATGTCAGCACCGGGCCAGCATGCAGACCATGGATCACCGTTATCGGCAAGGCAGTTGTCGAGACTGGTTGCATCCAAGACAGCATCGTCCCAGGGGCGACGCTGTTCTCCATGAATTGCAATGTTGGCTGCGCCCAGGAAGTTGGCAACCCGCCTAAAAAAAATACAATGAAAAACTTACGCAGCATACAAACCCATCACAAAATTTTACCAACACAACAATGCAACATTGTTGCGCAAAAAATGAGCGGAGTAAATCAGATAATCACCATGCATCGTGTCTTGTCGCTACCCTTATTCAATGTACCCTTTCAACACCTCGACCGTACACGTTGGGTAGATGAAACTAAGTAAAATCATGAGTCATTTTTACAGATTCACTTCAGAGACTTTCGGCAACCAGCGTGTAACATTCAATTTATACACTTACATCAAATTGATGTAATACCAAACAACCCAAGGAGATGATTATGTGGACTAAACCAGCTGCTACTGAAATGCGTTTTGGCTTTGAAGTGACTATGTACGTCATGAATAAATAATCAGCCAATGCTGTAAAAAACCCGCTCGATAGCGGGGTTTTTTTATGTCTAAGCAGCATGCATGCGATCGAACCTTCTATTCCGAGTGCTCCCCCTCCATTTAGCGCAACCCAACGCCAATCCCACGCGACTAACAAATCAAGCTGGCTGGCCAATCGTTTGCCGGTGGCAAGCACGCAGAGAGAAATAAACTTATAATCACAGGCTTAATTGCTATTTTGTGATCACGTTTTGAATTGGAGTCTCTTATGCGTATACAAGCCTTGTCTGTTTTGATATTGATTGCCATGCTTAGTCAACCGGCCGTTGCCCGCAACATTATGAACGAGCAGGCAGAGGCTGCGACTGCGCGAGACGCTGTCGGCGACGCCATGAGCAAACTGAGTGATTTAACCCAAAAAATTAAATCGCAAGAAGCACTGGTCGCACAAGAACAAGAAAAATTAAAACAGTATCAAGCCGAAAAAGCACAAACAGAAAAAGACCTCGAAACCAAAAAAATGATTTTCGAGCAAAAATCCAAAATCTTGGATGAGGCTTGGAAACAACGTAACGACTATTAGCAGCACAGCGTGTTGTGACCATCTAAGCATACCAGCGCGTGGCGCTGGTATGCGCTCTACCCTCCGCATGCAGGCCAAATCTGGCTGGCTGTGCATCTCTCGTTAGCCTCCTGAAAAACAGTGCTTTATTGACTTGGGTCAATACCGTGTTGGCTTAGCCTGCCTACAATAGCCTCAAGTTCAATGCACCTAATGGAGTGATCATAATGAAAAAAACCGCAATCAGTTTAATGTTGGCAGCCCTGTTGCCTGCGATGCATGCACAAGCCGAGCAAGGCGATTGGGTGGTACGTTTGCGCGCAACCAATATCAGCCCGAATGAAAGCAGCGACTTGGGTAAATATGTGAATAAAAACGTCGCCAATGTTATGTCCAACGGTGCCGAGCTGAAAGTAGATAGCAACACAATTCCTGAATTGGACATCAGCTACTACTGGACAAAAAACATTGCAACCGAGCTAATTCTGGCCTTGGGTTCCAAACATGATGTGAGCGTCAGCAAAGAGCCGGGGTCTGTCGTGCCCAACCAAAAGCTAGGCAGTATTGACGCCTTGCCACCCACTTTGACGGTGCAATGGCACTTTAACCCGGATCAAACCTTTGACCCTTATGTGGGCGCGGGCATCAATGCGACTTTCATGTTGGACAGAAGTTTAACCTTGAACCAATCAAGTGTGGGCGCCTTGCAAGGCAGTAAAATCAAGATCGACCATAGCAGTTTTGGCCCAGCATTACAGGCCGGTTTCGATGTGAATTTAAAAGATGGCTGGTTGTTGAACGCCGACGTGAAATACCTGTGGCTGGATACCGACGTGAAATTGAGAAACCCATTGGCTGGTAACGCATGGACCAAGATTGATTCGCTCGATGTGAATCCTTGGGTACTGAGTTTGGGTATCGGTAGACGCTTCTAACGACCACTTTTCGTAAAGTCTCTTCCCTGGGGCGAAACATGGCTCCATTCACCTCTGATGTCTAAAAGATGTCAGAGGTTTTTTTATGGCTGGCTACTCAAAATGGAAGCGACCAGCCAAGCTCGTTAAACCAAGTTGCTCTAATAATTGCAAGCCACGTTCGCGGGCACTGCGTTTGCGCTGACCCGTAAACTTGGCAATGATCAATTCATTTTTCATCGAGTGCTCCCACCCCACCAGTTCCGTGACCGTGACCTGATATCCGTGCGCCTCAAGGGCCAAGCAGCGTAAAACGTTGGTGACCTGGCTACCAAACTCCCGGGTATGAATGGGGTGACGCCACAACTCGCTCAAAAAAGTATTCGAAAGCGTTTGCGCTTTGTGCTGCCGGAAGGTTTCGGCGACTTCAGCCTGACAGCAAGGCACCAGCACCATAAACTGCGCCTGTTTTTGTAACCCAAACTGAATCGCATCATCGGTCGCGGTATTGCAGGCATGCAAGGCAGTGACAATATCTACGGTCGCTGGCAACTGCGATGACTGCATGGCCTCAGCCACCGTCAAATGCTCAAATTGCATGCGGTCAAACCCACAGTCTTGCGCCAACTGGCGAGACTTTTCGATCAACTCAGCACGACTTTCAATGCCAATGACCTGGCCTTGTGCATGCTGTTTTAACAATAAGTCGTATAAAATGAAGCCTAGATAGGATTTTCCTGCTCCGTGATCCACCAGCACTGGTTGGGCGTGTTTATCCATCACCGCCTGCATTAATGGCTCGATGAAATTGACTAAATGATAGACTTGCTTGAGTTTGCGGCGGCTATCCTGGTTGAGTTTGCCATCGCGGGTCAAAATGTGCAGCGCCTGCAATAAAGGGAGCGATTGACCGGGTTTAACCTCCGGGGGCAATTGTGTGTTGACCATAGGTGTCGCTGTTTTTAAAATACGAATATGATAGTTTAACAGTATTGTTTGTGGTTCCATATTAGGCAGTCGCTGGAAACTCACAGGCCGATTTAAGCATCAGGTTAATCATGGATTGGCATAAATGCATGCCAAACACTCAATCTTTGCAGCCTCCAACGCTGCTTTCAATTCGCTGTCCCGACAGCGCAGTTGTTCAATCGTATCAAGGAGTCACGTATGTCTCATCGATTAGCCGCCTTGGCTTATTTAGTTTTTTGTCAGTATGCCAAGCCCCTATGCGCACTGCTGATGAGCGCAATGATCGTCTGTTCTTGCCCAAGCGTTGCAGATACCATCTGGCTCAAAAATGGCGACAAAATCACCGGAACACTCGTGGTCAAAATCTCTAATAAGCTGACGGTCAAAACCAGTTATGCCGATGACGTCAAAATTAACTGGAACGACATCCACAGTATCGATGCAGACAAAGCCATTCTGATGCAGTTGTCAGACGGCAGTATTGTCAACGGCAGGCTAATACACAGCGCGGAGGGGCAGGTGATTTTGGATGAAGAAACCAACACACCGCTGGTCGACACCGAGCTAGATGAAATACATTACATTAATCCAAGCCGCGACCTGATCGGTGAGGGCTTTGTCTGGACGGGCAACTTGAATCTAGGAGGTGCGTTTAACAATGGCAACAGCACCAACCGCAACATGCAATTCAATGGCGAGTCGGTGCTACGCGGCTTAGAAGATCGTTATACGGTACAAGGCTACTACTACTGGGCAGAAGATAACGACCAACAAACACAAAACAATGCACGTGTGCGTGGGCAATACGACCACTTTTTCACCAAAAAATGGTTTAGTTATCTGAATACGATTCAAGAAAAAGACCGCTTTAGAGATATCAAATTGCGTAGTACCTACGGTGTGGGGTCTGGTTACCAGATTTTTGAAAGCGAAAAACTCAACCTGTCTGTTGAGGGCGGTGTCTCGTTAATCACACAAGATTATTACGAGGAAGCCAACGACAAGCATGCCGCTTTACGTTGGGCGGTCAACTACAACCAATATTTATTCGATTCTTTTGTGCAGGCTTTTCATCGGCATGAAGTCTTGTATACCCCAAGATCCCCGTCACAGGTGCTGGTGTACAGCTCTACCGGCTTACGTTTTCCATTCATATTTGGCCTCAGTGCTTCTACCCAGATGGATTACAACTTTGATAGCCGCCCGGCAGATGATCGACGTAAAGGTGATACGCGCGCATTATTTACCCTCGGCTACAGCTGGAAGTAAACCAGCCGTTTTCTTCAAAATATAATCATTGGCCGCATCAATGTTAAAATGATCGCTTGGTTGATTGGATGTCCGCGCAGTCTAGATTGCGCGCGCACCAATCAGCATAGGGTACGGCAAGGGACATTGATACCGTATTTTTTGAGTTTAGGATGGAGCAAAAATATGGCAATACAATGGTATCCGGGGCACATGACCTCTGCCCGTAAAAAAGCAGAGGAAACGCTGGAACACATCGATGTGGTGATTGAGGTGCTTGACGCACGGGTGCCCGCTGCCAGCCATAACCCAATGATTGAAGACATGCGCAATTTTCGCCAGCGTCCCAACCTGAAAATACTGAATAAATCTGATCTGGCCGATCCACAAATCACCCAAGCATGGTTGAATTACTTTAATAAGCAACCCAATACCAAAGCGGTTGCCCTGTCTTGTAAAAAGCCCGGCGATGCCAAAAAAATCCCCGGGTTATGTCAACAACTGGCGCCGCACCGTGGCACCCCATTAAAGCCCTTGCGCATGATGATCATGGGCATCCCCAACGTGGGCAAATCCACCCTGATGAATGCCCTGCTCAACCGGCGTGCCGCCAAAGTTGGCGACGAGCCTGCTGTGACCAAGAGCCAGCAACGCTTTGATTTAAACGACAACCAGAACATTACCGATACCCCCGGCATGATGTGGCCCAAAATTGAGCATGAATCAGATGGTTATTTGCTTGCCGCCAGCCACGCCATTGGCCGCAATGCGGTGATTGATGAAGATGTCGCTGAATTCTTAGGTAACGTGCTGTTACAGCAATATCCAGCCCTGATGAATACCCGCTACAAACTCGATGTCATGAAACTGGATGTCGCCACCATGGATGGAATTGACCTGTTGCAAGCCATCGCCAAGCGCCGCAGTTATAAACGCAACGATGGTGAATGGGACATGGAGCGCACCGCCATGGCGTTGCTGACGGATTATCGTAGCGGAGCGATTGGCCGCGTCAGCCTAGAGTCGCCGCAAAGCCGTGCCGACATGATTGCCGTGGCGGCCGCCCTGGCTGCTGAGAAGAAGAAAAACGCTGAAGATCAAGCAGCGCCCGAACCAGATCCGTCATAACCACTCAGTGAATGGATGAGTGTTAAGCAATCAGGCTGGCATGTCGCTTGGCAGGTTTGTGCGATTCAGGCGGCTTATTCAATAATTGATCAATATTGCTGGCAATTCGATTACGGCCATTTTGTTTGGCTTTGTATAGATTCTGATCCGCCCCAGCAAACAAGCCCTCAAGCCCATAGCCGACAGTTTCAGAGCTGACCGCCCCCACGCTGACCGTGCATTTAATCGCTTGCGTATCGCTACTCATGCTTTCAACACCCGCAATGTTCACTGGCGTCACTTCGATAATCCGGCGGATGCGCTCGGCCAGAATCATGGCTTCTTGTTCGCCGGTGTTCGGCATCAAAATACAAAATTCTTCACCGCCATAGCGGCCAATGACATCCCCACCGCGCAATGCCGCGCGAATCGTGCCGGCACAAGATTTGAGCACCACATCGCCTACCAGATGCCCGTAAACATCATTCACTTTTTTAAAGTAATCGAGATCCACAATCAGCAAGCCCATCGGCAAACGAATCCGTTGCGACACCGCCTGCATGCGCGTTGCAGCCTCTTGCAAGCCTCGGCGATTTAATACGCCTGTGAGCACGTCTAGCGTAGCAATCGCTTGTAAGCCGGCTTGCGCCCGCACATGCATCACGAGTAGCAGTAACGCAGTGACTGCCGTAAAAACCAGCACACTTGCGCTCATCACATAGGCATGGATACGCCAATCCGAAAAGCTATGCAAACTCACATGGTCATTCAACACCACTTTGGTTGCCATAAAAGCCAGCAACAAGCTGATGCCCGCGAATAAGCTGCAACACAACCAAAATACGTGCGCGACAAAGTCTTTGCCATGACCGACTAGGCTACGGCTGCCATCACCAAACACGCAGATCAATACCAATAAATTACTCAGCAATATCCAACGCTCAGAGGTGTGTGTGTTTAGCATGACCGCATTACAAGCCAATAGCGTGGTGACCACCAACAATGGCCAATAACGGTAAACGCGATAGCCGCGGAACATGCGAATCCCATTCACATATAAACTGACTCCCCAAGCGATGATCGTGACGGCACTTGCCGCATAAACGCCTTGTGGGCCATCCACCAATGAAGTTTGCGCGATAAAATAAACTCCCAGCCCCAGCGCAAATAGCAGCAAGCCGCGCACCCAATGCATGATGAGGGTGCGCTGCTGATAGGCGCCAAAAATCATCAAGACCAATACGAGGGTTAGGGTCAGTCCAATTGATGATAGAATGGCGCTGTTGAGATCGAACAAAGGGGTGGACAAAGTGTTGTTTACCTGAAAAACATCATACTATGGTAGGCCGACTATACTCATATCAATGAAGGGGTTAAATAGTCCATACAGGCTAATTGACTGTCCCGCTTTGTTGTAAACCCCAAACCCCTGAAGTCCCATGCAGCATCTTCTAAATCCTCCGCAGCGCGAAGCTATCCATTATCTCGATGGCCCCCTTTTGGTATTGGCCGGTGCCGGCAGCGGCAAAACCCGCGTCATTACGCAAAAAATCGCCTATCTGATAAACCAGGCTGGGTTTAAAGCAAACCAAATTGCGGCAATCACCTTTACCAATAAAGCCGCGCGCGAGATGCAAGAACGTGTGACGCCACTGTTAGAGGGCAAAAGTGGCAAAGGGCTGACTGTCACCACATTCCACTCAATGGGCTTGCAGATCCTGCGCCAAGAAGCCGCCCTGCTTGGCTACAAACCGCAATTTTCGATTCTCGATGCCTCTGATAGCTTTAAAATTCTGAGCGACCTGTTGGCGACTACCGACAAGCAGTTGCTGCGCAAAACGCAATGGCAAATCTCTGGCTGGAAAAACGCTTTTGTCAGTCCGGATCAAGCAAAAGCACTCGCAGATGAAGAAATGGCCCATGCCGCTGCACGGGTTTACCAACTCTATCAGCAAACCTTGCGCGCCTATCAAGCCGTTGATTTTGATGACTTAATCAAAGTCCCTGTCGAATTGTTTGAACAACACCATGAGACGTTGGAAAAATGGCAGCGCAAACTGCACTACCTTCTGATCGACGAATACCAAGACACCAATGCCTGCCAGTACAAATTGATCAAGCAATTGACTGGCCTACGCGGGCAATTTACCGCAGTGGGAGATGATGACCAGGCCATTTACGGCTGGCGTGGTGCCGATGTAGAAAACCTGCGTCAGCTCACCACCGACTTTTCCAACCTAAAAGTCATCAAGCTTGAACAAAATTATCGCTCCACCGTGCGTATCTTGCGCGCGGCCAACCAAGTGATCGCCAATAATCCCAAGTTATTCGAGAAAAAACTGTGGAGCGAACTCGGCACGGGGGATCTGTTGCATGTCACGGCCACCCAAAGTGAAGAGCATGAGGCCGAAACCGTGGTCATGAAGTTGCAAGCACATAAATTCGAGCATCGCACCACCTATAAAGACTACGCGATACTTTACCGCAGCAACCATCAAGCGCGCATCATTGAAAAATTTCTGCGTAACCACAAAATCCCCTACACCATCTCTGGCGGCTCCTCGTTTTTTGACAAAGCTGAAATTAAAGACATCATTAGCTACCTGCGATTAATTGCCAATGAAGATGATGATCCAGCATTTATCCGCGCTGCCACCACGCCCAAAAAAGGCATCGGTAACACCACGCTAGAACGCCTGGGCGAATTCGCCAGCGCCCACAAAATGTCCCTGTTTGCTGCCGCGTTTGAAGGCGGCTTTCAACATGACATTGGCGCCAAACAGCTAGACGACCTGCTCACCTTCTGCCGCTATATTCAAACGCTGCAAGGCCGCGCGGTCAAAGACCCAGCGAATGAAGTGATCAACGATTTACTCAACGCCATTCAATACGAAACCTATTTGTATGACGGCGAAGAAGCACGCGCCGCCGAAACACGCTGGGGAAATGTCATGGAATTTGTCGCTTGGCTCAGCAAAAAAGGCGAAGGCTCTACCGAATACGGCAATGAATCTGATGGCAAAAATCTGCTCGAGCTGACACAACTCGTGTCACTCATCACCATGCTAGAAGGCCGCGAAGACGGCGAACCGGACGCGGTCAAGCTCTCCACCCTGCACGCCTCCAAAGGCCTGGAATACGGCCATGTGTTTTTAATCGGCTGTGAAGAAGGCATTTTGCCGCATACCAACTCCATTGATGCTGATCAAATTGAAGAAGAGCGTCGCCTCATGTATGTTGGCATCACCCGCGCCCAAAAATCACTCAACATCACCTGGTGCAAAAAACGCAAACGCGGCGGTGAAATGCAAGCCTGCGAACCCAGCCGCTTTATCGGCGAACTGCCCAAAGACGACGTCAAACACTTTGGCAACCCGTTTAACGGCCCGGATCAGGTATTAAGCAAAGACTATGGCAAAAGCAAAATGGCGAATATCAAGGCGATGCTGCAAAACAAACAAAACATAAAAGTAGATTAAGTCTCCCTAACATTCACTCAAAAGAGAGATGCATGGAAAAAAACAACTTTGATAGTGTAAGAATTTGCTTAGCTTTGATTGTTGTCTTAGCGCACATCTACGCGCTTACATTATTTGATGAATTCAGATTTTTGGAGCGTATTTTTGACTCAAATTTTGCTGTAAAGGGTTTTTTTGCGATTAGCGGTTATCTTGTCACACTAAGCTACTTCAGTAGTCGAAGTAATCTTGTATTTTATGAAAAAAGGATTCGCAGAATATACCCTGCCTATATTATCTCTGTATGTTTCTGCCTCATTATTGGTGCAATCATTTCACAATTAAGCATATTAGATTTTTTGAAATCTTACGAAACGATTAAATATCTAATTTCAAATGCACTATTCTTAAACTTCATCCAACCCAGCCTTCCTAGGGTGTTCCACAATCACCCAATAGTATCCTTGAACGGTGCTTTATGGACCATAAAAGTTGAGGTAATGCTATATTTATGCTTGCCTATGATAATCTTTTTTTACAAGAGAATTGGCTTACTGAAGACCACTATTACCATTTTCATTTTAAGTGTTATTTGGGTTTATTTTTTTACGTTTTGCTTTAATGGCGTAAAAGGAGAAGAAATAGCACGTCAATTTCCTGGTCAACTTTCCTATTTCATTGTGGGGTCATTTCTTGCAGTTAATCACCAAAAAATCAAAATTTCTCTTTGGATTACTCTGCTTTCAATTATCGCCCTCTGTTATACGAGCAATCCTATCGCTAGGCTTATTATTAATCCATTGACTTACACAATCATCGTGATTTTTCTATCAACAAACGCACTCCCTAAAATCAATGCTGGAAAATTTGGAGACATCTCCTACGGTATTTATTTATTCCACTTCCCGATCATTCAACTGACCTTGCACCTTGGACTTTTCGCACCTAATCCATGGTTTGGTTTTATCGTATCTTTGCTCACTACATTATTATTTGCCACATGCTCTTGGCATTTTGTGGAGAAAAGGTTTCTGAAAAGAAACTCTCACTACATAACTTCTTCGATGAGCTAGTTTTTTGATCTAACATATGACGCAATTGGAAGTCGGAATACGTGTTTATAAAAATACCTGATTAAACTGGATAAATGCCAAATCATGAAACGAATTTTTTTTCTACTCTCTCTATGAGCATTATGAACAATTCGATTTCGCTGACTGACAGCAATAGGATACTGGCTTTTCCAGAAGCGCAGACAAATATCCACGTCTTCATAATAAAGAAAAAATGCTTCATCAAAACCTCCAACAGCAGCAAATGAGACTGAATCAAACATCATAAACATCCCAGCCACCCAATCCGGATATATGTAGTCTTTGTCTAGATATACAGGATAACGACTAATATCCTTGCCGAATGCCTTCATTATTAAATTTATTACCGTAGGGAAGTGACGAACACTATCTTCAATCTGACCCGTTGAAGATGTAACGAGTGGGGCAATTAACTTTGCGTTTGCCATTAACATACATGCGGTTAACTCACTAAAAATCCCAGAGCACAATTCGACATCTGGATTTAAAACTACAAAATATTTAGTTTTACATTTGAGGAAAGCTGCATTGTGGTTGGATGCAAACCCTTTTGGAGTTGTATTACGGATAAGTAGGATTTTCTTACTAACTGGAAATACAACAGTCTCCTCCACGTTCAAGGTTAAAATCACTTGAGCGATTTCTGGATGCCTTAATAATTGATTGCATAATTCGACCACCATGTTTCCATGACAATGACTCACGACGGAGACTGTTATATCTTGTTCCACAAAATGCTTTCTGTTGCGCTTAAAAATACGGTTTTAGTAATTCAACATTGATAGAGTAGTCTTTATGCATTGGATGTTTATCGGTTGGCGCTTGTTGGCCCAAAACAAAATGAATCTCATGACCTAAGGTTGCCGCCAAATTAGCATAGTAAAAATAATTTGCATCATCATAATAAGGAGACAGGCAAATAATCTTGCATCCAGTTGGAGCGAAAATCATATTTGTAAGTGCGGCTCCGATAGGTGAAACAATTAATTTTGCTGACATACACGCTTGAACTTGTTGAATAAATGTTAAATGGTCAGATTCAACTCTTTGTACATGTTGTGCATCCAGAAATGCCTCTAACTCAGTAGCATTAATAATTTGCCTTAGATTTTTACTAGAGTGGCTCCTAGCCAAATAAACAAGATCCGAATGCGACTGTCCGGAATTTTTAAGCTCCAAGAGTGCATTGATAATAGACTCTCTAAGTAGTTTAAGTGCATAAGCAGAAAACTTATTAACATAAGGTTCGGGCTCTTTGCTTAAAAGCCCATTTGACGCATAACGTTCGTAACCAGGGTTTGAGATTGCAATCAACTGGTTGACAGTAACTGGTGCCCACTTACTAACAGTAATCACTTGTCTATTTTTCTTATTAAGCAAATTGAGAGATTGAATAATATTGGGATGCAGATGATCGTCAATCAACAATGGTGTTCGATCAAACAACGCGATTGAATCAAGCAGAGCAAGCTTAGGTAAGGTTTCCGTCAGCCAATGAGCATAATTGCCGCTGCATTGACTTATCATAGAAACACCTGATTCAAGGCTCGATGGCGCTAAAGTCAACCAAAGATCTACAGTCTTATTGTCTTTATGGCGATCTATTAAACCAATATTTTCTGCAGGACATTGATGTTCACTAGGGATATACAGATCGTGGTGGATCATCTGATTGCCCTGAAGCACAAAATCTGTACCACCAACAATTGTTGCACCATCAAAAGAAAAGATGGCAATTTCAGGGAAGGTATGATCCCTCGTCGGCGTGCGCATGGACGCTTCGGCAGCACCAAAACCAGTAAAACTTGGGGAAGGCAAAAATATTTTTTCGGGAGCAGTAATGCATTGTCTAAAAATAATTCCCTGAGTTTCGGCGAGTGCGATCCATTTATATGAGCCGCTTAAAACACTTCGAGAATGCATGGCTCGTAATTTACGATTTTTTTTTACCAAAAAAAGTAGTAAGTGTTTGATCAATCGAAATATCAAAAACTGAGACAAAAACCTCCTGTAAAAATCCGCAAAAAACTTAATTGTATTCATGAAGTTAATTGTTCCAAAGCTAATTTCAAATCATCAAGATTTATAAAGTAATTTTTATGGTCAATGTGATCATTGGTTCTTCTACCTTCGACTTGAGAACCAATTAGATAATGCATATCATGACCAAAGCAACTAAATAATTGCGCAGTAAGATTAATGCGGTCAGGAGGAAACACACATAATCTAGATAATCTAATCTCAGTTTGTGATAAAGCCACCCAACTGTACTCGCAAAAAAATCGGATGCTTTATTAAATTAAAGAATAGGAATTTGGATAAATACTCCCAATAATCTCTGCTAAGAATTCTATCGAGCTCAATAAAAACCCATTAGAGAATGTCTAGTGGACTCACCACTATAAATTTAGATTTTTTCAAAGAAGTCTAAGGCCTCAACTAATGCGTCAATATTTATCTTGAAGTCTTTGTGTAATAGATGTCCGCCCCGACTGATTTGTAAACCTAAGACGTAATATATTTCATGATTTAGTGCTCCCATGAAGTTAGAAAAAAAATAGTAATTTGCATTTTCATAATAAGGAGATAAACCAATAATTTTACATTTTTCATTAGAAAAAATTGTATTTGCTAAGGCAGCTCCTAAGGGTGACACTATTTTTTCAGCATTTGAAAACAGCATTACTTGCTGGCTAAATGATAGTTTTGCCGGATCAATTGAGCTGTAACCGTATTTAACAAGCTCTCTTTCCACCTCATCAATATTTATAACAATTCTAGAATTACCTGTACTCTCACGAGATCTTGTTAAAAATATTTTTTTTGGATAAGAGGCATTTAAATTCTGATGAAGATTTAAAGCGTTGAAAATCTCTTTTCGCAACTCATTCAAAGCAAATTTAGAAAAAGTGAAATAGTCCGACCTTGGTGCTTTCAATAACTTGTTTTTTAGATAATACCTAAGCTCTGGTGGAACATATGCGGAAGGAGATATGTCTACCAGCGAGTTTGTTTTGTACCTTTCCCAGCGCTTAACTTTAATAATCTGCCTTTGATTCTTGTTTAGCAGCATCAAAGATTCAATAAAATTAGGATGTATCCAAGCATCCACTAATATTGGGTAATCTTTGAAGTCAGCAACTTGATCAGCAAATAATATTCTTGGTAAAGTTTCAGTTAGCCAATGTGAGTAGTTGCCGGTGCACGATCCAAGTAGAGAAATCGCCGTGTCTACATGCTTAGCTTTACCCCGAGTTATTGAAATAGTTTTACTATCGAGATTAATCTTAGCAATACCATTAAGTTCAGCAGGGCAAACGTCTCTTTCAGGAATAAATTCATCTGGATAAATAATATATCCATCCAATAGGATAAAATTTGTTCCGCCAATCACCTCTGCATGATGTAACTGGACGACTTCAATCTTGGGAAGTTTTAGCTCAACGTTTGCATCCGCAATTGGCACAAAAGGATATTTGCCTATAAATTTTGGTCCTTTGATTGAACAGACACCCCCTGTATCAAATAAATAACCTTGTTTATTGTGTTTAACTAAAAAATCAGTCATTGAAATCAACTGATACTTTTCAGCTTTAGAACTATGATTTAGTGAAAGCCTAAGCTTAAAGACGAGAAGTCCCAGTTGAGTGAAATATCCACGAGCCAACCTCATCAAATAGAACTTATGTAAAAATCTATAAAATACAAATCTTGCGAAAAATCTAACTCTATAAGGAACGCTGCGCATGACCCGGTAGACTTTATAACTAGAGACCCTTAGCTTCGAGTAAAACTTAAGGATCAAACTCTTAATCATTCAGAAGCACCACAAAAATCGCTCTTTGATACCAAATATATGCGAAAAGTAGTAGAAATAAATGCTCTGTTCTGCAAAATAAATTGTAGGGGTAGGATCTCAAAACCCAGAACATAGAGACCAGAAAACAACAATTCTTTTGGATGCATATACTCATAAATAATCATTTCAGACCAAGAAGTGCATCTAACTAGTAGTAACTTTCATCTTACTCTATTGGCAATTTCTATCAGAATCAGTGAAAAATATATCAAATCAAATCTGTTGTTTTACGCTCTAAAATCTTTTAACAAACTAACAACATAGTTTAGGTCTGTATCACAAATCACGGAAGATATAGGTAAACTTAAAACCTGCTCGGCAAATTGCTCTGCAATAGGCAAAGGTTTGAACTTCATAGTTGCATAACACTCTTGTTGATGCGGTGGTATTGGATAATGAACGAGAGTTTCAACACCATGACTTCGTAAGTATTGTTGTAAGTTGTCTCTATTTTTAGTTCTAATCACATAAAGATGCCACACTGGATCTGCCCAATCCGGGACATCAGGCAATATCAAATCAGAATTTGAGAGACAATAAGAGTAGTGATTAGCAATGTTTTTCCGTACCTGATTATCATCGTCTAGTCTTCTTAATTTAACTCTAAGAAAAGCTGCTTGAAGCTCGTCCAATCGGCTATTGTAGCCGAGTACATCGTGTTGATACTTTACTTTTGAGCCGTAATTTCTCAATTTGCGTACTTTGGCTGCAATTTCAGAGTCATTAGTTAACACCGCACCACCATCACCTAAAGCACCTAAATTCTTACCGGGATAAAAGCTAGTGGCGCCAGCATGTCCTAAACCACCAATGCGCCTACCTTTGTATTTAGCCCCTTGAGCTTGTGCAGCATCTTCAATGACAACTAGACCATATTTATCGGCCAATGCGAGAATTGGATCCATGTCCGCAGGTTGACCATATAAATGTACTGGAATAATTGCAACAGTTTTTGGCGTAAGAGCAGCTTCAATGGCATGAATCGAAATGTTATGCGTTTTTGGGTCTGGTTCAGCGGGTACAGGGATTGCACCACACTCTGTTACAGCCAACCAAGTGGCAATAAAAGTGTTAGAAGGTACGATTACTTCATCACCAGGTCCAATTCCATAGGCTTTCAATAGTAAATGAATAGCCTCAAGACCATTACCAACACCTACGCAATGACTTACTTCACTATAATCGGCGAACTCTGATTCGAAAAGCTCAAGCTCTTTACCTTGGATGAACCAACCAGATTGATGCACACGCTTAAACGCCTCTTCCAATTCAATACCGAAAGATTCATTCACTCTCTTTAAATCAAGAAATGGGACTTGCATTACTTATGGCCCTTTCTGGCCTCATTCAAAAAATTATCGTAGTCACGGAAATAATCCCCCTCATCATAAAAATCAGAGGCGAGCACCATGCAAACAGCACCGGAAGAAAAATTATCTAAATCACGCCAAATCATAGGTGGTATGTAAAGCCCGTAATAAGAGCGATTAAGGTGAAATTTTTTCTTTTCGAATCCATCATCCAGCGTCACATCAAAACTACCAGACATTGAAATCATCAACTGACTTAAACCTCGGTGTCCATGTGCTGCTCGCGATGCTCCACCAGGCACATCATATAAATAATAGACACGTTTTATATCGAAAGGTATGTGCCTGTCGCTCTCAATGAAAGTCAGGTTGCCCCTATGGTCCATAATTTTAGGAAGCTCAATTATCTTAGAGTCGTTAAGTGACATAATTAATTTTTATTGCTTTGGTAAGAAAAACATTACAGTTTCATAAATACTCTCAGTGTAATGTCTCAGTTTAATGTCGTAATCTGAACGTATTGAAAGGATTTGATGTGGTATTCTCCAAAAATCCCCGGCAGAATGATAGACAGAAATAGCTAATCTGGGGTGGTTATCGAGTATGGTTTGAGTTGCACCCTCAATTGCAGCAGACTCACCACCCTCTATATCCATCTTAATAAAGGTTGGCTTGCATTTCAGTACATCATCCAATCGGTCAACAGCTATTTTGACAGTGCCTGAATCAGAGATTTTCGATGCAGACCCTGATACATCAAATTGCAAAATACCTTTGCGATTTGATAACCCGATTGGCATGCAACTCACATTCGGAAATGCGGCTAAACTTTCAGAACATTTTTTGAAATTTGTGCTGTCAGGTTCGAAAGCGAAAACTTGTTCGTAATTTGGACAACGCTTTATGAACTCTTTACTGGTGAATCCATCGTAAGCGCCTACATCAATGAAGGTTTCACCTTTTTGTTTTAAATCTAAAAAGTCCTCAAAATATTGAATATCTTCCTTTTGTGTAAATCCATTTAAATGAACTATGTCATGTGAGAATCTGAAATTAATTAACTTTAGAAATTGTTCTTTTGACTTTTCGTCATTTAGCAAATCGTAGATCCAAGCATATTTTTGTTTATTATCTAAATACTCGTGCTCAAAGCCCTCGTTAAATCTAACCTCAGGTAGTGCAAGCCTTGTAATTTGATAAAAAGCGAAGTAATCAAGGTTTGATAATCCAACAGAATCCAATTTATATTTCGCAGATAGTGGTCGACCACCTGAAGCATTGAGAACCATACTTTTAGGAGGTATATCTTGAACCTTGATAATAGGCAGTCCTTTGTAGTTGGTCTCGGTGGTGAAGTCATCCACTATTCCGTCGACTTTTATAAGGTTGCAAAGGGCTTCGGTATAAATATTGCGACCCATAATGTATTTTAGGTGCGTGTTTTCACCCAAAAATAACTCACAAAATCGCAAAGATTCATTTGGCCACTGAACAACTCTTTTATCAGAAGGTAAACCCAAAATCATTTAATAACTTCCCATTTTTTATTGACTGCAGACCGTGATATTGCTTCCAACATTTTAAGGCCCTCAACTGACTCCTTAACTCCAAAAACAAACTCATGATTTTGCCTTTTTGAATCTTGAAGATATGATCTCAAGCTTTCTGCGATATCAAAATAGTAATTTGCGAAGGCCTCTATAAAACCAGCCGGATGTCCTGCCTTAAAGCGTTGATATCGTGCTTGATTAGCAACTTTGCTAAAGTTACTTGTACGATCCAAAATATATTTTCCGCCAGAGTTATCCGCAAAGGATAGGTATTCAGGATTTTCCTGAACCCATTCAGCCGACCCAAGGTCACCAAACACCCTAAATCTCTGACCATTTCTGTACCCAAACGCTGTTTTGCTATACCAAATACTGCAGTCTATGTTGTTTGAATATTTGACGAGACAATTTACGTTATCTGCGACTTCCGGAAAATTACCTCGAGAGGCACTGATGGCAACAAGTTCTTCAGGTTTTTGACCAGTTAAAAATCTAACCATCATGTGTAAGTGAACTCCTAAATCTAATGAGATAGTCGGAATAGAGCCATCATGTAACCTCCATGATTGGGGTGTCATTGGGTTCCCATCGGTGGTTAGTCGTGCAAAACCCTCTTGAGGCATTTCAATATGAATTTGTTGTATCGCACCTAACATTCCAGAATCGACCATGTTTTTTAATTCACGCACCATGGGGTATCCTGTGTAGTTGTAGGTAACTGCCAAAAACCCTTTCCGATTTTCAAGAAGTCTCTGAATATGTTCAGCTTCAGTGGAAGTGCAAACCAGAGCTTTTTCACAAATTACTGGGATTCCAGCTTCGAGACATATTTTTAAATGCTCCAAATGCTGATCTTGAGGAGTCAAAATAATTACACAGTCAAGATTGCTCGACTCATACGCTATTAAATCGTGTACGTTCTTATGAGCACGCTCTGGATTTACTCCATACTTGATTGCTGAATCACGATTTTTTTTATCATTTCGACTAAAGCATCCTGCTACAAGCTCAAAACATTGATCCATTTCGATGGCAATTCTGTGGGATCTGCCGACGGCGGAATCAAATGCCCCCCCTAAAAATGCCACCCTTAATTTTTTTTCCTGAACAGTCAATTTGTTTAGAACCTCTAATTTGCTAATTGATGTTTATATTATATGAATTAATATTAACGTACCCCGCCATTAAGGGAGTGACCTCTTCCATTTGTTGCTGACTCTCAAACTCGACAAACAGAATCCCAGCTTTATCGAAAGGGGCTTCTTTTAAATGCTCTCCACTATTTTTAAGAGATACAAACTGAGAAGATACAGAAGGAATGTTACTTGCAATCGACATTAAGGTTTGTGATTTAGTACCGGAGACTGTATGGCGTCCGTATAAAACCTCATTAGGTTTGAATGGACTCTCGGGTATCGGCAAATCCAAAAAAGACCTAACAAATAAATCTGCGTAATCTACACCTGTAGAATATGTGACTAACACTCCGTATAAGTCACCTGGACATCGCCTCATAGTCTCGATAATCCAAAACTCATTTTCACGCACCATGAATTGTGTATGAATTAAACCATTCACCAATCCCAAACTCTTGGAAATTTGATTAATAGCTTCACGCACACTGTCTTTGATATTGGTGGTAAGTAAAGATGGGTGATTGGAGCAATTGACTTGATAAGGATACACGGTACAGAATTCATCTACAAAAAAGTCTTGCTGCACGGTACCTTTTTGCAAGAACGCGGAATGACTATGCAATGAAGCATCAAGAAACTCCTCAACAACAACTTTACCAACTCGAGAGTAGCGTTGCGCATCAGAGATGGCTAGCGCGAGGTCTGTCTCTGAAAAAATTTTAGACATGCCTCTACCACTAAAACTGTCCACAGGTTTCATGAGCAAAGGAAAATCTAAACTAAGGTCTGAAATTTGCATTCCCACGTTAATTTCCGTAAATCGAGGGGCTGGAATACCGAGACGCTGAGTTAACTGTCTAAATAAATTTTTCGTATGCAATTCAGTGGCTGTAGGCAATGAATCGAAACCTGGGAAAGAAAATTTTTCAGCTACTTTTGCACATGACATGTATGAATAGTCATTGCAGGTGGGTACTAAAAAATCAAAATCTCCAGACTCAACTACGGATAAAAGATGTTCGGGGTCAGAGTAGTCAATAAAATAAGATGCATCGGCATATTGATGACATGCATCAGAGGGATTGTTTCCACACACAGAAACATGCAAACCATGATCCTTGAGCGCATAAAAAATAGGCGTTGCACTGAAGCTGCTTCCAACCAGTAAAGCTTTTTTTGTTGTCATTATACTTGCCCCTAGTGGCCGAAATAGTTTGCGGCAACCTCTGCAGGATCCCCATCCATTCGGATCTTTCCGTGTTCCAACCAAATTAAACGCGTACAGTTACTTAGCAATAAGTCCTTTGAATGACTAGCGAGGATTAAAATTTCTGCCGAACTTACGACCTCAGTCATTCTTTGATCGGCACGCTCCCTAAACTCTTCATCGCCTGTTGACAACCACTCATCCATTATTAGGATTTGTGGTTTAACAGCAGTCGAAACTGCAAACGCCAAACGAAGTTGCATCCCTGTGGAATATGTACGAAAAGGTAAATCAATAAACTGACCAAGTCCAGTGAACTCTACAATTTCGTGACTAATTTTCTTTATCTGTGCAGGAGTCATTCCCATCATCACTGCTCTCAAGAGGATGTTCTCTCTACCAGTTGCCTCAGGATCTATACCCAAACCGATATTAATCAAAGAGACACAATCACCATTGATGTTTGCACTTCCCTGAGTTGGCTGATAGATGCCGGACAAAATTCTTAAGAGTGTAGTTTTACCAGCACCGTTGTGACCAACTAAACCGATTCTTTCTCCTTGATCGATTTTGATGTTGATGTCCTGTAGGCCTTTTACGATGATTGCACCATCGTACGCCCTATCAATTTTGCCTCCAGTCACTGCACTCAAAACTCTATTTTTTAAGGACAGAGTTGAAGCGTTGTAAACGGGAAAAACAACCTCTACATTTTTTAGTTCGATTGAAGCTTTATTCATAACCAATAAGGGATACGCTTGCGAAAACGATTAAAGAAAATAAGGACTATTAACCAACCAATAACAGCCATAAGAATAGTCACCAGCCAATTAGTTGAGGTGGGATGGATACCTAATAATGGATCTCGAACAATGGCAAGAAGGTGATAAAAAGGATTGAAATTCAGAAAAACAAGGGCAACTCGCTCTTGCAACATTTCTACACTCCAAATAATTGGAGTGGCATAAAACAAAACTTGCATAGCATTCTGAATAATTTGTGTTAAATCCCGAAAGCGTGTACAAACTATTGAGGTGGCCAACATCATCCACCCTGCATTAATTACTAATAACAGCAGTCCCAAAAGCGATAAAAAGGCAGTAGCTTGAATGGTTTTATGAAATATGATGAACAATACAGGCAAGATTATGATGTTGTGCCCAGTGATAATTAAATTTCTCCATATCACACGAAGAATATGTGTAAATAGCGGCATCCTAACTTGAAGGATAGTATCCTGCGCTGAAATAAAACTCACACAACCTTCATTGATAAGTCCTGTGATTAAGCCCCAAACAATAATCCCTATAGTCAAGCTTGGCAAAAACTGTTCGATAGGTGCTCTGAACAAAGTCCCAAAAACGGCACCTAAAACTGAAATCATAACAACCATATTGATAGTCAGCCAAAAAGCACCTACACGCGATCGCCTATAGCGAGTTGCTACATCTTGCCAACCAAGAGTTGTGAATAAATGATAATTCTTAAAAGCCCTGAAAACATCAGTGAGAGCTTCGTTTTTTGTTTGATTAATGGGATTAAACACTGGAATATTCTAAATGTAATTAGTTCTGTCAGAACTATAGTTTGAATTATTAAACCTTAGGGAGCGGTGTTTACAAAAATTCAGATTAAATATTTTATATTCAAATTTTCGAAAACTATTTGTGTCCATTATCACATATTAATAAGCCTCTTTAAAACACAAGCATTAAAGATTATCTCTAAAAAGAGATTTCAAACTCCCAAATCACATCCCGAAATTCATAAATAAAAAGTTTTAAAAATGCCCTTGTAGGCATTTATGAACAATTTGGCTAAAATTCAAATTTAATTCAATTATTTAATATGCATCTATTAATTACTGGAGCTAGTGGTTTTGTTGGAAAAGCATTGAACAATATGCTTACAAAGCATGGCCACATAACCCAAGCTGTAAATAGAAACTTTGCTTTTGAAGAATTCAGAACAAATGAATATGAATGCATGATTCACCTCGCTGGAAGAGCGCACGTGATGCGCGAAAACACAAATCAGTCTTTATTTCATTACAGAGCAGTAAACGTTGATTACACCCTTAAAATTGCTGAATTAGCAAAAGCTCTACAAGTAAAACGATTTATTTTCGTCAGCTCGGTAAAGGTTTGTGGGGAGACCTCAGAATATCCGCTCGATGAACTCGACACACCAAATCCAAGTGACGCTTATGGTTTAAGCAAACTTGAAGCTGAAATTCAGTTAAAAAATTTTTGTGATAAAAACAAAATTGAGTTGGTGATCATTCGTCCGCCGCTAATTTATGGTCCAAATGTCAAAGCAAACTTCAACACTCTTTTGAAAGTTTGTAAATTACCCATCCCTTTGCCATTCGCAAGCATCAATAACAAAAGAAGTTTTATTAATTTGGGAAACTTGAATAGTTTTATTGAGCTTTGTTGCCACCACCCAAAGGCTCCAAACAATATATTTTTTGTGTCTGATGATTATGATGTATCAATTTCTGAATTAATAAGCTCAATTAGATTAGCATCGGGCCGCAGACCATATCTTGTCTCATTTCCCATTGGGCTAATTAATTTTGGTTTTGGCTTGCTGGGCAAAAAGGAGTTAAGTCGTCGGTTACTTGGCAATCTTCAAATAGATATCACCAAAGCGAAAAGTTTACTGGGATGGAAACCAGTTATTAGTTTTAAAGAAGGCATTGAACAGATGGTGGATAAGTCATGATTAAAAGAACAATCGACATTACAGTGGTATTTTTTGCTGTCATTTTGGCTACCCCTTTAATCACATTGACATTCCTTATGGTAAAACTAACGTCACCAGGGCCAGCCATTTATTGGAGCCAAAGAGTGGGTCAGAAAAATAAGATTTTTAATATGCCAAAATTCCGCTCAATGCGCTTAGGCACCCCGCAGATCGCAACGCACTTGATGAATCAGCAAAGCAAGCCCGATCAGTTTCTTACGCCTGTAGGTGGCTTTATTCGTAAAAGTAGTTTGGATGAGTTGCCGCAACTTTGGAGTGTATTAACTGGTGATATGTCTTTGGTTGGCCCGCGCCCTGCGTTATTTAACCAAGAAGATCTGATAGCTTTGCGCACGGAAAAAGGCGTACATGTATTAAAACCTGGCATTACCGGCTGGGCACAAATCAATGGTCGTGACGAGATTCCAATTCCGCAAAAAGTCGCTTTAGATGCTTATTACCTGCATCACCAGTCTTTATTGTTGGATATTAAGATTATTGTATTGACGGTAATCAAGGTGTTAAGACGTGATAACATCACACATTGATTATCTGGTCTATTCCTATGCTTAGGCTTCCAACGCGATTTTTATCGTTACTCGCTTTTTTTCACGACACATCCGTTGTGTTGGCCGCCTGGTGGTTTGCTTTTGCGTTGCGTTTTAACTTTCATATCCCAGTTGAATTCGCTCGCTATATACTTGAGAGTATGCCAGTGATTTTCATCTGTCATGGCATCGCGTTTTACAGCTTTGGCTTATATAAAGGGGTATGGCGCTTTGCGAGTTTGCCTGACTTGAAGCGCATTATGCGGGCCGTGGGTTTTGCGGCACTGTTGAGCGCTTCTTATGCCTTGTTGGTGCACCCTTCTATTATTATCCCGCGTTCTGTGCTCATTCTAAATCCGATGATTTTGTTGTTGACCATGGGCGGTAGTCGTTTTATTTACCGTGCTTGGAAAGAGCGGCGCTTGTTTAACGGCATTGCTTTACAGGGCAAGCCGGTCATTGTGATTGGGGTTGAGGACGCTTCGTTTAATTTAATTAAAGAACTAAGCAAAAACCCTGAGTGGCGTGTGGTGGCGATGATAGACCCTAGCAAAAAGCTAGTGGGCCGCGAAATCATGCATACCAAAGTTGAGGGCGGGTTAGAAGATATGGCTGAGATTGCAGCGCGGCATTATTGCCAGCATTGCATGATTGCGATGCCGGGGAGTCGCCACGAAAAACGTCGCTTGGCCGTTGAGGCAGCACGTAAAATCGAAGGTATGGAGGTGTTAACCTTGCCAGCGATGTCAGACCTGATTAGCGGCCGGGTGAGTCTGTCGCAGATCCGCAAAATTGATGTTGAAGACTTGCTGGGGCGAGATGTAGTGCAACTGGATTCGCATGGCTTGAGCAGCATGTTGGCCAATAAGGTGGTACTGGTATCTGGCGCCGCTGGCTCGATTGGCTCTGAGCTATGCCGGCAGATTTTAAGCTTTCATCCGGCGCAATTGATATGCCTCGACCTTTCAGAATACGCGCTGTATACCCTGCAACAAGAGTTTGACCAACGCGAGACTAACACGGAGCTGGTTTACTTGGTGGCGGATGTCAAAAATCAAACACGGGTGCAACGCATCTTGCAAAGCCATCAGCCAGACGTGGTGTTACATGCGGGTGCTTATAAGCATGTACCAATGATGGAACATTTTAATGTGGTGGAAGCGTTACAAAATAATGCGCTGGGCACCTATCAAATCGCGGCGGCTTGCCAAGCGGCAGGCATTCCCACCTTTGTGCTGGTGTCGACCGACAAAGCCGTGAATCCGACCAATGTGATGGGGGCCAGCAAACGGCTGGCAGAACTGATTTGTCAGGGCTTGCAGCATGCGGACCACAGCAGTACGCGCTTTATTACCGTGCGCTTTGGCAATGTGCTGGGGAGCAGTGGCAGTGTGATTCCTAAATTTAGAGAGCAAATTGCTCATGGTGGTCCGATTACCATCACGCACCCTGATATTACGCGTTACTTTATGTCGATTCCTGAAGCCACGCAGCTGGTATTGCAGGCCGCGACCATGGGCAACGGCGGTGAAGTGTTTGTGCTGGATATGGGTACACCTGTCAAAATCATTGATCTGGCACGCGACATGATTAAACTGTCCGGCTTGAACACGCAAGATATCCGCATTGAATTTACAGGCTTGCGTCCGGGCGAAAAACTCTACGAAGAGCTACTTGCGGATGATGAAAGCACGTTACCGACTAGCCATGAGAAATTACGCATCGCACAAGCGCGCTCAGCCGATGCCCGCTGGTTGGCTGATTTACTCGAATGGTTAAGCACGGTGCCACACCTGCAAGAGCAACAAATCAAACAAGATCTGCAGCATTGGGTTGAAGAATATCATCCCGACACCCGCCCGGCGCCGGATGTTTCCTTGCGCGGTGGCGGGTTATCACTGGATGCCCTACCCTCACCTTCACCGCATATCCACTGATCTATTTTTATATTTATTCATTCGGCATCTGCGATGGTTTGATGTCGTTTACAATATAGCCCCTATTCAACCCAGCCCAGCGCGATTCCCACTCTATGCCTCATATTACGCTTGATAATGCCAGCCTTGCATTTGGTCATCATGCCTTGCTTGCCCAAGCCTCATTTCAATTAGATCCGGGGGAGCGTGTGGGTTTGATTGGCCGCAATGGTGCAGGTAAATCCAGTTTGCTCAAAGCCATTGCCGGGACGATCAAACTGGACGAAGGCACCGTTTGGCGGGCACCAAGCGTGCGCGTGGTTTACGTGCCACAAGAGCCTGAACTCGATGATGCGCACTCTGTGTTTGAAGCGGTCGCTGAAGGCTTAGGTAGCCTGCAACAAACCATTATTGATTACCATCAGGTTACGCATGACATGGGCATGCCGGATGCCGATATTGATGCGCTGATGGAACGCATGCAAGCATTGCAGCATGAAATGGATGCGCAGAATGGTTGGGTCGCTCAAACACGTGTGGAAACCGTGCTGAGCCGCTTGAAGCTAGAGGCAGATGTATTGATCTCTACGCTCTCTGGCGGTTGGCGCAAACGGGTGGCGCTTGGCCGTGCGCTCGTGGCAGAGCCTGAAGTATTATTACTCGATGAGCCGACCAACCACTTGGACCTAGAAGCCATCGAGTGGCTGGAAGATTTGTTATTAGGATTTAATGGCAGCGTGTTGTTTATTACCCACGACCGCCGCTTTTTAGACAAACTTGCCACACGCATTACCGAACTAGACCGTGGCCACCTTACAGACTTTATTGGCAACTTTTCACAATATCAAATTAAAAAAGAAGAGTTACTCGCCGTTGAAGAAACCCATGCGGCTAAATTTGATAAATTTTTGGCCCAGGAAGAAGTCTGGATCCGTCAAGGGATTAAAGCCCGTCGCACCCGTAATGAAGGCCGTGTGCGAAGGTTAGAAGCGCTGCGTTTAGACCGTGCCGCCAGACGGGAGCGTCAGGGCGATGTAAAACTCAACCTGGATGCTGGCGAACGGAGTGGCAAACTGGTTGCAGAACTTGATCAGGTCTACAAATCGTATGGCGACAAAACCTTAATCAAAGGCTTCAGTACGCGTATTTTGCGGGGCGATAAAATCGGTTTACTCGGCCCAAACGGCATTGGTAAATCTACATTACTGAAATTGATTTTAGGTGACATTGAACCAGATAGTGGCGACATTCAGCGCGGCACAAAAGTCAACGTTGCTTATTTTGATCAGATGCGAGAGCAGCTAGATGAAGAAGCCACCTTAGCTGACACCATTAGCCCGGGGTCAGATTTCGTTGAAATTGGCAATGAACGTAAACATGTGATTAGTTACTTGGAAGACTTTCTCTTTCCACCGCAGCGCTCACGCTCACCGGTAAAATCACTCTCTGGGGGTGAACGCAACCGTTTACTGTTAGCACGCTTGTTTGCTCGCCCTGCCAACGTGCTAGTGTTGGATGAGCCGACCAATGACCTAGACATTGATACGCTCGAGTTACTAGAAACGCTGTTGCAAGATTATTCAGGCACCCTTTTCTTGGTCAGCCATGACCGCGCCTTTTTAGAAAACACCGTCACGCAAGTGATTGCCTTTGAAGGACAAGGGAAATTAACTGAATTTGGCGGTGGGTACGATGACTGGTTACGATTCAGCCAGAATCGGCAAAGCAATCCAACGCCGGCGCCAAAAGCGACTACTGCGGCCCCCGCAAGCAATCCACCCGCCCCTGTGGTCAGCCGCAAAAAAACCTTAAGCTTTAAAGAGCAGCGGGAACTGGAGGCCTTGCCCGCAGAAATAGAACAGCTGGAGCAAGAGCAAGCGGAGATTCAGGCTAAATTTGCACAAGGGGATATTTACCAACAAGCCCCGGAGCAAGTCAAACCGCTGCAAGACAGGCTAGAAGCCATTGAAATGCTGGTGTTAGAAAAACTCACGCGCTGGGAAACGCTGGAAAACCTGACTTAACGCGGTTAGAGGCCTACGCACTCGCCAACAAGCAAAAAGCCGAAGCATATCTGCTTCGGCTTTTTGCTTGTATCTGTGGACTGTTTAAACAGAAAAACTGCTGCGTGTTGTATTCGCTCGGTGCGTTTGGCCGTTTTTGCCATAAAACTGTGGCGCTGCACTCTTTCCGTTTAAGGCATCCAATTTTTCTTGGTTGCGCATAAAGTTTTTATTGATCAGGATGCCATTGATTCGATTGAGTTCTTTGGCCTGCGTCAGCTGCTGCTGAAAAGTCACCCAAGCAGAATCCAATAAGGTGCTGGATTGTTGCTGCAACCAAACCGCCATGCCTTGTTCATTTGGCTCAAACCCTGCGGCAGCCAGTGCATCATAACGTTCATTCGCCGCCGCACCCAAGGCTTGTAGCAATTCTACGCGACGATCTACCATGCGTTCGATGGTGTCTAGATCAGCCGCAATTAATGCGGACTGTTCAGACTGCAAATCGCTCAACAGCTCAGACACCAGCGCGGCATCTTTCTCAAACGTTACCTGAGCAGTAGAGCTATGATTTGCAGAAGTCATCTTGGTCACCCTTTATTGTTTGGTTGTATCAAATCTTTAACTGTTTGCAGCAAACCATCCGCCACCTTGGCGGTGTCAACGGAGAAATCACCGCGCGCAATCGCTGCTTTGATTTCTTCGACCTTATTGGTGTCATACACCTCACCCGTGGCCATGCCCGCCTCTATCGACTGCAATTGCACTGAAGCAGAAGATAAAGTCACATTATCCGAAGATGCAGTCGAGGTGCTGGCTGCTTTTTCACCGCCTTTATTGGCGGATCCTTTATCTAGCGTTGGTTTGTCTACACCCACGCCTAATTTTTTAATCGAATCTGAAATGTTCATACCATACCTCATCTGATTTTGAATTGTTTCAGGGTCTATCAAACTCAAAACCCTCATTCGTTAACAGTACTATCGGCATAGTTTAAGCGAACTTTAATGCTTAATATACTTTTTATCGCATGTTTATAAATTTCAGACATGTTTCAATGTTCAAACGTGGTACTACCGGCTAAAAACGCACATCCACCTTACCAGAGGATTGCGCAACGCCTTTGATAATCTGACCGCTGCTCACTTTCACATCCACCACCTGGCCCACATTCGCGGTTTGCATGGCGGTGCCATCGGCCGTGATGACAAAACCGTCACCCCGACTATTTAACTGTACGGTTTGCCCCTGCATGATCACTGGGACCGATTTCAGGAGTTCTGGCCGCAACACGGTGCCCAAGGGCAAATTCAAGGTTGCCTGTTTACCCGCCAGTAACGCCACATCCGTAATGATACCGGCAGGTAACTTACTTAAGTCCCCTGTTTGCATCACCACATCCGTGGTTTGCAGTGCAGCGCCTTGGCTCACGGGGAGTCCCGTGACGGCATATTCGCCCCATACCTGCACATCGGCTTGCACATACAATGTCCAAGGTTTGGTGTCTGACTGCAAACAGCGCACACCAATATGGGTTTTACCCCACAACCGCGCGCCTTGCACGGTAAAGCCTTCCATGACCGCACACTCTGCAATACGAATCCGAGTATCCAAGGGCTGAATTTCGATATTGACCTTGCCCGGGTAGCCTTGCGTCTGGCTTTGCACATATTGCATCACCGTTTGATAGAGCCGGCTGTGCATATCGTTGCCAGCCGCGTTGGCCCCTACCGCATGTTGATTCGCCAACACAGCGCGATCTGCAGCTTGCGTAGGCGCACTCAGCAACCATGGCAAGGCCAGTAGGACCAACATAGCGGGAATTGGGCGTTGTTTCATGCGATTCATTCTACGCAAACAGGCAAGCCTTAATGCCAGAAATAAAGGGGATTTGTCCTGTTTAATCCAAGAATCGTTGCACAAGGCGCGGCGTACACTAGGCATAGCTAGTAAAAGTCATGTGCGTGAGAGCAGAGCCGCATAATCGAATTAACGGTCGCAGATGACAAAACTTTAGCGGTTTGATAAAGCTGTCGAACATGGCTTGTGTAGAGTCAGGAAAGGATTAAACGATGATGAACAAACTGGACGCCGCACTGAACTTTCATCAGACGGCATTGCGCGTGCGCAACGAGCGTCAAGAGCTGTTGGCATCGAATATTGCCAATGCAGATACGCCCCAATATAAAGCACGCGATTTGGATTTTAAATCTGCGATGCAGGCTGCATTGCAACCTAATCCTGCCACTGGCAAGACCAATAGCAATGGCCCCCTACAGCAAACCAACGCAGCACATTTAAACGGATCAGGCAGCAACGGTTATGTGGGTGCAGCCGGCGACCCGCTATTCCGTTCGGTAGTACAGGGTTCCGCCGACGGCAACACGGTAGATATGGATGTCGAGCGTAATGCCTACGTGGACAACGGTATTCGCTATGAGGCCAGCCTGACCATGATAGGCGGTCAGATTAAAAAAATGCTGTCTGCCATTAACGGTCAGCAATAATTAAAGGAGGTCAGTCATGTCTCTGTTTAACGTATTTAAAATTTCTGGTTCTGCCATGAGCGCACAATCCATGCGCTTAAATACCGTGGCAAGTAACCTCGCCAACGCCGACAGTGTGGTGAGTTCGGACGGTAAGCCTTACCAATCCAAACAAGTGGTGTTTAAGGCGGTGCAAGATGCAGCCAACCAAAGTAGCACGGTGGAGGTGGACCGCGTCATCGAGGATACCAAACCGGGCAAAATGGTCTATGACCCCAAACATCCCATGGCCAATGCGGATGGCTATATCACCATGCCAAATGTGAACGTAACCGAAGAAATGGTCAACATGATTTCGGCATCGCGCGCTTATCAAAACAATGTGGAAACCATGAATGCAGCCAAAACCATGTTGCTTAAAACATTGAATATCGGTCAATAACCTGCAGAAAGGACCTTTCGCATGACCTCCGTTAGCACAAACAACCAAGTATCACAGGATTTGCTGAATTCGGTGAATTCCCGCAATAAAACCAGCACCACGGATGAAACGCAAGACCGTTTCATGACCCTGCTGGTGACTCAAATGAAAAACCAAGACCCGCTCAATCCAATGGATAACGCGCAGGTCACCAGCCAAATGGCCCAGTTAAACACGGTCACGGGTATCAACAAATTGAATGAAACCATGAGCAGCCTGATAGGCAGCGTGCAACTCGGTCAATCTTTCCAAGCAACTAATATGATCGGCCGTAACGTGCTAGTGTCAGGCAAAACACTGACCCATACCGAAACCGGCGGTTACTTCGGCGTGAATGTGCCCAACGGCGCAGACAGTTTATCCGTCGCCATCAAAAACGGCGCAGGGGCCACCATCCGGACACTGACTTTCGGCAAACAAGATGTCGGCGTGAATGCGTTGAGCTGGGATGGCAAACTAGAAGACGGAACCACTGCACCGAGTGGTGAATACAACTTTGAAATCACTGCCAAAACCGGCGACAACACCGTCACCAGTTCAGCCCTGAGTCTGGCACAGGTGCAAAGCGTCACCACCAGCACCAGCGGTGCAAAACTCAACCTGAACAATAACACTTCGGTGTCGGTGTCCGACATTGCAGAAATTTTCTAATCCCTATTTAGAGTTTAGTCTTTACCAAGGAGAGATAACATGGCTTTTTCACAAGGCTTAAGCGGTTTAAACGCAGCATCCAAGGCGCTTGAAGTGATTGGCAACAACGTTTCTAACGCCAACACGGTGGGCTTTAAACAGTCTCGTGCTGAATTTGCTGACGTATTTGCCGCCTCACTGAGTGGTGCAGGCGCTACCCAGATCGGTATTGGTACCAAAATTTCGGATGTCGCCCAACAGTTCACCCAAGGCAACATCACCGCCACCAACAACACACTGGATGTGGCGATTAACGGCGCAGGGTTTTTCCGGCTGAGTAATAATGGCGCGATCACCTACACCCGTAATGGCCAGTTCCAAATGGACAAAAATGGCCATATTGTGACCAGTGATGGCAAACGCCTGATGGGTAACAGCGCAGACAACTTAAATGGCTCCAGCCCGGTAGAGATTCAAATTGATACTAGCGACTTGCAGCCAGTGGCTTCGCAAGAAATCACTGGTACTTTAAACCTGAATTCATCCAGCCCGAATATTAACCAGACGGTGACGCCCTTTAGTTCCACTGATCCTACCAGTTATACCAACTCTACGGCCATTACCGTGTATGACAACTTGGGTAACTCGCACAACGTACAAAACTATTATGTGAAAACGGCTGCCAACAACTGGCGTGTCTACACCACGGTGGATGGCACCGATGTGACGCCAAACCCAACGCCGACGATGGTGTTTAATGCGGGCGGCTACGACGCCACAAACTCCAGCGTGACCCCGGTGAGCTTTACACCTACCACGGGTGGCGCCACCATGAACATTAGTTTCGACTATTCAACCAGCACCCAATACGGCTCGTCTTTCAGCGTGAACAAACTGAGCCAAGACGGTTACTCTTCTGGACGTATTGCCAGCTTCACCATTGGTGACGACGGCATTATTCAGGGCCGATACACCAATGGTCAATCCAAAGATTTAGGGCGGGTCATTTTGGCAAACTTCGTCAATCCAAACGGTTTGCAATCACTCGGCGGAAACCAGTGGATGGCCACCTTTGAGTCAGGCGATGAACTGATTGGATCCCCTGGCAGCAGCACGCTGGGTGTATTGCAATCGTCGGCAGTAGAAGACTCAAACGTTGACTTGACCGCAGAGTTAGTGAACATGATCACCGCGCAACGCGTCTATCAAGCCAACGCGCAGACGATTAAAACGCAGGATCAGGTCATGCAGACGTTGGTTAACCTGAGATAGTAACCGTTGACCCAACACTTATTAACGAGGGCTGACCCATGGATCGTCTGATATATACCGCAATGAGTGGCGCCAAGCACATTTTGGAGCAACAGGCGACCACGGCGCATAACCTTGCAAATGCCACCACTACCGGCTTTAAAGCGCAGGTTGATAGCTTTAGGGCCGTGCCGATTTTAGGCGACGGCCTGCCTACCCGCGCGTTTGTGGTCGATGCAACTGTTGGCACCGATTACAAGGCTGGCAGCATTCAGCAAACCGGTCGCGATTTAGATGTCGCCGTGCAAGGCGAAGGCTGGATTGCTGTGCAACGAGCCGATGGATCTGAGGGGTATACCCGTAATGGTTCGCTCAAAATTAATGAAAATGGGCAATTACAAACCGAATCTGGCTTAAATGTAATGGGGGATGGCGGGCCAATCAGCATCCCACCCAATGTGATTGTCAGCATCGGCAGCGACGGCACCATCTCCAGTGTCAATGACTTTACCGCGCCGGGTGCAACCACCATTCTTGGCCGGATTAAATTGACTAATCCCCCCGCAGCCTCACTCAAACGTGCGGAAGACGGGCTATTTGTCACCAGTAATGGTCAGCCAGCGGCACTGGATGCGAATGTCAAAGTCGCGGGCGGTGCGCTGGAAAGCAGCAATGTCAACGTGGTTGAAACCATGGTCAATATGATCAGCCTCGCACGCCAGTTTGAGATGCAAATGAAAATGTTGGAAAACGCGCAAAACAACGCAGGAAAAGCAGACCAGCTCTTCAGTATGAATGGCTAATGGTTGCACTAATATTGCAGTATGAAAACGGCTTAATGCCCAAGGAGTGAACGATGATACGCTCATTATGGATTTCCAAAACCGGTCTAGATGCACAACAAATGCAGATGGACGTGATCTCAAACAACCTGGCTAACGTCAGCACCAGCGGCTTCAAAAAGTCGCGTGCCGTGTTTGAAGACCTGCTCTATCAAAACATTCGTCAGGTAGGTTCGCAAAGCTCACAGCAGAGCCAACTGCCGAGCGGTTTGCAACTGGGTACCGGCGTAAAACCAGTAGCGACAGAGCGTATTTTCACGCAGGGCAACCTGCAACAAACCAGCAATGACAAAGATGTGGCGATTCAAGGCCAAGGCTTTTTCCAGATTCTGTTACCAGATGGCACCACCGCTTATACGCGCGATGGTTCGTTTCAGGTAGATAGCCAAGGCCAACTAGTCACGGCCAGCGGTTTCCCGGTTCAACCAGCCATCACCATCCCTGCCAATGCGCAGAGTTTATCGATTGGTCGCGACGGTGTGGTGTCGATCACCACGCCTAACTCGACGGCGACGACACAGATCGGTCAGATTCAAGTGGCGACGTTTATCAATCCGGCTGGCTTGCAAGCCAAAGGCGAAAACCTGTTTGTCGAGACCACCGCTTCCGGTAACCCGAACACAAACACCCCCGGCACCAACGGCGCGGGTTTGCTCTCGCAAGGCTATGTCGAAACTTCCAACGTGAACGTGGTAGAAGAGCTGGTGAGCATGATTCAAACCCAGCGCGCTTACGAAATTAATAGTAAGGCGATTACAACGTCGGATCAGATGTTGCAAAAACTGTCGCAGATGTAATCCCTGCTTGAGGATCACTCAAATGATGAATAGAACGATCATGAGCTTACTACTGTGTTTGGCGTTTTCTCAGTTATTGAACGGCTGCTCCATCACGCCTTCAACCATTGTGCAAAAACCAGAAACGCCGCGCGTAGCGATGGCGCGCCCGGACGCGCGCACAGAAGGGGCTATTTTCAACAGTGCTGCTTTTCGCCCATTGTTCGAAGATCGTCGCCCACGTTATGTTGGCGATATCCTGACGGTTCGCATTGCAGAAAACACCACAGCGAACAAAACATCTGACAATGAACAAACCAAAGACGGCTCCACTGCTGCTTCTGTGACCGGCCTTTTTGGTCACAATGTGCCAAAAGCAGCGTTTAACGCCAGCTCAGCGTTGTCATTTAAAGACAAGGCAGCGGCCGACGCTAGCAATAACTTTAATGGCTCCGTCACGGCCACCGTGGTCGATGTGTTGCCTAATGGCTACCTGGTCATCAGCGGCGAAAAACAGATCGGCTTTGATAAGGGCACGGAATATGTCAGATTCTCTGGCATCGTCAACCCTGACCTCATTACCATCGGCAACGAGGTTGTCTCTACCAAAGTGGCAGATGCCCGTATCGAATATCGCAGTAACAGCAAAATGGATGCCGCTGAAGTGTTATCCATGTTTTCACGCTTTTTCTTAAGCATGATTCCATTATAGGAGCGTTAATCATGCCCACATTCAAACCCTCTGCCTTGCGCACTGCCAACCTGACCATGCTGTTGTGTGCCCTGCTATTGGCGAGCCCCATCGCACAGGCCGAACGCATCAAAGACATCAGCAACATCCAAGGCGTCCGCTCGAACCAGCTGATTGGTTATGGCTTGGTGGTAGGCTTAGATGGCACGGGGGATATGACGACACAAACCCCGTTCACCGTGCAGAGCATTATCAGCATGATGAATCAATTGGGCATTACGCTCCCTCCGGGAACCAATTTACAGCTGAAAAACGTGGCGGCTGTCATGGTGACCAGCGCCTTACCCGCGTTTGCACAGCCTGGACAAACGCTTGATGTGACCGTCTCCTCCATGGGCAATGCAAAAAGCTTACGCGGTGGCACCTTGTTGATGACGCCTTTAAAAGGCGCGGATGGGCAGGTGTATGCCATGTCGCAAGGCAACTTGGTCGTCGGCGGCGTCGGCGCGGCAGCCAATGGCAGCCAAGCGCAGATTAACCACTTAAGTGTTGGGCGCATTTCTGACGGCGCAACCGTTGAACGAGCATTACCCAATACCTTATTGCATCAAGAGATTGTGAAATTAGAGTTGAAAGAGAGTGATTTTTCAACCGCCAACAACGTGGTAGAAGCCATTAATAAAAAGTTTGGCCCGATGACCGCGCAAGCAGAGAGTGGTCGCGTGATTCAAGTACGTCCACCTGAGAGCATGAGTCGTGTATCGTTTCTGGCCAATCTTGAAACGATCAACGTCGCACTGGCAGCCACGCCGGCCAAAATCATCCTCAATGCGCGTACTGGCTCTGTTGTGATGAATAAAGCCGTCACCCTCGATAGCTGCGCGGTTTCCCATGGCAACCTGTCAGTCGTCATCAATACGTCGCCAGTGATTAGTCAGCCTGGCCCATTCTCTAATGGTCAGACTGTGTCTACCGCCGTCTCTGAAATCAACATCAATAAAGAGCCCGGTAAAGTGCTGAAACTGAATAACGGCGCCAATTTGTCAGATGTTGTGAAGGCACTCAATGCCATTGGCACCACGCCGCAGGATTTGCTGGCAATCTTACAGGCCATGAAAGCTGCAGGCGCATTGAACGCCGAGCTTGAGGTGATTTAGCAGGAGACGGGGATGCAACCACGTATCGATCCTACGACGCAAAGTCTGGCTATTGACGGTAATTCGCTCAATAGCCTAAAACGCGCGAATAACGATTCCCCAGAGTCGATTCGCGCCGTCGCCCGCCAGTTTGAAGCCGTGCTGATGAACATGATGTTAAAAAGCATGCGCGATACCGTGCCACAAGACGGCATCACCGATAGTGAACAAGGCAAGATGTTCATGGGCATGTTAGATCAACAATTGAGCACCAACCTCAGCCAGAAAGGCATGGGGCTGACGGACGTATTGGTCAGACAACTCAGCAAATTTAGTCCAAAACCCACCGATGCCACAGACAACGCCAATGCGCCCAAGTCAGCGGGCAAGTTAGACCAAACCTCTGCCCTACCCCAAACGCATCCAGCCAACACCCACAGCAGCGGCAAAGCCGTGCTGGCGCAAGCAGCGCAAAAAATTCGTGAGGCTTACCAACAATGGGAGGCGACTAACCCTGAAGTAAGCAACACAGCGAGCGACACCGCTTGGGCGCGGGGGATTCCTGAACTGCCGCCACTGGTGGCAGATGCGCAGGAAAACATTCAAAGCTTCACCTTGCCGCAAGCCCCTTTGGCCACAGCCATGCGCGAAGTTGCGGGCAAAACCCAACAATTTATTCAACACATGCTACCCCACGCACAGGCCGCCAGCAGTGCCTCTGGCATTCCGGCCAAGTTCATGATCGGCCAAGCCGCGCTTGAAAGTGGTTGGGGAAAACATGAAATCAAGACCGACAATGGCGTGAATAGTCACAACTTGTTTGGGATCAAGGCGGATGCTCACTGGAAAGGCAAAGTGGTGAGTAGTGCCACCACTGAATACGTGAACGGTGTGAAACAAACGCGGGTTGAAAAATTCCGAGCTTACGATAGCTACAGTGATGCCTTCAAGGACTACGCAAAATTAATTTCTCAGAATCCGCGCTATCAACAAGCGATGAACAGCACCCATGATGCAAGTGCCTATGCCCATGCGCTACAACGCGCCGGCTATGCCACCGATCCACAATATGGCAAGAAACTGACGCAAGTCATTAAAAATTTACAAGGTTGATACGCCAACGGCCCTAAAGAATTTCAAAACCCCGCCGTTAGTGAATTTAACGATCACTTTAAAGTCGTGTCTGACCCTCTGCAGCGGGCTGACACATGAGGAAATGACATGTCAAACGTACTCAGCATTGGTAAAAGCGCACTCAATGCAGCGCAAATAGGAATCGCCACCGTCGGTCATAACATCTCCAACGCGTCCACCCCTGGCTACAACCGTCAAGTCGTGGTGCAAGCTGCGGCACAGGCGCAAAACTTCGGGTATGGCTATGTCGGCCAAGGCACCAATGTCGTGGGCATTCAGCGCGTGTTCAACGACACGCTGTCCAAACAAGTCATCAATGCGACTGCTACCAGTAATGCCAGTGGCGCTTATTACAGCAACATCAGCCAGGTCAATGGTGTGTTGTCAGACAGCACTGCTGGCTTAAATCCAGTGATCACCAGCTTTTTTAGCGCAGTGAGTGCCGCGGCCGCCAACCCGAGTGATACGGCTACCCGCCAGACACTCATATCATCGGCGCAATCCATGGTGAACCGCTTCAATGCGGTCAACAATCAGCTCGACCAAATGCGCGAGAGCATCAATACGCAAATCACCTCCAGCGTCGACGCGATTAACAGCTATTCAACGCAAATTGCGACCCTGAATGACACCATTACCAAGGCCGTTAACTCAACAGGGAACACACCAAATGACCTGATGGACCAACGCGACCAGTTGGTGGCAAAACTGAGTGAACAGATTAAAACCACGGTCATCAAACAAGACGATGGCTCTTACAACGTGTTTGCCGGTACCGGCATGCCTCTGGTCGTGGGCACACAACAATATTCTTTGTATACCCGCGCGAGCGATACCGATCCGACCCGCGTGGAAGTGGCCTATGGCAACCCTGCCAGCCCGAAAATACTGAGCGTCGATACTGTTTCTGGCGGCACGCTTGGCGGGGTATTACAGTTTAGAAGCGAAACGCTGGATTCGGTACAAAACCAAGTCGGACAATTGGCGATGACCTTAGCCAGCCAGTTTAACGCGCAACAAACACAAGGCTATGACTTAAACGGCACATTGGGGACTAACCTGTTCAGTATCGGCGGGCCAACCGCGATCAGCAGTGCTTACAATACAGACCCGACCAAAACCGCCTCGGCCTCTATATTGGACCCAAGTCTGCTCACCAATAGTGACTACACGGTCAAATACAACAGCGGCATGTATACGATCACGCGTGTGAACGACAAATCCATCATGTGGCAAGGCACTGCGCTGCCTGCCACCATTGATGGGATGGAAGTCAACGTCAACACCAGTTCGCCGACGGAGGGTGATTCTTATTTAATTAAACCCACGCAATATGCAGCCGGCAAATTATCGATGGCGTTTACCGACGTCGATAAGCTGGCACTGGCAGGATCAGCGACAACCGGCCCGAATGATAATGAAAACGGCCTAAAACTCGCAGCTTTGCAAACTGGTGCCAATGTACGCGTGGCGGGCAGCAATACCAACCGCACCTACACTCAAGCCTTTGCACAAATGGTGAGTGCGGTGGGCACCAAAACCAATGAGCTCAGCATTACCAGCAAAGCAGATGCGATGGCATTGGAAAACGCCACCAGCGCCATGCAGTCAGAGTCAGGCGTCAACTTAGACGAAGAGGCCACAGATCTGTTGCGTTACCAACAAGCTTATCAGGCAGCGGGCAAAATGATGCAAATCGCCAGCCAGCTGTTTGAAGTCTTGTTACAAATGGGTCAATAAGTTTTTTTAAGGGATCGCGCATCATGAGAATCAGCACCAATACCATCTATCAGTCTGGCACCAACCAGCTCATGAACCTGCAGTCAGACCTGAACAAACTCAGCATTCAGACCGCCACTGGCAAGCGCGTGAACTCCCCGGCCGATGACCCGGTGGCAGCAGCGCGGATTCTGGAGCTGAATACCGCCAAAGACCAAAATGCCAACTACATGAATGCGCGTAAAACAGCCGAAACACTGCTGCAAACCTACGAGGCCAACTTAACCAGTGTCACCGATACCGTGCAGTCAATTCAGTCGACCTTAATTGCAGCGGGTAATGGCAGTTACACAGATACGGAGCGTGCCAAGTTAGCCAATGAGCTGCAAGGCAATCTGGATACGCTGAAGGGCTTAGCGAATACTAAAGATTCACAAGGCAATTATCTGTATGCGGGTTACGCATCTACCACTGTGCCTTTTGATGCTAACTATGATTTTGTCGCCAATAGCAGCCGCACCAAATTACAGATTGATGTACAAAGCCAATTACCGGTCACGTTTACTGGCGATCAGGTATTTGGTACCAATGGTGATAATGTGTTCAACACCTTGCAAGACATGATCACCCTGCTCAAAACCCCGATCACGGACAGCACCACGCAAGCGGCATTCAGTAGCGGACTCGGTGACAGCATCACCAAAATGCAGGGCAGTTTAAATAAAGTGTTGGATGCGCGGTCAGAAATCGGCAGTAACCTGAATTTGCTCGACACGCTGAATACCACTGGGGACAGCTTAGATCTGCAATATGATGCGTCTATTTCAACGCTGCAAGATCTGGATTATGCGCAAGCACTGTCAGACATTTCAAAGAAAACCACCATCTTGCAGGCGGCGCAAAAAGCGTTTGTCGCCACCTCGAATATTTCCCTGTTTAGTTTAATTTAAGCGTTAAAGTTAAGCTCTGCTAGCGAGGTTCTACGCTGCGCAATCCCTAGTGCAGCACTTGTAACATGAGTTGTTGTGCGTCGATCAGCCAACGGCTGATCGGGCTCACTAGTGAGGGCAGACTTAACAACGTCATTAAAAAACCCACCGAAATCGTAATCGGAAAGCCAATACCGAAAATATTGAATTGCGGTGCGGCTTTAGTTAACACCCCTAAAGCCATGTTGGTAATCAGCAAACTAGCAATCACCGGCAAGGCCAAGAGTAAGCCTTGCGAAAAAATATGCCCCCCTAACATCGCAATCGCCTGGCTGTTGAGTTGCCAATGTTCGAGCGTGATCGGCATCGTTTCAAAGCTTTGTAGCATAACCGCCACCACGATTAAATGTCCATCTAAACTCAAAAAGACCAACAAGGCCAGCATGGTCAGAAATTGTCCGATCGCGATGCTTTGGCCTTGCGCTTGTGGGTCATAAAAGCTGGCAAAGCCCAAGCCCATGCTCATCCCCATCATAAAGCCGGCCATTTCTACTGCGGTGAATAACAGACGCATGACAAAGCCCATGCTGATGCCAATCAAAAACTGCGCTAACAAGGACAGCATGCCCTGCCAGGACATGACCTCGATGGCGGGCACTTGTATGGCAGGCACAATCGCGAGTGTGATGACAAAACCAATGGCCAACTTGATGCGTTTAGGGATAGAGGGATGGCTGAACAACGGCACCACCGCAAGACAGCCGAGCACGCGCGTCAATGGCCACAATAATTGCACGATCCACTGTTGCAGATCAGATGCGTGGATAGTCAGCATAGGCTAGGTGCGTTAATTCACCAGTTGCGGAATCATGGTAAATATATGACGCATATAATCAACCAATGTCATCAACATCCAGTGGCCGGCCAATAACAGCACGGCCATCACACCAACGAGCTTAGGAATAAACGACAAGGTTTGCTCGTTGATTTGGGTCGCTGCTTGAAAAATACTCACGATCAAACCGATCATCAATGCCGTACCAAGCACTGGCGCCGCGACGATCAAGGTGGTCTGCATCGCTTCACTACCTAGGGTTAAAACCTGTTCTGGACTCATTTTCTACTCCTAAAAAAACGATCGCTGGCGGCAAACACCTCGCCTTAAATGACAAAACTTTGCGCCAAGGATCCCAGTATCAACTGCCACCCATCCACCAGTACAAACAGCATAAGTTTAAAGGGCAGAGATACAATGGCCGGCGACACCATCATCATGCCCATCGCCATCAAAATGCTGGCGACCACCATATCAATTATCAAAAATGGAATATAAATAGCAAAGCCAATCTGGAAAGCGGTTTTGAGTTCGCTCGTCATAAAAGCGGGCACCAGAATGCGCAGTGGGACCTCTTCAGGGGTTTGAATCGCTTCGGTGTGCGCCATGTTGGCAAACATGGCCAGGTCATTTTCACGCGTTTGTTTGAGCATAAAACCTTTGAGAGGCAACACGCCGCGTTCGAGGGCTTCTTGCATGGTGATTTTGCTTTCAGATAATGGCTGATAAGCATCGGCATAGATTTTGTCGAAGACGGGTCCCATGACAAAAAAGGTAATAAACAACGCCAAGCCGATCAATACTTGGTTTGAAGGCGCGGATTGCGTCCCTAAGGCCTGCCGCAGCAGAGACAACACGATCACGATGCGGGTAAAGCCCGTCATCATCAGCATCGCCGCCGGAATAAACGTCAACGATGTGAGTAAAATCAGCGTTTGCAGACTGAGTGTGTAATCTTGACCACCCGCAGCCGCCGGGGTCACCGTGCCAATCGGCAAGCCGCCAGCAGCGAGGGCAAATAACGGACAAGCCCACAGAAAAGCCGCAGGCAGTATCAACATCAACGTAGACTTTAAGGCAGAAACAACGCGCATATGGGGCACCCGAAACTGGCTCGCCACTGCTGAATGCAGGTACGAAACCATCAATAAGTTAGGGCTATAGTACGCCAGAGATGGCGCAATCAAAGGCTAGAAGTGAGCCACTCAAGGCTTGTTTTTGAGGGATTTGACGGTGTTTTGTAGGGTTGCTTGCATGGCTTGCTGCAGACGGATCGCAAAAGACGCATTTGGATCGATCGTTGCACTTGTTGCATTGGTCGTATTGGTCGCGGTGGCGATGGTATCCTCTGCTGATGGGGTTGCTTGGACGGGATCTACCTCCCCCAGCGCGGTCATTTGACTGGCATTCAAGCCGATCACCAGCCAGCGGCCACCCACTTCAAGTACCACCACGCGCTCTCTCGGCCCCAGTTGCAAGCCACCCACCTGTTTGATAACCCCGCGCTGAGAGAGGGCCTGTCCCGGCAGGACGCGCCGTACTATCCAAGCAATCACGGCAATCACCAACAGCACAATGACTGTTCCAAACACCATCCGGCCCAGACTATCGCCCGTGGTCGGAGCAGCCATCGCTGTGGTTGCCGGCACGGTTGCCCACGCCTGCACACTGACGGTGAGGCTACTGAGCAAGCCGATAAAGCAGGCGCGGATGTGCTTAATGTGCATGGTCAACTGTCGTCTCTAACGGTTTAATTTACGAATACGCTCAGCGGGGGTAATGATATCTGTCAAACGGATACCGAACTTATCATTCACCACCACCACTTCGCCTTGCGCAATCAAGCAACCGTTAACTAAAACGTCCATCGGCTCGCCGGCCATGCCATCTAGCTCAACCACGGAGCCTTGTGCCAGTTGCAACAGACTTTTAATTGAGATTTTTGTGCGACCGAGCTCAACCGTGAGCTGGACCGGGATATCCAAAATGAAATCAATATCATTCTGCGTACCCTCTAATTTATTGTTGGCACTGAATTCACTAAAAACCGCTGTTTTGCTGGTTTGCTCCTGTAACGCTGAGGATTCGGCCTGTGTTTGTTCTGCCAACGCGGCGCCCCAATCATCCTCAGCAATCGTTTGTACATCACCGGGATCAGCCATCCCCATTGCAGCCGCGGCCGCACTTAAATCATCATCTGCACCGTTTGTGGCGGGATCCATAGCCATTATGACTCTCCTTGTAATTGCTCCTGACTACCGTCAGCGCGAATCAGCTTTTCAACCTTGAGGGCATATTGCCCGTTAAATACGCCATACCGACACTCCATCACTGGAATGTTATCAATCTGACCTTCTATGCTATCGCTGATGTTGATGGGGATCACATCGCCCGCTTTCAGCTCGAGCAAATCTGCCACCGTTAACTTGCGCGTCGCCAGATTAGCCACAATCTCCACCTCGGCGGCCTGAATCTGTTGTGTCATCAATTTGACCCAGCGCTTATCTCCCCCCAGGTTTTCACCCTGCAACGGGGAGGTCAGCAAATCTTTGATCGGCTCGACCATCGAATAAGGCACACAGAAGTGCATCTCACCGCTGTTGGGTCCGAGTTCGATATTGAAGGTAATCGCCACCACCACCTCATTCGGCGTGGCAATGTTGGCAAACTGTGTGTTCATTTCAGAGCGCAAATATTCGAATTTAATCGGATACACTGGCGCCCATGATTTTTCGTATGCCTCGAACATAATGTTGAGAATACGCTGAATGATGCGCTGCTCGGTGGCGGTGAAATCACGGCCCTCGACACGGGTATGAAAACGGCCATCGCCGCCAAACATATTATCCACCACCAAAAACACCAGCGTGGGGTCGAGCACCAACACCCCTGTCCCGCGCAGCGGACTCATGTGGATTAAGTTCAGGTTGGTAGGCACAACGAGGTTACGGATAAAATCCGTGTATTTGATAATCCTGACCGGGCCGACAGAGACCTCTACCGTGCGGCGTAAAAAGTTAAATAACTCGACCCGCAACAAACGTGCATAACGTTCGTTGATCATCTCAAGCGTGGCCATGCGGCCACGCACAATGCGCTCTTGCGTCGCAAGGTTATAGTTACGAACACCAGACTCGTCCTTTTGCGACGCATCACTGTCGTCGTCACCATCGACGCCCTTGAGTAGCGCATCAATTTCGTCTTGTGATAAAAACTTGTCAGCTGACATGATGATTCACTTTAAATAAGCAGACCCATAAAATCATTGAATCACAAACGAGGTAAACAGCACTTGAGTGATCTTTAACGGCTTACCGTGTCCGCCCAAAGGCTTTTTCAGTTCAGTGAGTAATTCTTCACTCAATTGTGCTTTGCCTTCTGGCGTTGCAATATCAGAGGCTTTTTTACTGGTCAGCAGTAACAGGACTCGGTTACGCAAAGCAGGCATTTGCGTCTTTAATTTTTCTGCCAGCTCCGCGCCTTTCACTTCCATGGTCAAATCCAGTTGCAAAAACTTATCATCCGGATCGGGCAATAAATTGACCGTGAATGTTTCAAAAGGCACAAAAGTGAGTGCAGTTTTAGGATCGGCGTGACCACCAGATTCCTCGGCGGCCTCCTCCTCACCAGCCTCTTCTTCAGCGGCGCCTTCTTCATGGCCCTCATCTTTTTCAGCTTTTTCACCGTGCTTGTCTTTGGCTTGGTGCGCGTCTGGCTTCTTCATCAAAAAGAATGCAGCCGCACCACCCCCGCCAGCCAATGCCAGCACGACGGCCAGAATGACGATGAGTTTTTTCTTGGATTTTGGGGCCGCTTCTGCGGACCCTTCTGCTTTAGCCGGTTCTTGAGCCATGACACAAACCTTTCTTACGTGAAACCTTAAGTGTTTATGGTGCCATTATGCGTAAAACCACGGGCGGGAGATTGACGGATAAAAGGGTAAATTCAGCGCTTAATCAAGCGTTACATCTGCAGGCAGCCCAAAGGCCGCCTACGTATTTAAACAAACGTATCTACCAATCCGCGATGGACGCTGGTTGGCACGGCTTGCGCGGTGATTAAAGGTTCGGCCGTTTCGGCATTAACGATAGACTGTCCACGCTGACGCGGGGTGCTTTGTTGCTCAAAATGTTGTTGCGCCTGCTGACCATCGCCCACAAAGGTTTGGCCCAGTTGTAACCCTTGTGACTGCATACGATCACGTAGATCTTGCATGCCATCTTCAAGCGCCTGACGCACCACAGGGTTATCGGTAATAAAACTGGTATTCACAGACTGATTGTCGACGGCTAGAACCACTTGAATCGGACCGAGATCTGGTGGGGACAGCGTCAGGCTGGCGACTTCATCGCCGCTACTCACCATATTCATCACATGCTGATTCATGGCTGTTTGCCAGCGCTCGTTGCCAAAGGGGGTAGCCAGCTGTGACGTCATGACACTACTACTCTGCGCAATGCCTGCAGCGCTCAGCCAAGCGCTATTGCTCAGCGCTTGTGCGGCTGGCTGAGACACCATATTCAAAGCATCCGCCTGAGGATTCGATCCCCGTGCCTCATTGGATGCTGACGGGCGTCCATTAAGTGCTGTGGCCTCAGCCAATAATTTTGCATTGGCGACGGTTTCAGAAACACCCACCAGTTCAGTGTCGGTACCTGCCTGCGCGTTGCTCCCCAGCAGTTGTTTGAAATCAACGGATGGATCTTGTGTCTCTTCTTGGACAGACGGCGCCACCGGCGGCTGCAATCGATCTGGTTTCTCAGTCACCTCAGTATTCAATGACAAAGCACTAGCATCCAGACCTGTCAGTTGCTCGCTATCAGCGGGGAGCGCAGACATTGCTGCGGAAAATTCTGTTTTGGTGGGTGGTTCGCTGGCAGGTGCCACGGGGCGCATGGCAATCATGCTTTGCATCCATGGCGTGATCCCACTGGGCAGTGGCTCATTGGTTGCCAGTTCTGCCAGCAAGCGTTTTTTGCGCTCTTGCGCCGTCTCCACCTGTGCGGTATCCACTTTCACAGCAGCGTGGGTGGCAGCGTCAGGGATCATCTCTAAATTGTCAGTCGTATCTGCAATCGCTAAGCTGTCTTGATCACTGGCGATGGGTTTGTCGTCTCCATCCGTCTCCACCACCCGTGCGTTCGTATTGGTTGTAGCGGCTTGCGTCGTCTCGGTTGCTGCGGGCTTGGAGGCAGGCTCGCTTGGTTGCGCATTGGCTTGTTGAGGCGCTGGCTGCGCTGGTTTGCTGTTCTGTTGCATCTGCTTACGCAAGGCCAGTGCAAAAGCATCGGTATTGCTGTTGATAGAGGGCGGTGACACCGGATTCGCAGCGGCCGTTTTCACGGCATCTGCGCCCATATTCAGTAAAGTTGCGGATTGCAAAAACGCCATATCACACTCCCGTTCAAGGCTTGTTTACACACGTGCGCGTTTGGCACGGCTGGCAAATTCATCCATCAGTTTTTGATCACGTTTACCTTCAACTTTTGCTTGTTGCGTCTCGGCCCGCGTCATCAATACTTCAAAAGATTTTTGTTTGCGCTGTTTTTCCTGCAAAAGCTGTCGTTTGTGCACAACATTTGCTTGGCATTGTTCGATTTGAGCATTTTGACTGCGCACGGCCAATTCCAATTGCGAGAAAAAGCCCTGAAAATTACGGTATAAATCCGCTTTGAGCCCTTTTTGCGAGGCGTTTTGCCATTGCTGCTCATATTCTTGCTGGTATTGTTCCAACATGGTGCGTTGTTGCTGTGCCTGCTCGAGTTGCTGCATGGCTTGGGCTAACGCTTGCATGGCTTCATCTACCGCATCCGAGGCGAGCTGGATGAGCAAGGTAAGTGTTTGTGTCGACTGTTTGGCCATCCGTGATTAATTCCGCATCAAGAAACCGTTTGCGCTAATTGTTGCAAACTAGCCTGCATGTAGGCACTCTCATCCACATCCTGCTGTAAAAAGGCGTTGATTTGATCGCGCTTTTTAATTGCGATATCTAGCATCGGGTCTGAGCCGGGCTGATATGCGCCCACTGCAATCAAATCTTGGTTACGCAAATAGCGTGAGTACAATTGCTTTAGCAAGCGCGCTGCCTGCTGGTGCTCTTTACTGGTGATGTTGTGCATGGCTCGACTGATCGATTGCTCGATATCAATGGCCGGGTAATGACCACTCTCGGCCAGGGTACGGTTAAGCACGATATGACCATCCAAAATCGCCCTTGCTGAATCGGCAATCGGGTCTTGCTGATCGTCGCCTTCGGTCAACACGGTATAAAAAGCGGTAATAGAACCCTCGCCTCTGGCGCCATTACCGGTGCGCTCAACCAGCGCAGGCAATTTTGCAAATACAGAAGGGGGATAGCCCTTGGTGGCCGGCGGCTCACCAATGGCCAGCGCAATTTCACGCTGCGCCATGGCATATCGGGTCAGGGAATCCATAATCAACAATACGTTTTTGCCTTGCTGGCGAAACCGCTCGGCAATCGCGGTCGCATAATTAGCGCCTTGTAAACGCATCAGCGCCGAGACGTCGGCTGGCGCGGCAACCACCACCGAGCGTGCCAAGCCCTCAGGCCCTAAAATCTGTTCAATAAACTCTTGTACTTCACGACCCCGTTCACCGATGAGGCCCACCACAATCACATCTGCGGTGGTATAGCGCGCCATCATGCCGAGCAATACGCTTTTGCCCACCCCTGAACCGGCAAAGAGGCCGAGGCGCTGGCCGCGGCCAACCGTCAACATGGCGTTGATTGCCCGGACGCCCACATCCAGCGTATCTTCGATGGGTGCGCGCATTAACGGGTTAATGACCCGACCAGCTAGGGGGGCGGTTTCATCTGTCGAAATCGGGCCTAAATTATCTAATGGGTTACCTGCTGCATCGACCACCCGGCCTAACAAACAATCGCCCACGGGAAAATGTCGTGCACGATCTTGTGCACGGCGGCGTGGCGGACGCCCAAATTGCGGCTTCGGCAAGGTTTCCATGATGTCCATGCTAAACACTTTTGCGCCCGGTACGACCCCATCCACGGCGGACTGCGGCATCAATAATAAATTCTCACCGTCAAAGCCGACGACTTCGGCTTCCACACGGCCACCGTCTTGCAAGGGAATATAACAGGCACCGCCAATGGGCATTTTGATACCGGTCGCCACCATGATGAGGCCGGTGACTTTGACGATACGCCCGGCAACCTCTAGCGGTTCCACCAAATGCACCAGTTCTCGGCAATCCTTCAGGTAGCTTTGCCAGCGCTGTAGATGGACGTTATTGCTAGCAGTCGTTGCAGACTGACTATCAGGACCAGTGGATGGTAACGCTGCAGCAATAACAGCCGCATCTGGATGGGACGCCGTGTCGCTGGCGTTGCCCAAGTCGGCGTAGCCCAAGTCGGCTTCATCCACTAAGGCGGGGCTAGTCTCTAAGGCGATATTCGGTTCGGTCATGTGGCAGCAATCAAGGTCGGTGCATGGAGAAGTGGTTTATTCGTAGCTGTGCCAGTTGTCCAATTGAGATAAGCCTTGTACCAGACGTTTCCAGCGCGTCTCGTTACTGGCATCAATTTGATTTTCGGCGGTTTCAACCAAGCAGCCGCCGCGCTCAATTTGGTTATCTTCTAACAACTGCCAGCCCTGCTCTTTGAGCTGCTCGCCGAGATGGGTACGTAAAATTTTGGCATCTTCGTGATGCACAATCAGCCTAGCCGGCTGTTTGACCTGTGGCAGATAATGCATCGCATCGAGCACCACAGGAATCACCGCTTGCGGATCCAACTGCAATTTGGTTTTCATCATGGCTTTGGCAAGATCCAGCGCCAAACTCAGTACAGACTCAGCCACAATCACATCCTGCATGGCCAGGGCTTGCTGAAAGCTAGTGATCATTTGCGATAACTGCTGCCGCTCGGTTTCAATTTGAGTCTGTGCGTGCGACATGCCATCGCCATAACCCGTTTTGAACCCTGCCTCATAGGCTTCTTGTCTGACCTGTTTCAGAATGCCGCTAACCGTGCGTGCATTTTCTTCGGCTTGCTCGCGCTCACGCTTCACGCGTTCACTAGAGATGGTGTCATCAAAACTGGCCATTTCCCAGCGTTGATAGGCGCTCATTTGTTCTTTCGGAATTGCAGAAGCTACCATACGACACTTTCCTTATAAAACTTGCTAGACATATTGCTCACTGTCGCCTTTACCCGCCAGCATGATCTGACCTTCATCTGATAAACGGCGCACAATCTGCAAAATCTGTTTTTGTTGTCCTTCGACTTCTGACAACTTGACTGGACCGCGACTTTCTAGATCTTCACGCATCATGTCAGCCGCTCTTGACGACATATTGCGGAAGAATTTTTCTTTCATTTCATCCGACGTCCCTTTAAGCGCAACAATCAGCATGTCGGACTGGACTTCGCGCAACAGCACTTGTATGCCACGATCATCGATCTCCATAATGTTGTCGAAGACAAACATCTGATCCATGATTTGCTGCGCCATATTGTCGTCATAACTTTTGAGGCCATCCATTAGCTTGGCTTCATGTTCCCCGCTGATATAGTTCATGATCTCAGCGGCCGTTTTCACCCCGCCGATGGCTTGCCGTTTGAGGTTATCGTTACCGGCCAACATTTTCAGCATGCCTTCATTGAGCTCACGTAAGGCGGTCGGTTTGATACTGTCTAGGGTCGCAATACGTAAAATCACGTCTTGGCGTAAGCGTTCAGTAAAATGACCCAAAATCTCAGCCGACTGGTCAGGCTCTAGGTGCGACAAAATGGTCGCAATAATTTGCGGATGCTCGTTCTTGATGAAATCAGCCACACTAAAGGCATCCATCCATTTCAAGCTCTCAATACCGGCGGCATCCTGAGATTGCGGAATCCGGTTGAGCAGATTGGACGCTTTGTCGTCGCCAAACGCCTTAATCAGCACCGAGCGGATATAACTATCCGAGTCCAAGCCAAAATCACTGCTGCTGGCAAAGTCAATCATGAACTTTTCAAGCACCTGTTCGACCTCTTCACGTGGGACCGGCTTCATGGAGGCCATGACAATCCCCAGCCGCTGCACTTCTTTCGGTGACAGATGCTTCATGACCTCGGCAGCCTCATCCTCACCAAGCGCCAGCATCAAAATTGCACTTTTATTTAAACCTTCATCACTCATGCACTATTTCTCCGCAGAGGTCCAGCTGGACACCACATTGGCGACCATACGCGGATTATCTTTAGCCACTTGTTTAGCTGCCAGCAACGTCTGGTCGAGGCCACTCGGTAACGCAGCCGCCTCACCACTTAACGTGACTAATGCGTCTTCACCCTCTGCCGCCCGAGCAATTGGGCTGCCATCAGGGCCAGTTAACGCTGCTGTGCCAGCGGCCAAGGCCTGTTGCTTTTTGTCTGCCCCGGTCAACTTAACCGCCATGGGTTTCAATAGTTTTTTATAAATCAGCATCAATACCACGACCCCGGCCAAGAAGCGCAAAGCATCTTTACCGTATTCAATCATCAGCGGATCTTTCCACAGAGGCGGTTCAACCAGCTTTTCTTGTGCTTCGGCCACAAACGGTGTGTTGACCACCGAAATCGTGTCGCCACGCTCTTTATTGAAGCCCATCGCCTGCATTGCCAAATCGCTTACCTGCTGTTTCTCAGCCGTATTCAAGGCGCGATACGTGGTTTTGCCGGTACTATCCACCACTGGAATATGATTGACCACCACCGCCACGTGTAGGCGTTTGACCCCACCCTTGGCCTGCTGGACATAGCTCACTGTTTTATCCAGCTCGTAGTTAGTCGTATTGTCTTTTTGCGTATTTTGCGGTGGGGCTGGCGGCGCAGCTGGCGGCGCGTTTTCACCTGGGGCTTGCGCGCCCGGTGCATTAATGGGCGCAGTAGACTCACCAGGAGGTTGATTGGACAATGCGCCAGGCACGGCACCATTGTTACCACCGCTGGTTTGGGACTCACGGCTTTGTGCACTGCGAATCGCCATGTCATCCGGCTTGCCGTTTGGCTTGTAGGACTCATTGGCCTGCTCAGTCATTGAGAAATCAATTTCTGCGCTGGTTTCAGCATGTACGTTTTTAGCCCCCACAATCGGCGTAATGATCGACTCCACGCGGCGGGCAATACTGTTCTGCATGTTTTCGACATAAGCCATTTGCTCAGGGTCGAGGCCATTTTGTTTCAGTTTGTTGGCGTTGTCAGACAACAGATTGCCATTCTGGTCGACCACCGTCACATGGTCAGCCGACAAATTGGGCACACTGCTCGCCACCAGGTGGACCACCGCGCCAACTTGTTGTGCATCCAAGCGCCGACCGTTGTGCAGGTTCAATAACACAGAAGCGGTCGGATACTGTTGTTCACGCACAAACACGCTCGGTTTTGGAATCGCCAAATGAATGCGTGCTGCCTGTACCGCAGAGATCGATTGGATGCTGCGTTCGAGTTCACCTTCTAAGCCACGCTGAAAATTAACCTGCTCAACAAATTGCGACACGCCAAATTTTTGATTCTCGAGTAACTCAAAACCAATATTGCCGCCTTTGGGCAAGCCTTGGGCGGCTAGTTTCAATCGCACTTGATGCACTTGATCTGCGGGCACCAAAATCGCATTGCCGCCCTCGGCAAACTGATAAGGCACATTCAATTTGTCCAGCTCCGCCACGATGGCGCCACCGTCTTTATCAGCAAAGTTAGAAAACAACACGCGGTAATCCGGTTTCTGACTCCATAGCCAGAAAACGACCATCACGGCAACCACGGCCGCAATGCCTGCGACTAGTAGCAGTTTTTGTCCCATTTGTCCGAACGCATTCGCGGTCGGATTGGACTCACCAGTTGACGTAAGTAAGGCAGCGTCAGCAGCCATCTGAACCTCCATGTTTACTACACAAACGGTTTGCAGCAGACACCCGACGCGGGCAAAACGATGCAAACAGCTTTTTAAACTTGCATGCCCTTTGCGGGCACACTTACATGAGACCCATTATGCGCTTAGTCTATTTTTTCAAATCGGCAAATAAGACGGATTAATGTTGCCTATTTTACAAAGCACCCAACCCCTCGGAATGCTACAGTGACTACCATGACAATTCGGGCGCAATCTGCCCAAACGATGAAAGGAGTCCACCATGAACGCAGGCGGTATTGATGCGCAACGCATCACGTCCATGCTGGCACAATTGCGTGCAGCTGCTCAAAAACCTGAAGGGTTGGGCGGCAACGCGATTGCTAACCCAGTGCAAAAAACCAATGCAGCCAGCCCCACTAGCCAAGTCAGCTTTAGTGATGCGCTCAAGGCTTCGTTAGACCAGGTCAATAATATGCAATTAGAGTCAGATAAACTGGGCAAGGATTTTGCCATGGGCAATGACAACGTCAGTTTGTCTGATGTCATGATTTCTGGTCAAAAAGCGAACATCGCCTTTCAAGCCACTGTACAAGTGCGTAACAAGCTCGTCACGGCGTATCAAGACATGATGAATATGCAGGTATAAAGCCTACGTAAGTTTGATCAAGCCAACAATTCGCCTAAAAACTTAAACCTTGGGAGGCAAGCGTGCTTCCCCTTGCTCTAACTGATATAACCAAGCCAATATTTCGGCAATCGCCTGATATAACTGTGGCGGAATATGCGTATCTAATTCGACTTGCATTAACAAGCTGAGTAACGCTTGTGACTCATGCACATACACCTCGTGTTCTTTCGCCAGCGCAATCATGCGTTGCGCCAACAAACCATTGCCTTTTGCCACGACGCGGGGCGCGAGGTCACCAGCCTCATACGCCAATGCCACTGCTGACTGGGTATAGACTTTATCCGGCTGCATACTTTGATTGTGCCTGAACCACTTGGTCGCTACTGATCTGTAAGGATTCGAGTGTTAACCCGGCAGATTGCAAATTCATGGCTAATTGACTGCGTGCAGATTGCAAGGCGTTCAAAGCCGCAGCCTCACCTGGCGCAACACGCACACTCAGACGACCATTGTGCAGCGTCAGCTTCACCGAGACCTCGCCAAGTGTGGGCAAATGCAAGGTCAGATCGCTTTGTAAGCTGTTTAACACAGGCTCGTCAGCGGAATATGCAGAGTGCTCCTGCTCATTGACTTGCCACTGCATGGTTTGCCCAGGCCAGACTTCACCATGCCAGACCACCCGTTGCTGCTCAAGGACTTGGAGTTGTTGCGCTACCATCTCTGGCGGGGTAAAAATCGGTTTATTTTGCGGCTCCTGCAACAACTGGTGCCAAGGGCGCGTGCCCAGCGTGGCTTCTTTCAGGTGTGACTCATAAAATAAGCCTGAACTATCCAATGCGTGTTTCAAGTCTTGTGCCAACACTTGCGGCTTTTGCGGGCTATGGCTGACGACCGTCTGGGCTTGTACCACCGTCGGTTGCTGCTGAAAGGCCGATGAGCTCAGCCAGCGCTGCAAATGTTTGGCCGGCGGACTCAGCTCCACCAGGCTGGCTTGCCCGGTAGCGCTCTTGGCCATGGCTTGTAGATGTTCGTCGTGCTCACCTGCTGATAGATCGGTCAGCAGGTCTATGTTACTTGCTTGCGCGGCAGGGCCGTTCGCCTGCGCATTGCCGGATTGCACGCCCCATTTGACTTGCGGCAACAGCGCTTTGTCTGCACCCTGCTGGGCGAGTCCCATAAATTGCATGTGCAAACTTTGCTGCTGTGCCAAATAAGCTGGCAATTGCATCTGCACAGTGACAGGCGCTTGATTGGGTAGCTGGATTTGAACCTTGAATTGTGCAAGATCGGCATTATTCGCGACGCCAGATTCTTTTTGCAGAATCAAGCCGGTAAACGCCATGCCGGGGCGCATACGCGCCCAAAGCGGCGCTTCAGACTGGGCACCTTCCACCGGCATGATGGAAGACACGGCACGCAAGCGCTCTGTTTCACTCGCAATAACACGCTGTGAGAGCACTTGCGGGATGGGTAACATCTATCGTCCGTCCGGAGGCATGCGCGCATGCAGTTGCGCGTCAAAGATCATGTCGGTAATGCGGTGCATCACTGGATAAAGCAAATTGCGGATTTCGCCGTCATCCGCCAGTATCTTTTGCACCAGGGCCTGTTTACGCGCATGCTGCTCTGCTGAGAGTGGTTCAGCGGCGAGGCGCATGGATTGCTCTAGACTTTTGACTACTTCAATCTTGAGCATATAAGATTGCTCAAGCTCAGTCACTTTTTCCCAGGCATTTTGTCGCGCCGCAATCAGCATCTGCTCCATCAGCTTTGCTGCAGATTCATAAGTATTAATCAGTGCCTGTGACATCTTAAGCTCCGGCCGCCGCCATACGGTGTTGACCCATGTGTTGTAACTCGTTTGTTTTTTGTGCCACCATCTGACCCAGCGACATATCGGCTTGTGCCGGACGCGCGGCAGCAGATTTTTCTAAGGTTTCCCAAGCGGATTTCAATTCCATCAGCAATTGCTGAATTTCTTGTACTTTTTTCACATCTTGGCGGACGCTCGCCTCCATCAAACTGCGCGTCATGTACTGATACAGTTGGTCAAGATTTTGGGCGATGTCGCCACCGGTACGCTTGTCTAGGCAGGCACGTAAGCCACTATCCACAATGGTGACGGCTTGGGTCAGGTATTGGCCTTTTTTAGCAATATCATGCTGAGCCATTGCTTGTTGTGCGTGAATACAAGCTGAAATCGCACCGTCGTATAACATCACTACCAACTTCAGCGGGCTGGCATCAACAATCCCGGTTTCCAACCCCACGCTTGCATAAGCATTCACACCTAATTTCTTCATTCCAAACATTTTCTACTCCTGAATTCTGCTTAAAAGCGTATGGTTAGTGATCATTTGCCAGCCACCTTCTGCAGACCACTACCGCATCAACTAATTGTTGTTACTAATAGAAGCCAATTGTGAAGTCAGATTATTGCTGGTGCTTTGCATACTGCTGAGCAAGGCATCCAATTTTGCATACTGTGCACGGTAACGTGCTTCAATAGAAGGCAACCTGGCATTAATATCATCGGACTTTTTATTCAAAACTTTAATCGAAGATGAGATGCCATCGGTCTTCGTTGTCAACGCGCCATCGCTGTCCAGCCAGCCATCCAACAACGAGCTTAATTCGCCTGCCAGACCTTTACTAAAGGTCACAGTGCCACGACTACCGGTGGCAGTACCCGTAACACTTAATTGCAAGCCAAAACTCGCATTACCGAGCGCGCCAGTCAATACCGAGCCGCTGGTGATGGCAGTGGCACCGTTAATGGTGCCGATGGCGTTGATCCCATTGCCGCCTAGCTGGGAGACATTGACGGCATAAGTGCCTGAGGCGGTATCTGATTTACTGCTGACAAAACTCACTTGCGGATCCGTCGCGGTGGCCGATGGTGAAAATAGCTTGGCCACATCACTGACGTTGGTTGTCACTGCAGTTTTCAATTTTGTACTGTCTAGCGACAATGCGCCATCAGAGCCCATGGTCACGCCAATATCGGTTAATGTTTTAAACGTGGTGGCAGTCGGCGAGGAGGCTGATAGCATCGATTTTAGTTTCACCATGATATTGCGCGCGGTAGAGTCACCTAATAAGGCGCCATTCGCCGTCGAACCCGCCGATACAAACTTGGTCAGGTTACGCATACTGGTGTTGAGTGAATTATAAGCATCGACAAAGCTTTGTACCGACGCTTGTATGGTATCGGTATCGGTGCCTACCGTCAGAGCATTACTGGTGGTCGTCACCGACTTCAGTGTCAGGGTGACGCCCTGAATCACATCAGACACCGTATTGCTGGGTTTACTGATGCTCATGCCATCCACGTTGAGCAAAGCGTTTTTGGCTGCAACCATTTGGGTCATGTTGTTGGTGCCCGCCAGCGGGTCGTAGGCCAATGCAGAGAGACCTGCGCTGTCGGTCGCATTTCCATCATCGTCCGCCACCGAGATTTTCAGGCTATTCACTTCGCCCGTGTCTTTCGATGTCACCACCAGACGATTGCCTGACCCATCATTGACAATCGAAGCCGACACCGAGGCGTTTTGAGCGTTAATCGCATCGCGAATGCCTGCCAAGGTATTATTGCTGCTAGTGATATCAATCGAAATGTCAGTCTTGTCGCCGTTGGCGGTAAATGCCGCAGGATTGCTCCCCGCAGCGGCGGCAAACGTGCCGAAAGAAATGGTGAGTTTGCCCGTGCCAACAATGTCAGTGGCACTACTATAAGCAGCAGAAGCCAGCTTTTGTGAAGTCGCCAACTGGCTGACCGTCACGTTGTAACTACCGATCACGGCAGTACCGTTGGCAGTCGCACTGATGCTGTTACTGTCACTCGCAGTGACAGATTGCGCGTTAAACTTCGCCGCTGTGGCTAATTTGTTTACCGCTGTCTGAAACGTACTTAATCCGCTTTTGAGCGTGCTGTAAGCGGATAACTTGGTATTGTAAGACGATATTTTGGTTTTAATATCGTTGAGAGGTTGCTGTTCCACTTGCATCTGCGCACTGACGAGACTGTCAATTGGAAGCCCTGATACTCCAGTAGAGGATACTATCGCTGTCATTTATTGTTCTCCCAACCGTCTATTCAAACGCAAAGTCAGGCTGTCTGTCGTATCACCAGCCCACGTAATTTATCCAGCGTTTTACTGATAGCCAGCACTTCTTCATTGGGAATCTGACGGAGTACCTTTTGTGTTTCGGTATCCACCACTTTCACGATGATTCGATCGCTATCATCATCAATAGAAAACTCTATTGTTTGTAACGCTGGCGCAACATACTCATTTAACTTTTTGACAGCACCGCTCAACGCGGCTTTGTCATTCACATCCACTGCAGGTTTGTCTGCGGAGGCCTCAGCATATTTCACCAGCTTTAAACTGCTGGCCGCCTGCAACCCTTGCACGTTATTGCCTACACCATTTACCAATGAATCACTCATGATGTTGCTCCTTTACCTAGGCCAAATCCACAGGGTCTAGGCCTGTGGATTTAGTATTACCGTGTGATGTATTAACCTCTCAGTAATGTCATCACTTGGTTAGGCAACTGGTTCGCCTGAGCCAACATCGCAGTACCCGCTTGTTGCAGAATCTGTGCACGGGTCATTTTGGCTGTTTCTGAAGCAAAGTCAGCGTCAGTGATACGAGATTTAGATGCTGCCATGTTCTCTGAAGCCACACCTAGGTTATTCACCACTGAAGCGAAACGGTTTTGGTAAGCACCCAGTGTCGCACGGTTGGTGTTCACTTCTGTTAATTGCGCATCAATCGCGGTGATTGCATCAGAAGCTGCGTCAGCCGTTGACAAGGAACCACTCAAAGAAGCTGCTGCAACGGATGACACGCTAATGGTATCGCCACTGTCTGCACCAATCTGGAAGTTATAACCTGTACCGAAAGCAGCTTGACCGTTAAATTTGGTCGCTGTGCTCAAACGAGTCAGCTCTTCTTTCAGTTGAGTAAATTCTGTATCCAGGTTTGCACGGTCACCAGAGCTGTAGGAACCGTTGGCTGCCTGTACAGCCAATTCACGCATACGTTGTAAGGAATCTGTTGCGCTGCTCAAACCGCCTTCAGCCGTTTGCAAGAAAGAAATTGCATCGTTAGCGTTACGTGTCGCAACATCCATACCACGAACTTGTGAGTCCATACGTGTTGCAATTGCCAAGCCAGCCGCATCATCTTTCGCGCTGTTGATACGCATACCAGAAGACAAGCGTTGAATAGAAGTATTCAGGCTGCTTTGTGATGCGTTTAAGTTACGTTGTGCATTCAAAGATGCCAAGTTGGTGTTGATTACTGAAGCCATGTTAAATCTCCTTTAGAGTCGTATACCCAGTTAAGTGTCAAATCGTCATGTTACTTTCAACGTTGATCGCTATTTACCACTTAATGTTTGCTATCTAGCGTTGTTAGTTGTGTTATCGACCGCTTGCGAAATTTCTTTAATCCTTGTTGCAAATTTCTTTTTTCGATCAATCATGCACTTGAAACTATTTACGACCCCTCGCACTAAATCTTTAGTCCTGCCTAAAAAAATGTGCAAATTTGTTGATATCAATCTATTTTACAAAATCAGTGCCACTCGCCATTAAGCGAGCTACAGTGAGATTCAGGGTTAATTCTGCTTTTAACCAACCGGGCCGAGCACAGCGTTGCTCACTCGCGCTGTCACACAAGATATAAGGCCAGTTTTCAGCGTTTATCCTCAAATCATTCCTGCATAAAGCCACCGATAATCAGCCTATCCGTTTCGTATACCTTATATAGGTATCAAAAATTAAAAGGAGTTTTGCATGGCATCCGTTTATGTAGGCATGACCGTAGACATTCTGCACCATGGCCATATCAATATTATTGAGCAAGCCAGAAAGTATGGAGATGTCACCATCGGCCTGCTCTCTGACGCAGCCGTGGCAGACCACAAACGCCTGCCCTACCTGACCTATGAGCAACGCAAACAGATCGTTGAAAATATTCGCGGTGTGGTCAAAGTGGTGACGCAAGATGAATGGGACTATGCGCCCAACTTGCTCAAATACAAACCTGACATCATGGTGCATGGTGATGACTGGCTGGAGGGTCCGCTGGTGCCTTACCGTGAGCGTGCCCGCGCCGCACTCGCCGAGTATGGCGGTCATCTGATTGAGATTCCTTATACACGTGGCGTCTCCTCCAATGAAATGTTAGGTCAGATCCAAGCGCTGGGAACCACCCCGGACATTCGCCGCCGCACCTTGAAAAGATTGCTGGCTGTGAAACCGATTTCACGTTTTATTGAGGCACACAATCCGATCTCGGCATTAATTGCTGAGCATGTCACCGCGCAACGCAACGGAAAAACTTGCCAATTTGACGGATTTTGGTCTAGTTCACTGACAGACTCTACCGCACGCGGCAAACCGGATATCGAAGCAGTAGAAATCAATAGCCGTTTATCGAATATCAATGACATCTTTGATGTCACCACCAAACCTTTAATTATGGATGCCGACACTGGCGGCAAACTGGAGCACTTTGAACTCAATGTGCGAAGCATGGAGCGCTTGGGCATTTCAGCCACCATTATTGAAGACAAGATTGGCTTAAAAAAGAATTCACTGTTTGGCAACGACGTACCGCAGTTGCAAGATGAGATCGAACCATTCTGCGAAAAAATTGCAGCCGGCCGCGCGGCACGCGTCAGTGATGACTTTATGGTGATTGCGCGGATTGAAAGCTTAATTCTGGAAAAAGGCATAGCCGATGCAGTCAAGCGCGCCCAAGCCTATGTGGGCGCCGGGGTCGATGGCATCATGATTCACAGCCGGCAGAAAGCCCCCGATGAAGTATTTGAATTTGCCAAAATCTTTAAATCAGAATTTCCGACGATCCCTTTGGTTTGCGTACCCACCAGTTACAACAAGGTAACCGAAGAAGAGTTGGCCGCACACGGGTTTAATTTGGTCATTTATGCCAACCACATGATGCGGGCAGCCTACCCTGCGATGCAAAACGCAGCCATGGAAATTCTTAAAAATGGCAGAACGGCAGAAATCGAAGCCAGTTTAATGTCGATCAATGATGTGCTGGAACTGATTCCCGGCACCAAATAAGCGGAGCATTTGTATGATTCATGCTGAGGATTTCTTATCGGTATTGCAAACGGAACAAGTGCAATTTTTTGCCGGCGTTCCCGACTCATTGCTTAAAGAGCTATGCGCGTGTTTTTCTGACAAACTCAGGCCGCAGCAGCATGTGATTGCCGCCAATGAAGGGGGCGCGATCGGCTTGGCCATTGGTCATTACCTCGCCACGCAACAAGTGGCGCTGGTGTATATGCAAAACTCCGGGCTAGGCAATGTGGTGAATCCGATTGCGTCACTGGCAGATCCACAGGTGTATGGTATTCCGATGTTGCTGCTGGTGGGCTGGCGCGGCGAAATTGCCGACAACGGTGAACAAATCCATGATGAACCTCAACATGTTAAACAAGGACAGATGACCTTATCACAACTGGATGCGTTGGGTTTGCCGCACCAAGTGATGGCCGATGACATCGCCAGCGCGCATCAACAAATTAAAAGCTTATTAACCCAGGCGCTTGAGCGCCAAGGTCCAGTCGCATTGGTGGTGCGTAAACAACGTTTTGCGCCCTATCAATCTGCGCAATCATCAACAAGCACGCCCTCAACACTGGCAGAGAAACTCCCCGTGCTCCACAGTCGCGAGCATATGATTCAGCAAGTGGTCGCCGCGTTGCCAGAAAACGCTGCCGTGGTCGCCACCACCGGCATGGCCTCTCGCGAGCTCTTCGAGCTTAGAAAAGCGCAACAGGCAGGCCACGGCCGGGATTTTCTGACGGTAGGTGGCATGGGGCATGCGTCTCAAATTGCATGTGGCATCGCCCTGGCGCAGCCTGATAGGCAAGTGGTTTGCATTGACGGCGATGGCGCTATGCTGATGCATATGGGCAGTTTGACCATCAGCGCACAGCGACCAAACTTAGTGCATATTGTGTTAAACAACGGCGCACACGACTCGGTCGGTGGTCAGCCAACGATTGCCGCCCAGCTCAGCTTAGCTGAGATCGCCAGTGCTGCAGGCTATGCACAAGTGCTTAGCTTGTCAGACCCTGAACAGTTGCAAGCCGTGTTAAAACAAAGCTTTCACGGTGGCAAGAGTCGCTTTATTGAAGTGCTGTGTCGCAAAGGCGCGCGCGCAGATCTCGGTCGCCCTACCCGCACCCCAGCACAAAACAAACAAGACTTCATGCAATTTTTAAGTGAGGTGACCTATGCCTGAGCGTAGCATTCACGCACATGTCGTCGCACAAAATCAACGCAAAGTGCTGTTTACTGCTGGCCCCGCCAGTCTGCTAGATGAAAACCTACTCGGTCTACGCCCATGCTTTGGCAGAGGCGACACCGATTATCAACAGGTTGAAACAGCCGTGCTGTCAGCGCTCAAAGCCATGACAGGTCATGCGCATATCGCGCGCTTACAAGGCTCGGCCAGCCTCGCCTTAGAGATTGCAAGCCTGAATTTTTTATACGGTAAGGTGTTGGTGATCGACAGCGGCTATTATGCTCAGCGTCTGGTCAGCTTTGCACACATGGCACAACGCAACGCAGGCGAAGTCTCACTGGTCACCGTATGCGACTGGCAGCAATTGACCAAGGTGGAAGGCCACTTCGACTGGGTTGTTGCTTGCTACACCGAAACCAGTGCCGGCTTACTGCTACCGATCGCAGATTTACGCGCCTTGGCTGATCGTGTCGGGGCACAACTGATGCTGGATGCCACTGCATCAATCGGGCTGGAAGCGGACCATCATCTGGCTGACGTGATTGCTTATAGCTCTTGCAAAGGCCTGTTTGGCTTAACGGGCGCCGCATTTGTTGCTTTCCATCAGCCGCCAAAACACGCAGTCGACTCCTTTTATTTAAATCTGAACACGCATCTTGAGCGCGGCATGACTGGGCCCTATCACGCCATTGCTTCTTTATACGAAGTGTTGCCTAAACATGACGATTTGCGTGAGGCAGTATTTATCAACAAAGCGCAAATGTTGAAGAAGATCGCGGGCTACGCCACCCATCCACTGCAATATCAGCCAGTGCTATGCACATGGGTCGATGCCAAAGTGACTAGCCAAGCAACGCAAGCAGTGTTGTATGCGCCGCGTGGCATGCAACGTGGTAGCGTGGTCTGCCATTTGGGTGAGGCGCATTTGGGCAGCCAAGCGCAGGGTGAGATTCTCGATTTACTGGAGCTACAGCCATGACACAGGTGCCAAAACGCATCATGGTCGACATGTCGGCCACCCTGATTCACCATGGCCATGTGCGCCTGCTAAAAGCGGCCAAAGCCCTGGGACACGTGGTGGTGGCACTGACCACCGATGAAGAAATCCGTGCCAAAAAAGGCTATGAGCCTGAATTGAGCTATGCCGCACGCGCCGAAGTGTTATTAGCCATGCGCGATGTGGACGAGGTGGTGCCCAGCCCATGGTTACTCGACGAAGCTTTTTTAAACCTGCACCACATCGACGTATTGGTGCATGGTCACGATAACAGCAACCCAATTGCATCCGAACGATTACACCTACTGCCGCGCACCGAGGGCATCAGCAGCACCCTGCTGCGTGCACGTGTGCTCAAAGCAGTCAGTCAAAAAATGGAAACCAACATATGAGTAACCTATGGCAACAAATTTGGGAAAAACGCTCACTACAACCGCAGCATCGCCTGACGCTGGATACGCTGATCGCGTTGGATGGCTTTGACAGTGGCGCTGGCAAAATCAACCTCGCGGACTGGCAGGAATACACCCGGCGCATCAGTGAAAAACTGCAGTTACAGTCAGGTCACTCGGTGTTTGAAGTGGGCTGTGGTGCAGGTGCTTTTTTATTCGCCCTGCGCGAGCAGCACACACTTACCGTCGGCGGGCTGGATTATGCCGCCGGTTTGATTGAGGCTGCAAAACAGGCAATGCCGGACGGTGACTTCAAGGCACAATCGGCACAGACCATGGACACCGAGCCACAATATGACTTTGTGATTGCCAATAGCGTATTTCATTACTTTGATGAGGCCATGGCGGCAGCGGTACTGCAGGCTATGTGGAAAAAAGCCCGATTGGGTGTCGCCATTTTGGATGTGCCACATGCGGCGACCAAAGCCGCTTGCGAACGTGCGCGACGCGACGCGTTGAGCGAAGCAGAATATGAAGAGAAATACCGCGGTCTGCATCACACCTATTTTAGTCCTGACTGGTTCAGCCAACAGCTGCCAGACACCCCACTGCAAACATTTGAGAGCTGTGTGCCCCACTATGCGCAAAGCCAGTACCGTTTCAGTGTCATTTTTTCTAAACGCTTGCATGGATAAACCATCATGACGCCCACCACCAATAAGCCACTCCCCGTCTTCACTTTTTTTTATACCGACAATTGCGAACGGCAGGCCTTAGCACCAGTGGCTGAGGAGATTGCTCATCGGGGCTACCAGATTCAGTGGAGTACCAACTCGAAACAATATGCAGAGGTGGGCGTGTATTGCGAACATGCATGCAAACCAAACGCCGGTTTTTCGGTAGTGCTGTTGCATGACTTAGCGCAGCGCCACGACATTTGGCCGCACTTTTGGCACCATGAACCCTGGAGCGCTTTTGACATGGGGATTGTGCCCGGCCCAGCCTGGGTCGAGCGCTGGCAGACCCAAGCCAATTTTAAGCAAGCACGCCCTAAATTAGGCATGTTTGACCTCGGTTGGCCGAAGGCAGATCTGGTGTATCGCAACCAAGAGACCTTCAAACAAGAGGCACAAAAACTGCGCGCGCAACTGGGCCTCAAATACGAGCACTCAATTCTTTACGCCCCCTCATGGGAAAACCATGGCAAACAAGATGAATTTGTGCAAAGTCTGAAGGATTTGCCGGTCAATTTGTTATTAAAACAGGCGCCCTGGTCAGACAAATATCGTTGGGTACTCAACAATATCGACGAAATGGATGCATTGCATAGAAACTGCGCCGACAATGTGTATGTGATTGATCGTGAGATCAGCATCATGTATTGCTTAGGGTTAGCCGATGTGATGGTCTCCGATGAGTCCAGTGTGTTGACCGAGGCGTTATTGCTGGATGTGCCTGGCATAGCCGTGACCGATTGGCTGATTCCAGACACCAATCCGCCTCGTCCGGCCAGTGTGCCTTATGACTATGTGATTAAAACTGTCAAAGCCGATTTACGCCGCACAGTGCAAGAAGTGTTACAAAACGCTGGGCAGTATCAGCAACAAGTCGCGCATCACAAACAACATCAATTTGCCAATCTTGGCCAAAGCGCCACCTTGATTGCAGATAATATCGAGGCTGCACTGGCAGGTGAAACCCACTTGCCAACGCCTGCGATCAAGGCACAGGTGGATATTGATCGTACAACCTACCAACATGCCGAAAAACTGGCTGCTGAGGGAGATATGAAACTCTCCACCCAGATGATGCTAGAACTGATTAAAAAAGAAAGCTGCTGCTGGGAGCCGTATAACGATCTGGGCACCCTGCTAGTAAGCCAAGGCCAATTTGAGGATGCAGAATTATTGCTGGAGAAAGCTGTGTTGTTGGCACAAGAGAACCCAGCGATTCCCTTGAGTAACCTGACTGAGGTCTATTGTCTGCAACAAAAAGCCGACAAAGCCTTGTTAACCTTGGCCAAACTTAGCAAATATACGCCTAACTCCGCCGGGTCGATTCCCCATATTCGTCGCTGTATGGAAACCATGTTTTAAACCTGCGCTAGCAGACCACCCACATCCGACGCGACTTCGCGTCGGATTTTTTATTGCCATGCGCAAAGACATAAAAAAAGCATGTGCATTTCTGCACATGCTTTTTATAGATGGGCGCTGATTAAGTAAACAACTGGCGTACCGGCAACACCGCGCGGGTAAACTCAGCGGTCAAGCCGTTGACAACATGCTCAGGCGAGCCTTGCGTCATATTCTGCAAGCGGTTAAACACGCTGATAAATGCTTGTAACTGATCATCGCGATAATGGTAGCCATTGTGCTCAAGCACGGCGAGGGTCAAGCTGCCCAGATTGGTCGGCGTGCTAGCATGCGGTTTGGCACAACTACGCACGCGATGCAGGGTCAGAAATAAACCACGCAAGGCGACAAAAGCCACAGGCAAGGGGATCGCAAAGTCCCACTCCAAATCAAAGAAATGGCCTTGCCCAGCTGAATCCATGACAAAGTTTGTCGGGGTCGCGTCAAAGTATTGCGAGGGCAGCAAGGCAGAAAATCCTGCAAACTCAGGCAAGGTTTTACCGCCTGTTTGCGCAGCAGACTCTAGGCCTTGCAACCAAGGCGCGGCCCAAGCAGCTAAATCCTCCATGCGCCAACTCGGCCGGTTCATCAATTGTGTTAATTTATCCATCCATAATTGACCACCGTGGTAAGGCGCATGCTCCCAATCCGCTTGCAATAGTTGCGCGGTTTCACCCGTGTTACGTGTGCGTGTCGTCAAGCCCTCGGCGGTGCTCACAAACTGCGTTTCTTTGCTAAACACCGCCTGCCGCTGGCAACCATAATGTGCTGCCAACACCTCCGGGTGTAATTTGTTCGACTGAGGCTGTGGATACGCCACAAACATAAATGAGTTTGCCACGTCCTCAACAAGATTGTTACGCGCAATCACTTGCCAGGCGTTTTCAAGTGAAAACGTCGGGTGACGTGGCGATTGTCTATCATGCACCACCGAGCCAGCAGCCAACGCCCCCACATCCCAGCCGGCTGCGCGATGCGCCTGATTAAAGCCTTCTGGGTAAATGACGCTGACCGGTGTTTTATAATCCGGCAATGGCACATAGAGCTCAGTGGTTTCAAAGCCAACACTGCGAATCAAGGCATCTAGCTCAACGCGGCCAAAGGTAATCGGCGTGTTGTGGCTGTAAGAATCGTTGATGCCATACATGGCTTGTCCCATGTGGTCCTCTGGCGCACCGCAGAAGTATTTGAGGCCTAGCTGGTTCTCAATAGCCACAATCAGCATGCCGTCTTCTTTCAAGAAAGACTTGGCCACTTGCAACAGATAACGCAAGGGATCTGGCTCTTTAACATACACCTGGGCGTATTCGAGCACCCCAATCAAAGTCACCACATCAAACTTTTCCTCTGTTTCAAAGGCTTGAATCAGATCCGAGAAAATGGTGACATTTTTGAGATCTGCACAACGCTGGCCGATGACGCGCGCACGGTTTGGACTGCCTTCAAGGGCGACGACCTCCCCGCCTAACTCACCCAAAAAGCGCGTGATGGCGCCACATCCGGCGCCCAGTTCTAATACTTTGCCGCCCGCAATTTTGTCAGCAAAGGGCCGGAGTAAATTGGCCCGTTGTGAGGTCAGGTGATAATAGCTAGGCCAGTCTGTCGCCTTGGCGGATAATTCACTTGAAAACACACTCTTATCGCTAGACTGGCGAATCATGTCATACAAACGTTGCTCGGCATTGCCCACATCCTGATAAGCGAACGCTTCTGTTTGCGCACGTTGGTAAAAGTTGTCTTGCGCCCGATAAATATAAGGCCCTTTTTTCACCCCCTCGGCGGCAGAAACCAGCGGTTGGCTAAACTGCTGTTGCAGCGCCGCCGCATCGGCCGCAGCTAAACCGTTTTGACGCGCAAAATGAATCACCTCTAACACTTCGCTTAACGGCGCAGTGAACGCAAGCGCCTGCACATAAGCTTGCCAATAATCAGCTTGGCTCGGTGCCAGAATCACCGCCTGCTCTAACAACGGCAGCACTTCTTCTGCTTTGCCCGCTTGCTTCGCCAACAAACCAAGTTGAAAATAGGTCGGTGCATGCTTGCTATCTATGCGCAAGATTTCCTGATAAAACTGCATGGCTTGCGAAAAATCCCCTTTTTCCTGCATTTGTAAGGCTAATTGAAACACTTCTGCGATGGAGTCTTGCAGGGCATTTGCGGGGGCAGCGGATGGGTTGAGCGTGGTATTCATAGAGAGACCTTTATCAAAGGGTTCAGTCGCGACAGGTGCAACGGAAGGTGCTTGCAGCGTGTAAGAAGGGAGTGCAAAGCCGACGGGCGCCTGCCCTTGACACCAGCGTTGCCACATCTGGCGTAAAGCCTGTGACAAGGTATGGGCAAAGGGGGTCGCTGCGGCGAGTGGAGATTGCGCAAATCGGGTGCGTAATTGGGCACGCAAGCCTGCCAACCCCTCTAGGTCAGCGAGCACTTGTTGTGCCTGTTGTAAATAGTGTTGTGGCGATGACGCCACCCATTCAGACAAGCCGAGATGTTGCATGAGTGCCATCGCGCCTCGGCTGGCTAAGCGATCACCGGCCACACATAGCGTCGGCACCCCCATCCACAACGCGTGGGCGGTCGTGGTGACGCCATTGGACGGAAAGGTGTCCAGGCAGATATCAACCAAATGATATTGCTGCAAATAGTCGCGCATCTGGGTGCGCGGATAAAACGAGAGTCTGTCTGCGCGGATACCTGCTTGCGAAAACCATTGTTGCAAATGCGCCACGCTAGCGTTCTCAGCCATACCACCGAGCACCATGCGGCTCCCAGGGCTGGCCTGCATGACCGCTGCCCACTGGTTAACAGTGGCCTGCGTAATTTTATTCGGGCGGTTAAAGCAGCCAAAAGTCACATAGCCATTGACCAAAGCTGGTAAAGCATTCACCGCTGGGGCTTGTGCATCGGGCACAAATGGTGCATTTATCGGCAATTGTACGAGCTGCTCGGTAAATGCCTGTTCGCCGGCAGGCGCGGGCAGCATGGTGCTGTCGGCCAGATAATAGTCCATCGCGGTCAAGCCAGTGGTATTCAAATAGCCTAACCAGCTGGCCTGTACAGGGGCAGGTTTTCTGGCAAAGACGGGTAAACGATTGCCCGAAGTATGCCCAGATAAGTCGATCAATACATCAATCTGGTCTTTTCTGATCGTGTCAGCCAGTGCGTCATCAGAAAGTGAAGTCACGACACGCCATTGTTTGAAATAAGACTGCATCTCAGCCGTCACCGCGTCCTGCAAATCGCTATTGGCATAAGCGACCAAATAGAGTGAAGCATCTTGCGCTAGCGCCGGCAATACTGGCAGCAGAAAATGCGCAACCGAGTGCGCGCGCAGATCGCCGGAGACAAACCCGACCCTTATCGGACGCGCGGTATCCCATGGATTGGTATGTGGCTGCCAATGCGGCTTCAAAGGCGCCTCATATAAGGCGGCATAGGCGGTATGGGCATCAAACAAGGCTACCTGATTCACCTGTTCGGCATGGGTCATGCAAAACAACATATTGCTAAAGCAATCTGCATACTGTGGTTGCAATTGCAACGCCTGTTTAAACTGCTGGATCGCCTCCTCAACTGCGCCTAAGTCTTTGAGTACGATCCCTAAATTGTTATAGGCCGCTGCGTAGTCTGCTTTCAACGTAATTGCTTGCCTGAACGCATCGGCTGCAAGCGCAAGGTCACCTTGGGCTTTCAGCGTCAAGCCATAATAGCAATGCGCCTCTGCACTGTGTGGGTTCAATGACAATGCTTGGCTAGCAGCAGAACGCGCATCTTTTTTCTGGATTATCAAAATATCAGCGAGCATTTTCCAGCCACTGAGCCAGTGCGGATATTGCCCTAATACCGCATGCAATTGGGTTTCCATCTGCGCATAGTGCCCCTGCTCAAACAGCGCCAACAATGCGTTTTGGACTTGGTCGGCAGGCGATGTTGCTACTTCAGGTAAGGCTAACTGCCACTCTTGCATCAATGCTTGCAATGCCGCCGTGTGTTGATTTTGACGCAAGCGCTCCGTCACAACTTGCGTGAGTATTGCCGTTTCTCCATTGGTTTTTAACGCGGTCAGATAGCTGCTTAATAGCTGCCACTGCGCAGGGGCCCATGCAGTCGCTTGTGCGAGTTTAGCCAAGGCTTGTGCGTGCTGACCCGCTAGCCATTCAATGAGACCAAGATTATGCAAAGCCAAGGCATGCTGCCCATCTACGGCCAGAATCTCCTGATACAACTGCTGCGCGGTGTGGGTATCCCCTTGTTGTTGCGCTGCGGTGGCCAAATCAAACACTTCTGCCATGGCGTCTTGCAAAGCTGGGTTGTTGGCGGCCACGCTTGCCTTGGTCGAATGCTGGCTGGGCTCCCATTTGTTGCGATAGCGCAGGTAGGTCTCGCGCCAGCGTGCAGTGCCAAAAGCGCCCCCACTCTGATGCGTCATTCTGACTGGCCACACACCTAATCTGAGGCCGGCTTTGGTAGCGCTACGGCAAAAATCCAGGTCATAAAAATGAAACTCAAACTGCTGATCAAAGCGCACACCGCTTTGCAGCAAGGTCTGTTTATGCGCGGCCAAAAATACCCCGTCCATCAGTTGGCATTCGCCAGCGGCATCGCCATAACTCGAGGCTGGGCCAAAAGCATGCTGACCATGGGCGACGGTGCCGCGCAAGTATTTGGCATCATCCCAGGTAAAGTTGAGGTCAGTAAAACACCAGCCGGTCTGACCTGCTTGCACCCGTGCATTACCGGCAATGCCGATGACATCAAAATGCGTCAATCCCTGCTGGATAGATTGAACAAAGGTGTTTTCATCGAGCCAGACATCATCGTGAATCAGCACTAATAATGCTTGGTCTGGGGCGGCGGCGATCGCCTCATTAAACACTTCAGATAAGCCACGGCTGTTTTCATACGCCACCACCGGCAGCAACCGTGGATCTTGTTGCATGTGGCGCTTGAGTGAGCGCCCCAGCGCGGATTCACGCCAAAACGCCTCTTCAGTCATGCGCGTCGCACTCACTACCCACACTGGTTGCGCACCGGAAAAAGCGGCCTGCACTGGCGCGGGTGCCAATCGCTGTGCCGGCTGCAGCCGACTGCGTGTTTGTTGCCAAAGGCCAAACAGGCATTGCTCAAAGTCTTGTGCGAATTGATCGGCATTCATTAAAGGCGAAGCCAACACTTGCGCGCGTAATTGGGCGCGCAAATGTGCCAGTGCCTCAAGATCATCCGCCAGCGCAATCGCTTTGCGCACATAGGCATCACGGCTGTTTGCAACCCAATCTTGCAAACCGACACAATCCAAGAAACTAGCGCCTTGACGGGCAATCAGGGTGTCACCGAGCAGGGTTAGGGTGGGCACGCCCATCCATAAGGCCTCACAAGTGGTCGTGCCACCAGTGAACGGAAAAGTGTCCAGAATCGCATCAATTTGATGATGATTACGTAAGTATTCTTCACGCGGCACCATGCCAGACAGCGTACAACGTGTGGCCGCAATGCCAAAAAGTGCCAATCGCTCTAATGCCTGTGTGCGCATCAGCGCATCATTAAACGCCTTGGATTGCCAAAATAGTTTGGCGGTCGGTAAGGCTTGCAGTATTTCGCCCCAACAAGCCAATACTTCGTCACTGACCTTGCTATAGTTTTGAAAGCAGCCAAATGTGAGTGCGCCATTGCTGAGGGCTGGTAATGCATTGACCGGCAGCGCGTACGGCGGCGGACTAAAGCACATCCGGGTATGGGGTAACGACACGACTTGCTCAGTAAACTGTTCTGACACCTTGGCATCCACACTCACCGGATCAGCAATCACATAATCCATCACTGGCAAACCCGTGGTGCCCCAATAACCCAGCCATGACGCTTGAACCGGCGCTGGCTTATGGGCAAAAATGGGCAAACGCGTCCCGCCAGACAAGCCAGACAAGTCAAGCAGGATATGAATACCATCTGCATGAATCTGCTTAGCGGCTTGCGCATCCGTGAGCCCGGCCAGTGAGCGCCATTGGTTGCACACATCTTTGAGCGCATGCGTGAATGCATCTTCACGACCATCGGTAGAATAGCCGTAAATCTCAAGACGGCTGGCATCAAAGCTTTGCAGCCACTGTTGCAAGAAATAACCGACTGGATGCGTACGCAAGTCGGCCGAGACTAGACCCACGCGCAAACGCTGTTCATCCGCATGCACTAGCCAGCGATCAAACGGCGTCACGCCAGCCATCATCGCCTCGCCCAATCGACGGGCGTAGTGCAGACTTTCACTGACGGGTAAGGTATTGCTATAACTGTTGGCAAACAACAGATTTCTGAGCGCCATCATGTGGTTAGGCTCAATCTCCAACCCTTTTTTCAACAACGCAATTGCGGTGTCTACTTGACCCATATCCAGATAAACATTGGCCAGATTAATATAGCCTGCCATAAAGTCAGGCTTGATCTGGAGCACTTTCTCTAAACAAGCAATCGACTCGGTAAACCGACCCAGCATGCGTAAACTAATACTATAGTTACTCCACACACTGTGCGACTCTGGCAACTGCTTGAGCGCCGTTTCAAAATACTGACAAGCCTTGTCATAGGCATTTCTGGCGTTTTCCACCAATCCCAGATTAGCCAGTACATAGGGGGTGTCAGGCGCCACCGCCAGCGCTTTGAGACAGTAACTTTCTGCCTCTCCATACAGCTGTTGATTGAGCATTTCGGTGGCCAGATTATTTAATGCTTCTGGACTAAAATCTTGCACCTGCATGATTTGGTCTAAACACGACTGGTAATCTCTGGTGCGGTGCGTCACACGATAGAGTTTCGCCAGATTTTTTAGCAAGAACAATTCGTTCGGCTGGAGTGCCTTGCCTGCTAACAGCCATTGCTCAGCCTCGTCTAAATCACCATGTTGCAGATATAACGCCCCAAGGTGACTGTAAGCCTCCACGTAGTCTTTTTGCAGCGTAATCACCCGCTCATAGGCTGCAATGGCCTCAGAAGTGTTGCCAAGCTCAGCTAAGGCTACCGCCATATTAAAATAAATCACCGCGTTTTCCGGCTCATTCGCCGCGGCTTCGCGGTAGTACTGTATGGCTTCTAGCTCTTTACCTGCCTCGTGCAGCAAGGTTGCCAGTTCAAAATTCACACGGCCATCCTGCTGATGCATGTTCAGGCCACGACGCAACAGCTTTTCAGCCTCCTTGGTCTGCCCGGTTTGCTTAAGCACGCTGGCCCAATTGGCATAGGCTTGGCTGAAGGCAGGATTTAATTTAAGGGTATGCCGGTAGTATTTAATCGCCTGCGGATACGCTTGCAATTGCGCATACACATTCGCCAAGTTATACAACACCTCAGCGTCTTTTTTTAGTAGCTTGCTCGCTTGCAAAAAAGCATCAGCCGCGGCATCGAGCGCATGTCGCTGCTGGTAGAGGCTGCCGAGTATTTTCCAAGCAACGCCCTCTTCAGGAAACGTTTGTGTGATTTTTTGCGCCAGCGTGAGACACGCCTCCCACTCGGCCTGATTCCAGGCTTGCATCATTGCGTGCATCCATTGGCTACAATCCTGCGCCGATCCTGCAACCGGCTTTTTGTAGCTTGGCGAGTGTTTCATAACAGAGAATTCCAAAAAATTTCTCTTATTATTCTAAACTTGCCACGGTTTGCATCGTTTAAAAAAAGCGGCAAACATAGGTCATCTTATGTCTTCGCCCGATACATGGACGCAGCGCACTCAACGCAACGCCTTATAGAATATAGACTCATGGGGTTAGACCCCATTTTTACTGGAACCCACCGGATACACCCTGGCCTTTAAGAAACCGTAAAATCAGCCGTAATGTTCACCCAATAAAAAACCTCCGAGGTCATCGGAGGTTGTTTTATGCAACGTGCTCTTGGGCAAGCGGAATGTCCGGCTCCCAGCGTACCAGCGTATCTAAATCACATTGCAAATAAGCACACAATTTGTTCAGATGGTCTGTACTGGCATTATAAGTACGATCTTTTAACATGCGATGCAAGGTCATGCGGCTGATACCGCTGGCGTCTGCAATTTCAGTAATGGTGATGGTTCTGCCCCACTCCATTTGTTTTTTCAAAATAACGGTCTTTAATTCTACGTAAATCACACAACTTCCTGACTTCTAGGGTGTTACTTTAATATCAATAGCACTGCAGCGAGCATTTCTAACAGGTCTACACAGCATTCGTGCCTTGCATGGACATTCACTTCTGTGAAAAAAATCCCCATTGCTTGACTACCATTTCAACATTATACAATTTTATATAGTGTTTAATATCAGTGAAATGACGCACAGCGGCTTAGGTAAGTGAGCAAGGATGAAATGCAAGGATATGAAAAACTCTGAATGATTCTATTAATAGCCGGTCTGGGCTATTGGCATGATCAAACAATCTAGATAATAATCAATACATTATCAAAAATATAACAAAATACATGGGGTGAGACATGGGAATACTCAACAACTATTTTTATTTATTTAATCGCACCAAAACCACTTCAAAAACAAGCGATGATGCGCAGTTGCAAATCTGCTACGACGAAGGCTTTAACGCTTCGGCATCTGGCCTCAAGCATACCGAGAACCCGTATCAAGAAGGTAGCGAACAAGCGCAAGCTTGGAGCCGCGGCTTCTGGGTGTGGTAAACACCCTGCGCGCTAAAATCGTCGCTTGTCCGCCAACATCAACGCGCCACTTTTAGATAAGGCATGCGCGAGCTCTGGCGGTGTGTGTTGGCCTTTGCGTGCGCCGTAAATGTGTGAATAGGCCCAAGTAAATTCAGCACCCATTAAGAATATCTGTGCCGAGTAATAGGTCCAAATCAGCAGTGCCAACAGTGACCCCGCAGGCCCATAGCCACTGGCGAATGCGCTGCGGCCAATATAAATCCCAATCACCCATTTACCAATGGTAAACAATGCCGCCGTAATGGCTGAGCCGATCCAGACCTCACTCCAGCGAATATTCACCCTAGGCATAATTTTGTAAATCATCGCGAACATGCCGGTCGCCAATAAAAATCCAAACGCAAAGTTCACGATATCTGCAATTACCAGCCACTTGGTAAACATGGGCGACCACCACTTATTCATGCCTGACAGGCCGGCACTAAACAGCAATGAAACCATCAGCAGAAATCCAATCCCTAAAATCAGACCAAACGATAAAATCCTGACCCGGATCAAGTTCACAATGCCACGGTTTACCTGTGCAGGCACCCGCCACACTCGATCAAGGGCACTCTGTAGCTCGCCAAACACCGTGGTCGCCCCCACCAATAGCAAGACCACTCCAATCACCGTCGCCGCAATGCCCTCCGTCGGTTGCCGTGTGCTCTCCAGGAGACTTTGCACCACTACCGCCCCCTGCTCGCCGACCAGATTGGTCAGCTGACCATAGATCTCTCCGCGTGCCGCCTCCTGACCAAAAATCATGCCTGCGATCGAAATCACAATCAGCAACAAGGGTGCGATTGAAAACATCGTATAGTAAGCCAACGCCGCGCCCATACTTTGCGCCTCATCATCATTCCATGCCGTGAAAGCCGTTTTGCTGAGTATCCAAATATCTTTGATCGTCATATGCGTTAAATGTGTCAGCCAAGGCGGGGGAAAATAAACAATGAGCATAACGAAGAACCGCCTGCCTGCACCATCAGCCAAGTCTGCAAATTGCTGTCAGAAAGCTCTGACGCATGCGTTTTAGGTATCCAATATAAGCTGCAAATAAGACCGCTTTAACCAGCCGTATTGGCCATTAGCGACCTTCTGAACAGTGTTACCATGCACGTGTGTTGATCTTGGGTATCGTGATTTCATTGCTTGCCTACTACCTCGCACTGAGGTGGAGCGATCACCTGCTCACCAGCCACAACATAGAACTGCCTGCCTTCACAAGCTGGTTAGTGCGTAATACATTTGCGTTTATTGTTTCTACTGTGGTCGCAATGCCCTTCCCTTCAATCTTATAAATAAACATCACAATCAGCAGCAGATCGACCGCTTGTAATACATATTGTCCAGGTGTGATTCAATCCATGCGAATTGCCTATCCGCAAACTGCTGATGATAGAAACAACCGCATCATTATTCGCTTTAGCATGTCTATGCTAAGCCAATCTCACTATGGCTGCACTAGCCATTTCCAGTCTAGTTTCAAGCGCAATCACACACGCAGCAAAACGTGGAGTAAAAGCATCTGAGGCACGCACGCGATTTAAAAACTCACCCGCCAAGACCCCTGCCTGTCGCCAAATATCGTTGGAAACATCAGCCGTTATACTTGCAGGGGCAATGCTAGCAGGCAACCCTCCGCCGCTGCGGGGTGCAAAGCCCATGACCGTCATGTCATAAGCTGGCGCAATTACGTAGGGGCGCCCATGTTCAGCTATAAAAGATAAATTACCGTTGTGCATATCCGTATTGCCAATTAAGGTACCAAACGCCCATAGGAGTGCAGCAAGCGCCACCGCCTGAGGTTCAATCTGCCCGGATTGAGCAAGGCGACGCGAAAGCTGTGGCCAGTTTCCATCCCCTGAGCCAACAAACTCCGCATCCAGTGCAGACAATGAATGCAATGCCCGTCGCCCTAAACGACCGACCCGGTCAAACCGCTCCACCTCAAGAAATCGCTGTCCGCCATCGTCAAATATATAAGTCTTTGCAGCAGGAATCCCCGCGGCACGCAAAGTTTCCAATGCCAAGTGCTCAGCCAACAATAAATCGCGCCAACGCTCACTGACCGAGTGATCCTCTGACTCGCTAAATTTCACCAACAAATGGCGTGGCCCGACTGGCGTCTCAGCATAGACCACAAACTTTGGCTGCTCACCCCCAGCAGAGGAGCCCGGCGCCTCACTATTCGCCGCGTCCAATGCCAGTTGTTGATAAACCCCAGCTTTATCCTGCTGTCCCACAGGCACAGGCAACGCACTAGAAAGAAAACGATCGCGCGCGATATCACCTAGCAACAAATTACCCACGACGTCATGGCCATGAGCCAGCAATGCGCGTAGGGCATGTTCATCGCGCCAATCACTCAGCCGCGCAGGCAATCCGAGTGTCGCAGCATAACGCGCGGCATATGCCCGGCCAAGAAACCCTTGTGGCTGCATATCAAATAACCACCATGGCAATCCATCACTGTGCAAGCTTACCCCATCCACCTGCTGCATCACAAACCCCTGTGGACGCACTGGCACCAGAGTCCCCAAGCTGCAGATTTGCCCCTCGGCAGTCACCCGATAAACAAGGATATCGGGAATACCGCGACCCGCATCTCGCAAGGTATATTGAATAGATCTCGCCGCCCCCAGACGCACCACCTCATCGCTAATGCGACTCAGCGCACGAGACAAGGTTGGCTGACTAATCCCCATACTATCAATGAGTTGCTGTGCTGATTTGGGGCCAGTTGCCAGTAACATACCAATAGCATCAAGATGCACTGACATAAGATTGAATAAATAAATGAATAGATAAATGAATGAATATTATGAGCTTAGCTGACACGAAGCACAAGCATCACTTAAATATGCATCTATAGTGTTTTATTCATGGGGCATTAAGAAACGTATAAAGAAAATCGCACACGCTCATCACGTTGATAAACACGCGCATAAAAACGTATCTTCTCGTCACGTCACGCAAGATGTGTCAATTTTTTTATTGAAATATATGTCGTCTAGATGACGATAACCGACACGCCACCCCTTCGCGCCATTGCTCGTTATCGAGATTGATAAGTCCGGATTGCATAACCTTTATTGGCTGGATTGGCATTACAAGGTTGCGTGCCAGTCAGTGCTATCTGTATCACACCTCTGCATGTAAGAAAGTTAAACACACAGTGATACTCACAATATATATGTCCAGACTCAATATTTTTTATACGTACATCTGCGTTTTTCTCATTCACCGTATTGATTGAACCATCGCTTAAATGGCAGCATAAAACCACCCAAACAGGCAGGGTTTTACAAATGAGCAAATTCACCACTCTGAAAGAACAGTTTGTTCATGACATCGTAAATGGTGCTGTTTCAGCCTAGGAAGCGCCTAGGCGTAAGGGTTACGCACCTATGAGTGCTAGGAAAAGTGCATATCAGTTGCTTGCAGACCCGAAGATACAGGCTGCTATTGGTGCTGCACAGTACACATTACTGGGGGCACACTTGCGAGTAAAGCAATTCAAGTGCTTGAAGATATTATGTCGGACGAGGAAGCGCCAACTAGTGCACGTGTAGATGCTGCAAAAGCAATTATCGATCGTGCGGGCTGATCAGCTATTGCTAGTACCCGAGAGAGCTTCGCACCGCCAACAGCCCGGAAAGTCTCAGACCTGAGCACGGGCGAAATTGTCGCCCTCATTGAAAATGCAAAAGCATTGATGGCTGAACAAAAAGCGCAATTAATCGAGCATACTCAAAATTTAAAGGCAAAGAAAACTCAACTAAACACATAAAAAACTTTGTTGATTTTGGACTACGCTTTACGCCTTACGGCCACACCTAAGAGCCCCAATCCTGCCAATAGCATTAATGAGTGACTTGGTTCAGGCACTGAAATTGGTAGGGTATAGTTGCTTACAAGTAACCAAGAACCTGTTTCTTGTGACCCATATTGAGCATACCGGGCAAACCAATACCGGTCATAAGTGCCAAATAATTCACTGAAATATACTTGGTCAGTACCTGAGTGTAAATCCAAAATTCCAACCATCTTTTCGCTGGGATTGGAAAAGTAAAAAAAGCGATCAAAGCCGCTATTGTAACTATTGCCTAGAACCCCATCGTCGAACGCATTTTTTGTATCAGCTCTAAATGTGTCTATTGGAGAATCGGGATTATTCTTAAATTCTACAGAAGATACAGCGTTTGCAAATTCATAAGCCTCATCAATCGTTGCTAAATGAAAGTCAGACCACTTTCCTCTTGGAGATATTGCATCTAAGGTTTGCTCATATGTATAGTTTTTAAGTAAACCTAACTGTAAATACCGCTTACCATTTGCTGAGTTTTCAATAAAACTACTGCTTCCATCCCAGCTTAAGTTTCCTATTGCGCCACCAGGGCTAGGGGTGGCTGGGGTTGGATTCGAGGGAAATGTGATAACAGGCATACCACCGCCACCGACTCCCGCAATCGAGCCGCCTGAAAAGGTAAATAGTGCCAGTGGTATTATAAATTTGAACATTTAATGCCTCTCCCAAATTTAATTTATTCTAATATTTATGCGCGTTGTGATTGTTTATTCCAGCCCATAGATATACCCAATAAAACTAACCCAGCTAATAACATTGCTAGGCTCTTAGGCTCTGGTACAGCTGATATTTGTCCTGGAGTCACGACCCACGCGTGGTTAGCATAATTTTTAAAGGTAGATATCTGAAATCCATAGCTGGTTAAAAATGCATGTGCCTTATAGATCGAAAAAGGTTCCTCTGGATCTATTTCCTCAGTTCCTGACCAATACACGCCAGTAACTTCATTATCAAACATTAGAGTATTGGGGATATTGCTATAAAGCTCAGCATTTAACTCATGGTAAAACAATTCTACAAACTCATCACCCGATACTTGGTCATTTGAACCTAAGCCAGACGCGGAGCTGTTCGTAGCTAATGTTGGCAATTGCCAGTGATGACTACCACCATACCTAATACTGTTGAGGTAGTTTGCAAAAGCCATAGCACCCCACCATGAACTAGATCCATCTACTTCTGAAAAATCCTGTTCAGTAACGATATAGACGCTACGGGCAATATCATCATCAAAATTAGAGTAACTGCCATATCCATTCGGTATATTCTTTATAGTAGGACTAGCAGCAATAATTTCACCAACTACAGTTTGAAATCCTCGGTTAGCAATCATGCTACCTAGTAAATTACCATCTTTAGTCCAAGTGACATTACTAACTGAGCTGTAGACTAAATCAACACCGTTTAAATTGTATGAACTCAGTTCCGCTTTAGCACTGAAGCTCGCTAGAAAAAGTGATGCTGCAACATAAATTCTGCTTCTTGTTTTTAATTTTAAAAGCATAAACACCCTTTTTTGAATTACCTAAACTTTACGCTGCCGGGTAGCGTAAGCAATTAAGCCAAGACCAGCCAACAGCATTGTTGAATTTGCAGGCTCAGGCACCGTTACGACTTGCCCTAAGCTGAAAGCCCATGCGTAGAAACGGCCGCGCTTATTGATGATGTCCTGGCCACCAAAGTTGTTATTGAAGAGCCACGCGTTGGTAGGATATGGCTCGTACTCCGTGCCAGACCAGTAGATGCCTCGCTCGTTAATAAACTTATTGTCGGGGTCTTTAAAGCCAAATCCTTGACCTGACCCTGCTTTACTGTCTAGCTCTTCATAATATAGTTCCACCAACTCATCGCCTCTGGTTGAGCCGTTGGTGACGGTGTTATAGCCAATAGTGGTGTTGGCCACTGTAGGTAAAGTCCACTTATTGCTGCCAGCATAGTTGATGCTGTTCAGATAATTCACATAAGCCATCGCACCATACCAACTGGTAATTCCATTACTACTGAAATCACTAGCGGTGAGGGTATATATGCCTGTGGAGTTGAAAATGTGAGGCGTGTTGGATATTCTTGGGCTATTGGCGATAATCGCACCAACAACTTTGTTAAAGCCTTGGTCGGCAAACAACGTACGTAATAGGTTGCCGTCTTTTGTCCAAGTGACATCGCTCACTGAGCTATAAACCAAATCAACGCCGTCGGAGCTGTATGAAGTTAATGCAGCATTCGCGCCTAAGCTATTAATTGCAAGAATTCCAGTAACTAAAGTCTTATCAAAAAGTTGTATTTGTGAGAAATTAAACATAAATGCCACACTAGTTTTTAGATAAATTTAATAAGGATTAAATATTATCTTTATGACAACCAGCCGCATTTTAATAGACCATCGGGACTAGTTCCTAAGCTGTGAATTCACATTCGTTGAATGTAAGGCTGTCATAATCCAGTCTCAAGGCTATACTGCCCTCCCGCTCTCCATGCTTTTGCTTTTCTCACTTAATCAAAAGCTGGGGCTTATCCATTAAGCCCTGCTTATTTGCCCAGATCACGAGATCTATTAGCCACGTTATCGGCGATTGCTTCAGGCCCCTTCACCTCGTATCGACTCAGTATCATTGCCCCATTCCCTTTGCGACTGTGATCCACTAAGTTAGTATATTCGTGCAAATTAATTTTTATAATAGACGTAAAAAAAGCACTTAGTTATTAGCTAAGTGCTTAATTTTAATATGGTGCCCGGAGCCGGAATCGAACCGGCACAGCCGTTAAGCCGAGGGATTTTAAGTCCCTTGTGTCTACCAGTTTCACCATCCGGGCGGTAGATCTGCAAGTCACGTATTTTAACATTCTGCCGCCATTTTGACAGTGTTTTAAATACAGACGTGAGAGAAATTTGGAGCGGGAAACGAGTCTCGAACTCGCGACCTCAACCTTGGCAAGGTTGCGCTCTACCAACTGAGCTATTCCCGCATATCTGGAGGCGCGAGCCGGAGTCGAACCGGCCTAAACGGCTTTGCAGGCCGCGGCATAACCGCTTTGCTATCGCGCCAGAACCAACAACATAAAAACCACTTATGTTAAAAAGGGAAAGCTGCGCTTTCCCCCGAATTTGGAGCGGGAAACGAGTCTCGAACTCGCGACCTCAACCTTGGCAAGGTTGCGCTCTACCAACTGAGCTATTCCCGCGTATTTCCTTACTTCGTGTATCGTAAGGAAGCTGGCATTTTAATGATTTTGAGACGGGTGTCAAGGACGATTTCTGAAAAAAACGTATTCTTTTTACAGAATGCGTTTTTTAGATGGTTTCGCGGATAGCGGGCCATGCTGAACGTAGGTAATAGCCCATGGAAACCAGCGTAAGGACGGCAGCAATCACGATCAACCACTCGCCCAGCCATTGAATATTTAATCCAAACAAGGGGTCGAACCATAGCAGTAAAGTGATGGCGATCATTTGTGCTGCGGTTTTAATTTTGCCGACTAGGGCGACAGCGACATTGCCACTTTTACCGATGCTGGCCATCCATTCGCGCAAGGCACTAATGGCTATTTCACGACCAATGATGATGAGTGCAACCGCCGCGCCTACCCGATTTAACTCCACCAGCAAGATGAGCGCTGCGGCAACCATGAGTTTGTCTGCTACCGGATCGAGAAAGGCACCAAATTTAGACATTTGTTGGTATCGGCGCGCCCAGTAACCATCTAGCCAATCGGTAAAGGCGGCCAATATAAACACGCCTGCGGCGGTTAAATTGACCCAATGTGCTGGCAGGCCATCGGCGGTGATGGCGTTGGCAGGCAGGTAAAAAATGCCCACAAATACCGGGATCATCCCGATGCGCAACAGGGTCAGTATGTTTGGAATCGTCCACATATTATTGTTCGTCTTTTTGCTAAAGAAAGCAGTGGGCTTGAGGCCTTAATGCAAGCGTTCGTGTATCGTTTGTGCGAGTGCTAGGCTGATGCCCTCTACTTGCGCGATCTCGTCTATGCTAGCACTTTTTATGCCGTCCAGGCCACCAAAACGCATGAGCAAGGCTTTACGCCGCTTAGCGCCCACGCCTTCTATGTCTTCAAGGCTTGAGGTAATGCGCGCCTTGGCGCGCTTTGCACGGTGACCCGTAATGGCAAATCGGTGCGCTTCATCGCGAATTTGCTGTAGTAAGTGCAGCCCCAGATTGTCAGTGGGTAAATTCAGCATTTCTCCCGTATCAGAGAAAATCATGGTTTCGAGGCCAGGTTTGCGCTCCTCCCCTTTGGCAATGCCCACGAGCAAAATATCGTCGAGGCCCACTTCTTGCATCACCTCAATAGCCACGCCTAGCTGACCTTTACCACCATCGATAAAAATCAGGTCAGGCCGCTTGCCCTCGCCTGCGGCCACTTTTTTGTAGCGGCGAGTAAGCACATCGCGCATGGCTGCATAATCATCGCCCGGTGTGATGCCGGTGATGTTATAGCGCCGATATTCGCTATTTTGCATATCACCACGGTCAAACACCACACAGCTACCGACGGTCGCCTCGCCCATGGTGTGGCTGATATCAAAACACTCAATGCGCTCGGTGCTCTCTGCCAAGTTAAGGGCTTCTCGCAAGGCGAGTAACCGCGCCTGTTGGTTGGCCGTGGTGGCCTGTCGTTGCTGCAGTGCAAGCTCGGCGTTGGTTTCTGCCATTTTGAGCCACACTTTTTTGTCGCCGATGGCATTCGTTAATACGCGAATCTTGCGACCGGATTGTTCACTGAGCATGTCTTCAAACTCGGTTTTATCGATCTCGGCGCCACACACCAGCAAGGGCGGTGTATTTTGAGATAGATAATACTGCGTGATAAACGCTTCTACAGTCTCGACCAGATCAGCATCTTGGCTATTTTTTGGGAAAAAGCTTTTGTCGCCCAAATGACGGCCGCCACGAATCATGACTAAGTTAATACAGTGCTGCCCTTGCACCTCGGCACAAGCAATCACATCTGCATCACTCACACTAAAATCGCTCACAAACTGCTTGGCCTGCACCTGCCGTAAAGCCTGAATACGGTCGCGCAAAATAGCCGCATGTTCATACTCCATGCTTTCAGCCGCATCATTCATGGCATTGCCTAGGGCATCAATCACTTCATTGGTCTTGCCGAGTAAAAACATGGCAGCATGCCGCACATCAGCAGCATAATCTTGTTGAGAGATCAGATTCACACAAGGGGCGGTACAGCGTGCAATCTGGTATTGCAAACAAGGCCGCGAACGGTTGGCAAACACAGTATTTTCGCAGGTGCGCAGTTTAAATACCTTTTGCAGCAGCTGAATGCTTTCGCGCACAGCGGGTGAACTAGGAAAAGGCCCAAAATATTGATGCCCTTTTCGTTGCGTGCCTCGATGAAACGCCAAGCGCGGAAAAGCATCCCCCGTGAGGGCAATGTAGGGGTATGACTTGTCGTCGCGAAACAACACGTTGTAGCGCGGCATCAAGCCTTTAATCAGATTGTTTTCGAGCAACAGTGCTTCCGCTTCGGAGCGCGTCACCGTGGTTTCGATATTAGCAATCTGCGACACCATCATTTTGGTGCGCGGACTGGCCAAGTTCTTATTAAAATAACTGGAGACCCTTTTTTTGAGGTCTTTGGCTTTGCCGACATAAATCACCGTGTTTTCCGCATTGAGCATGCGATAAACCCCGGGTAAATTTGGCAAGTTTTTGAGGATGGGCTTTGCTTCAAACATGCGCGTATTCTACACGCATGTGTGCGGATTTGAGGGAGCTAGCCGAGCAACTCACCACCAATGGCCCAGTCTTCATGATCGATTTCTTCAAAAACGATATAAGTATAATTGGCCGGCTTGTGTGCATGTTTTTGCAGGGTTTCTGTGATCTCTTTGGCAATTTGCTTTTTTTGCTCTTTGCTCACCGTTCCAGCGAGTTTGATATTCACGTAAGGCATATTGATGCTCCTTTAAAAAATAATCCATCCAAGCAGATGCTTAATGAGAATGCGGATGCTCACCCCGATGAATATCACGGATCAAATTAAGCGTGACTACCAGCAAAAGTAGTGAAATTAGTATAGATAAGATCGGATCGATAGTCATCCAGCCGGTGAAATAGATGACCACACCCGCCAGCACTGCCGTGACAGAGCCAAGTAAATCGCCCATGACATGTAAAAATGCAGCGCGATGGTTCAAACTCGCATCCCCACCATGGTGATGGTGTTGATGATGCATGTGCTTGGCAACAAACAGGTTAATCAACAAACCGGCGAGCGCGATCACACTGACATAGCCGCCCGCCACCGGCAGCGGGTGATGCAGTCTGTTTATGGCCTCGACCACAATCCAAATGGTCACCAACAGCATGGTGAATGCGTTAATCATAGAGACCATGCGCTCCGTTTGCGCTGAGGCAGGGTGGCCGGTACGCGCGCGATGGGCCGCCCACATGGCTAATCCGAGCGCCAACACGTCAAACAACATATGCCAAGCATCACTCAGCAGCGCCAGTGATTGCGTCCATATGCCACCGACAAACTCAATGACCGTAAAGAGTGCAATTGCCAAAAAAGGAATCCAAAACGGATTATCTGGCGTAGGCGCTGCGTGCCCCGCGTCGTCGTGGGTGTGGTCGCAATGGGTACCATGGTGGTCTGCGTGGGAATGCGCTGCATCTTTATGACTAGGTTTCATGCAAGTATGCTAATGCAAGTTGCCCGCTTTTAACAATAGCGACACAGCAATTGACGCCCGCAATCCCAATATTTGTCGCTTATAATAATGGCTTATCGAGAGTATAAGCATGTTAAGTTACCGTCACGCCTTTCACGCCGGCAATCACGCCGATGTTTTAAAACATTGGATATATAGCCTAGTGCTAGATTATTTTAAGCAAAAAGACAAACCCTATTGGGTGGTTGATACGCATGCTGGTGCCGGACTTTATCGACTGGATAGCACGATTGCCAATAAAACCGCCGAGTATGTGCATGGGATACAGCGTTTACAGCACAGCCAACCACCTGCAGTCTTTGCCAGTTATTTAACGGCAGTCACCAGCGCTGGCAACGGCCTGCAACAGGTATACCCCGGTTCTCCGTGCATCGCAAATCAGTTTTTAAACGCCAGCGACAAATTACGCTTGTTTGAGCTACATCCGGCTGATGCAGTGTTACTGGAGCAACAATTTGCAACGCAGAAAAGACAGGTCACAATTCAGCAGAAAGATGGTTTTGAAGGCATTAAGGCTTGCCTGCCTCCGCCAACCAAACGCGGCATTGTGCTCATCGACCCTCCCTATGAAGTCAAAGAAGATTATCAACGTGTGGTTGACTGTATCAAAGACAGCTTAAAAAGATTTGCAACAGGCACCTATTTAATCTGGTATCCGCGCTTGCAGCGGCCTGAACCACAATACATGATAGACAGGCTACGCCAGTTGGGGACTGACTATTTGCATGTCAGCTTGGATGTACAGCAACCAGCGGCGGACGGCTTTGGCATGCATGGTAGCGGCATGTGGATCATTAATCCACCGTGGACATTGCGTGCGTCAATTGAGCCTCACTTGGGCTGGCTGGCGAATACGCTGGCACAGGATGCAAGTGCACATGCCGGCTGTGAGGGCCAGCAGCGCTAAAAAATTAATACCTGATGCGCGTACGCGGCTTGTGATTTGGGGGGGCGCCAAGCGAAACGGTAAAAGGATGCACGGTGATGGTTTGCCGCGTCGCAGTTTGGATACGCACGCGCCACTCCCCCGCCGTCAGATTGGTTTTGTAGGTATACCCGCGATAGCCGCTGTCACGCCCGCCCGCTAACGAAAAGCCCGGGGTTGAGACACTCACCCACTCGCCGCGCACCCGCTGCTGCCAATCGTGCAATAGCTGCGTATGCAGGCCTTGAGGTGCAAACACCGCCGAAAAACACACTAAGCGCTGACCGGGTTGCAGATAGAAATGGTCACTATTCACCCGCCAAAACTGCCACCAAGGCGATTTATCGACGGTCATCCAATACCCTTCCGGAGACTTTTCGAGATCATAGGCCACCACCACGGCCTGCTTGACCAGCGGCACAGGCGGAATCATATCGGCACGATAAGCCACCATAAGTAAACCAGCAATCACCCATACTGGCCAAATACGTCCAGCATGCTGAGGGGCTTTCTGATACAACAGGTAAGTGACCGTGGCGCCCAACAATGTGCTCAAATAGAACCAAGCTGCATGCACACTACCGAGCAAAAATGGAAACGCAAAATTACTCCATAAAATGGTACATAACCCAAACATACTCCAGCACAAACTCAAGCGGCGATATTCCCCCTCCATAAACTCGTTCGCCACTAACAAAATGCCTAAAATCAGTGTCACCACCCACGCTAGGCCATAACTCGAACTTTTAAAATAAAGAATAAACAAGGCACTGAGCAAACTACCGAACAGAAACTGCAATATCCAATAGGGCCAATCTTGCACCGGCCAGTTGGAAACTCTTTTTTGTAACCACGCCCAGCGCAGCAAGCGTTCCCCCATCCGACGCATGGCAGAAGAAGGCGCTGCCAGTTGATGCATCAAGAAAGCGGCTACCAGCAGATACAGCGCAAAAATAGCCATGTCAGATAAGTTCACCTTTTTGCCTATGGTCATGGCATCCCAGATAAATCCGCCTACAAAAAAAGAAATCGGCAACAGCATGCGACTGCGCGCCAGCCAACGTGCGCGTTTTGAAGGATTTTCAGGGTTTGTGGCAGAGTCCATAGCGGTAAATCATTGAAATAATCAGAATCGTCACATTTTTATCACAGATGCAGCCTGACCGACGATTATTTTAAGAGGGGAATGGCAAACTTTCTTTGATTATCAAATGGAGCCTGCTAAAATTTAAGTTATCTTAAGAAAAGTCCGATAACTATCAATATAGGTAAGATTTCCTTTGCGCAAATGTTCCACACAGGCTTAACCCTCACTCACTGATCAGCATGCGAGCATTCGTCAGACAATTAAAACAGAAAGTGACCGACATCAAGTCCATCAGTTATGAAACTGAGCAGGCTTTAATTCGCGTTGTTTTCGTTAGTTTTATTGCGCTTTACTTGCTAGTGAATCACAGCAGCTATGAGCCCGTCCTACTCTGCCTGATTTATTTGTGTTTTGCTTTTTTGATGCTGCACAATATTTTGCAGCAGCCGCAAAAAAATGAAAAACGCCAGTGGACAGCGATGATCATGGACATTACAGCCACCTCGCTTGAGCAGATGATTTCAGGCGCCATGGCGGGTGTATTTATCGGTATTTATTTGTGGCTGATCATTGGCTATGGTTTACGTTATGGCACAAAGTTTTTTAAAGGCTGCTATATCTTCAGCCTAATCGGTTTTAGTATCACCTTATACCTGAATCCTTACTGGAATCAGCATCAACACTTGGCCTATGGCTTTTTGCTGACCTTGTTATTAATTCCGCCCCATGCATTGCGCCTACTCGTCAGGTTAGAAAAAGCCACCGAAGAGGCGGGGCAAGCCAACGAGGCCAAAACCAACTTTCTGTCCAACATCAGTCATGAAATGCGTACGCCTCTCAACGGTATTATCGGCGCGAGCGAGCTGATGGCTCAAACCAAACTTGACAGCAAGCAAACCGAACTCTTGAAAATGGTCGGCAATTCTGCCTCTAGCCTGAAAAAACTCATTAACGATGTGCTAGATATCAGCAAAATTGAAAAAGGCAAAGTCGAGCTTGAAGAGATTACGTTTTTCATGCCTGACCTCATTCAGCGCTTACAGCTGATGTTTCAAATTGAAGTTGAACGAAAACAGTTATGGCTGAGATTTCACCTAGATCCATTGGTGGAGCGCCACTACATTGGCAGCATGCATCACCTTGAGCAAATCCTAACCAATCTGGTCGCCAATGCGATTAAATTTACCCAACATGGCGGCGTAGATGTCGTGGTCAGCTTAATTCAAAGCAATGCAGATAAAAATACGCTCAATTTTAGTATTCGAGATACCGGGATTGGCATTCAGCATGCGGTGTTGCCACTGATATTTGACAGTTTTACACAAGCAGACAGCAGCATCACCAGACGCTATGGTGGCACCGGCCTCGGCACCTCGATTGCAAAACAATTAGTGGAGGTGATGGGTGGCAAAATCAGCGTGACCAGTCAAGAAAACGTTGGAACCACCTTTGTAGTCACCCTGCCCCTGACGCCCACCGCGGCGTTGCTACAACCTACGCCGAGTGACATTAATTTAGACAACCAGTCTAACGTGGTGCCTTTGAGCAGTCACACCCGATTCCGCAAGAAAATTCGCGTGCTGATTGCCGACGATAACATGGTCAACCGCTTGATTCTAAACGAAACACTACAAAAAATGCACTGCGTGGTGAAAGCGGTCGATCATGGCGATGCTGCGCTAGATGCGCTGGAACATCATCAGTTTGATCTGATGATTCTAGACTACAACATGCCAGAAATGAATGGGCTGGAAGTCTTTAATATCTACCATGCTTTGCCCGGGAGTAAACCGCTCAGAACGGTGATCTTGACTGCAGATGCGACCAAAACGACCCAAGAGCGTTGTTTACGCGCTGGCGTCTATCAAGTGTTAACAAAACCGGTACTGTCACGGCAAATTCAACACTTGATTCAAGCGATTGCAGGCACGCTGGATACCGAGCATTTAGCCCAAGCAAGCCTCAGGCAGTCGAAGGCAGCGCTCACGACGCAAGACAACATTGACCTCTCTGCCTTTGAAAGCACCAGCGCAGAGGAGGCATTTTCTGTGCCTGGCACAGCGGCGCCTTTGCCAACAAAAAACATCCGAAACATCGTACCCATTGCTGAGCCTTTGATTGACCAAGATCGCATGGCGCACTTATTAAAGCTGGGTGGTAGCGAGGCCTTCCTGCATAAACTGATCACCGAGTTCATCGAGTCGACGGATGACCTCATGCGCAGACTGGCACCTACCTGTCTGGATTTGAACTTTGCGCAAACACACAAACTGGCGCATGAGTTGGCTGGGGAATCAGCCAATATGGGCTTGATTCCTCTGAGCAAACTCAGTCGCCGTTTATTGGGTTTGAGCATGGAGGATGCCCAGACTATTTCTGGCCTGTATCAAGATGTGGCTGATTGCTACGAAGAGACGCGTGCGCAGTTGCAACAACAGCGTAGCAAACTCTCATCCAAGCATTTACATAAATAGTCAGGCACGCTCCGTCACTCCGCACTACTGGTTCACCGCAAAACTCTGCTGGGCCGCTTGCAATTCTGATGACTCATCCATCTTAGCCTCATCCACCGTGGCCGTATCGGGAAACAAGCGCGACTGCGCGCGATAAAAACGATCCATCACCTTAAGATCGCGTTCAGATAAACGCAAAGCATTTTCGACCCACACCTGTACGATGTCCTTAAGTTCGTCGTAGGTAAGCGGATTTATTCTGGACTTGGCTTTTTGCGCAGATAAAAAGCCCTCCGCACGTTTGTTATTTTTGTGTATGAAGTCGTGTACCGCTTGCTCACCTTCGCCTTCTTCCACCACCATATCAATCAAGCCCATTTCCAAGCATTGCGTTGCGGTATAACGCTCGCAACCTAAGATCATCTTGTCAGCGATCGCTAGGCCCGCTTTGCGTGCGATAAAGCTATAGGCCCCCATGCCCGGAATCATGTTGAAAAATAATTCAGGAAAACAAAATACGGCCTGTTTCTCAGCAATTAATACATCACTGGTCATGGCGGCTTCAATACCAGCGCCCAGCACTTCTCCTTGCAACAACGAAATTTTAGTCACGTGCTCAAGTTCGAAGCGAAAAGCTCGCTGCGCCACAACATCAATACTCAACTTTGCATAAGCTTCAAGTTGCGCCCTATCTTGCTGACGAATGGCAGCTGCCATTTTTTGTAAATCGCCGCCCATGTTGAAATAGCCGGGAGTGGCTGAAGCAAACACCGAATAGCGAATCGGGACGATGTTGTCTTGCTCAACATGCACATAGCCCCCACTGCGCTGAATATCCGCATGGTGTTGATATAAGTGTTTAAGTAAATCATGGTTGATGCAGGGAATGCGATTCGGCTGATGGATGTAACTCCATAGGGCCTGCTGCGTTGCATCAAAACGGCAAAAAACCTGACCGTAATCATGCGCCAATAAACGTTGTTGATAGTTAACCAAGCCTTGTTCAAACGGTTTCATGCGCTTCTCCTTGGGCATTAAAAAATCTGTTGATGTTCATCAGAGGGATGACGATTTTATGCATCGCTGCATAGACGTCAGCCAATACATCATAATCAAAACAGATGTGTGCCGTACGGACGAGCCTCAGGTTTTACAGTTGCAAGGATATGTGCGATCAAAAACATAAAGGGGGCAAGCGCCCCCTTTATGTTTTGCTTAGATCAACAACGTTTAGGCTGTTTCTTGAATCGGAATAATTTTTTTCACATTTTCTAATGAGTGCGCATACTGACTCATTTGATTGAAATTGAGATATTTGTAAATTTCTGCCGTATTGGTGAGTTTGCTCCCCAAGGTATCTAGATACTCTTGCACGGATGGCATGCGACCCAACTTGGCACAGACCGCGGCCAATTCGGCAGAACCCAAGTACACACGCGCATCTTTGCCCATCCGGTTGTCAAAGTTACGGGTTGAAGTTGAGAATACCGTGGCTTTGTCGGCGACACGCGCCTGATTACCCATACACAAGGAGCAGCCTGGCACCTCGGTACGTGCGCCTGCCACACCAAAGGTCGAATACACGCCTTCAGCGCGCAATTGCGCTTCATCCATACGGGTGGGTGGTGCGATCCACAATCGTGTCGGGAGCCCGCCTGCGCCTTCCAACACCTTTCCAGCGGCGCGATAATGGCCAATATTGGTCATGCAACTACCAATAAAGACTTCGTCGATTTTGTCGCCCACCACGGCGGTTAACGGCTTGATATCATCGGGATCATTCGGGCACGCAACCAGCGGCTCCTTAATCTCATTCAGATCAATTTCAATCACATGCGCATACTCGGCATCCGCATCTGGTTGCAACAGCTCAGGTTTTTCCAGCCAGGCTTTCATGCTAGCGATGCGGCGCTCTAAGGTACGCGCATCCGCATAGCCGTTTTCAATCATATTCTGCATCAACACGATGTTCGAGTTTAAAAACTCGATCACAGGCTCTTTATTGAGCAGCACGGTACAGCCGTTGGCTGAGCGTTCCGCGGAGGCATCGGCCAGCTCAAACGCTTGTTCCACTTTTAAATCAGGCAATCCTTCGATTTCAAGCACGCGACCGTTAAACACATTCTTTTTGCCTTGTTTGCCGACGGTCAATGTGCCTTCTTGGATCGCTGCATACGGGATCGCATTCACCAAATCACGCAAGGTAATGCCGGGTTGCATTTCTCCTTTAAAGCGGACCAGCACTGACTCCGGCATATCTAACGGCATGGCCCCGGTGGCTGCAGCAAATGCCACCAAGCCCGAACCCGCCGGAAAACTGATGCCAATTGGAAAACGCGTATGCGAATCGCCGCCCGTGCCTACGGTATCAGGCAGAATCAAACGGTTTAACCACGAGTGGATCACGCCATCGCCGGCGCGTAAACTCACGCCGCCACGGCTCGACATAAACTCAGGCAACTCGTGTTGTAATTTGATATCCACAGGTTTGGGATAAGCAGCGGTATGACAAAAACTCTGCATCACTAAATCAGCGCTAAAACCAAGGCAAGCCAGCTCTTTCAACTCATCACGCGTCATGCCGCCAGTGGTATCTTGAGAGCCAACCGTCGTTGCTTTCGGTTCGCAATAAGTGCCCGGGCGCACACCGACACCCTCAGGTAAGCCACAGGCGCGACCCACCATTTTTTGCGCCAACGTGTAGCCTTTGCCGGTATCTTTGGCTGGCACAGCTTGGATAAATACGTCAGTCTCAGCCAGACCAAGCGCTTTGCGCGCATTCGATGTCAGACCCCGACCGATGATTAATGGAATACGGCCACCAGCGCGCACTTCATCCGCCAGCGTGATGGGGTTCATTTCAAAGGTGGCTAATAGCGCACCCGCCTCTGACAACACCTGGCCTTCATAGGGTTTGATAATAATGACGTCACCCGTGTTCAACTTGGAGACATCACACTGAATGGGGAGGGCCCCAGAATCTTCAGCCGTATTAAAGAAAATGGGGGCAATTTTATTGCCAATCACCACCCCGCCGGTACGTTTGTTAGGAATAAAAGGTATGTCATCGCCCATCCACCACTGCACAGAATTGATGGCCGACTTACGAGAAGAGCCAGTACCTACCACATCCCCCACATACGCCAGTGGCAACCCCTTTTGCTTCAATTGCTCTATGACGGACAAACCATCAGGCATGCGATTGACCAGCATGGCTTTGGCATGCAATGGGATATCTGGACGGCTCCAAGCATCTTGTGCCGGACTCAAATCATCGGTATTGGTTTCGCCCTCGAGCTTAAATACAACGACTTTGATCTCATCTTTTAAGGCAGGTTTAGTGGTAAACCATTCGGCATTGGCCCAAGACGTCATCAACGTCTTAGCATGCGGATTGCCTGCTTTCATTTTGGCATCCACATCATGAAAGGCATCAAACATCAAAATCGTTGTGGATAGTGCTTTCACCGCGTGCGCAGCCATCGGGCCATCTAATAAGGCAACCAATGCCTGCACATTGTAGCCACCAAGCATGGTGCCCAATAATTCAACTGCTTTTTCAGCGTTGAGCAATGGCGAAGTTGCCAAGCCATTGGCAACATCGGCCAAAAATGCGGCCTTCACATAAGCTGCTTGATCTACGCCAGCCGGAATACGGTTTTCTAGCAGATTCAGTAATAAAGCTTCTTCACCAGCGGGTGGGGATTTTAGCAAAGTCACCAAGGCGGCGACTTGTTCCGCATTCAGCGGTAATGGAGGTAAGTTTTGCGCAGCGCGCTCTTTCACGTGGGTGTCGTATGCTTGTAACATGATGTAGGCTCTATCAATAAAACAAAAAACGGGGAATGGGTCGGTGTTAAACACTGACCGCGAGGATTTCTTCTCGCTTGATTATAATGCAGTCCACGCAGCAGAATGTTAAATGCTTGTAACATTCCGGCAATTGATCAAAATGACAGCCGCCCACAGCAACAAAACAACATGGTTTGCGCTAGCGCGTACTGTCTCCATATAACGATTTGGCAAATGGGGTACTGCAACTTTTACCGTATGCAGACGATTCCCATTTGTCTAGCAATTCTTTTTGATAGCCTTTGCCATGTTGTTTTTCTAAGTAGGCTCTTACCTCAAACACATCGGCAAAGCCGTTGTGATCACTATCCATTAAGGCCACTTGATCTTCCACTGATGGCCCGCTATAAAGGCCATTACGGTCCGTAAAATATTCGAGTGCTGACTCGGCTTGCACAGACAGACTCAGCCCCAATATCAGCCAGCCTAGGGCTGCTGAGATTCCCATTGTCCAACGATTCATTTTTATCATACCCGCTCCATGTTTACGCTTAGTAGTATGACGTATCTTTGATCAATTTGTATCCCGCCTCTGTGATCAGGCTCACATTGCAGACCGGTGATTTAAACCGCATGCAGCGCAATGGTCTTTTTCCAATGGGCAGGCCCCGTCTGATGGACGGATTCTCCATCAGCACTCACCGCTACCGTGACGGGCATATCAACCACTTCAAATTCATAAATGGCCTCCATACCCAGCTCTTCAAACGCAAGAATGCGTGATTTTTTAATCGCCTTACTCACTAAATAGGCCGCCCCACCAACCGCCATCAGATACACGGATTGGTGTTTTGCGATCTCGGCCAATGCCTCCTCACCGCGCTCGGCTTTACCGATCGAGCCAAGTAATCCGGTATTGAGCATCATATCGGTATAACTATCCATGCGGGTAGCGGTTGTCGGGCCTGCAGGACCGACCGCCTCGTCTCTGACCGCATCAACCGGGCCGACGTAATAAATGAATTTATTGGTGAAATCCACCGGCAACGGCTCGCCGTTGGCAAGCATGGTTTGAATCCGTTTGTGGGCTGCATCACGGCCGGTCAATATCTTGCCGGTCAACAACAGGGTATCGCCCGTTTTCCAAGTTTGGGTTTCCTGCCGCGTAACGGTGTCAAGATTCACCCTTTTCGCTTGCGGGCTGGGGGCCCAGTGCACATCTGGATAAATATCTGGGCTGGGCGGAGTCAGCATCGCAACGCCGGTGCCATCCAACGTAAAATGTACATGGCGCGTGGCGGCACAATTAGGAATAATCGCCACCGGCAAACTGGCAGCGTGGGTGGGATAATCAAGAATCTTAACATCCAGCACCGTGGTCAGGCCCCCTAAGCCTTGTGCACCAATGCCCAATTGATTGACCTTTTCATAGAGCTCTAGGCGCAGTGCTTCAAGGCGATTTTGTGCCCCGCGTGCCTGTAATGCCTGAATATCAATCGGCGCCATCAGTGATTCTTTCGCCAGTAACATGGCTTTTTCTGCGCTACCGCCAATGCCAATGCCGAGCATACCCGGCGGGCACCAGCCCGCCCCCATTTCAGGCACCACCTTGAGCACCCAGTCGACGATGCTTTCATTCGGGTTGAGCATGGCCAATTTGGATTTATTCTCAGAACCGCCACCCTTGGCAGCGATCTGCACGTCTACCTGATCGCCTTTGACCAGTTCAACATGCGTAATCGCTGGTGTATTGTCTTTGGTATTTTTACGCAAACCCGCGGGATCACTAACGATAGAAGCACGCAGGGTATTGTCGGGATGCAAATACGCGCGGCGTACCCCTTCGTTCACCATCTCTTCGACCGACATATCCCCCTCAAAGCGCGCCTGCATGCCCACTTTGATAAACGCCACCACAATACCGGTGTCCTGGCACAACGGGCGCTTACCCTCCGCACACATGCGTGAATTGGTCAGAATCTGCGCAATCGCATCTTTGGCAGCCACCGAGGCTTCACGCTGATAAGCCGCGGCCAACGCCTGAATATAATCTTCAGGGTGGTAGTAAGAAATGTATTGCAATGCATCAGCAATACTCTCGATGAAATCTTGGGTTTTAATCAGGGCCATGGGGATTCTTTCAGGCAATCACTTCAACGCGCATTGCTTTTTGAATAAGCAATGGCAGGACTGACGTCTTTTCGTAAGATTTTACCATTTTTGGTCCGTGGAAACTCCTTGGCCAGATAGACCGTTTTGGGCGCTTTGTAGGCGGCCAAATGTTGTTTGCCGAAGGTAATCAGCTCTTCCGGAGCAATCTCAGTATCTGCTTTAGGAATCACATAAATGACCACCAGTAGTTTGTCTTTTTCAATCTCTTCCCCCACCGCAGCGCAGTCCGCGACCGCCGGATGTCCTTTGTAAACGCGCTCGATCTCATAAGGCGACACCCGATAACCAAAACTCTTGATGATGTCATCCTTACGGCCTAAAAACCAAAGATAGCCATCGGCATCATATTTGGCGTAGTCGCCGGTAAAAAAATAACCATCATGCTTATACTTAGCCGTCTCTTGCGGCAAGTTCCAGTAGCTCAAAAACAGGCCGGGATCATTTTCTGGCACGCTAATCATGCCCTCTTCCCCTTCACTCACAGGGGCGAGGGTTTCAGGATTGAGCAATTTGATCGCGTGACCCGGTTGCGGAAAGCCTGCGGAACCGGCACGAATAGGCCGAAAAATACTTTGCGATAAATAATATGAAAATTCACTCATGCCAACGGCTTCATAAATATCCAGACCAAACCGGTCGCGCCATTGCGTCAACACTTCGTCAGACAAATGCTCGCCAGCACTCATAAAATGGCGCACGGATGGAATATCCGATTGCGTCGCCTGTGTTTTTTGCAATAACTGACGGTAAATTGTCGGCACGCCGATAAAAATCGTCGCTGCATGCTTGGCAATCAGTTCTAGCCACTTTTGCGCGTCATTTTTACCCTCGTGCACAATCACAGTTTTACCCAAATACAGCGGATCCATCAGGCCGGTGCCCAGCACATAGGTCCAGTTAAACTTACCCGAATGCATAATACGGTCTTGATGGGTGTCGCTGTAATTAAACCAATACTGCGCCGCAGGCTGCCGACCAAGTAATGCACGGTGCGCATGCAACACCCCTTTGGGATACCCTGTCGTGCCAGAGGTATAGACCAAATAAGCGGGATCGTCTGCCCGAGTGACATAGGCCGGCTGCGGCTCGGGCACTGTGCCCAAGGCTGCCTCCATGGCGAGCACGTTAAAGCCGTCTACTGCAGCCACCTCGCCCACAAGCTGTGTCAATAAAATATGTTTAAGCTGCGGCGTTTGTGCGATGTTTTCTTGCATTTTGGCCGACATGCCGGCCCAAGCCGCAGCATCGGTGACCAGCACCACGGCACCTGAATCTTTTGCCAGATAGGCGACTTCTTCTGCGGTGAGCAGAGTCGAGGTAGGCACTGAAATTGCCCCCGTTTTCATCGTCCCCAAGAATGCGGTCGGATAATCCAGACTATTTGGCAGGCGAATTAATACGCGATCGCCAGGAACAACCTCTAAGCCACGCAATAATTGCGCAAAAGCATCGGTGGATGCGGCAAGTTCGGCAAAGGTGATGGTGCTGGTGCCAAAGCTGTCATCCTCCACAATCATCGCAATTTCATCCGCTTTGGCTGTGCCAAGATGACGGTCACTACACGCCACACCGATGTTAAAAAACGCCGGTATCTGCCATTGCCAATCTGGATAAGGGGCTAACTGTGTCATGTTTAAACCTTTCATTCTTAAACGCAGCCACTGATCAGTGACGCAATCATCAGGTGTCCTTTTGGAACCCTTAGGCCAACACCGGGCCACCACGGATTAAAAGCAAAAATCAATGTTTATAACAAGATCCCGTAAGGCCAGTTTTGACGAACCACTTGTGCTGGCATTAACTGCAGTACATGCAAGGCAAATTCCATATCACTCACCTTGAGTGCGCGCAAAGCATGTGCTCTCAATAGGGTTTGTAATGCTTTACCAAACATCGGTGGGTCCAGCATTTCGCCTTCAAATTTAATCGCGCCACCAAGCAAAGCATCCGCCTCGATCGCCGCCTTTAAAATAGCTACTTTTTGATTGATTTCAGTCGGGGACGGCGTATAAGCGGTTTTACACAAATGAATATGGCCGGGATGGATCACCTGTTTGCCAGTCAGGCCCATTGCCGCCTCCTGGCAAGCGTGTTTATAAACCACCCTGGACTCATGGTCGCCATGCAAATCTAGCCAGCGACGCACATCATGCGGCTCAACAAATTTGTCCGGCATGATATTGCTGCCGATCAGGGTTTCCACACCACCAATGACACCTTTACCAGCAATCCTGGCTTCAAAAATTAATTGATTAATAAAATAAAACAGTTCTTCGATCCAATGCTCGGGCGTGATGTGAATGCCCAGCGCTTTTGAAAAATCGTGTATGCCGAATACCACATGTTTCACCGTATCGTATTGCATGAGTTCAGGGGCAATTTTGAGTGACTTGGGGTGCTCAATAATGGGCTGGATGGTGATTTTCGGATTAATGCTGAGCAAAAAACTAGATAAATCACGTACTTCAGCGGCGCCATAAGATTCACCGGCTTTGGCCAGCATGACGACATCGATGTATTCACCCATGTCGCGCACCAGCTTCATGTCTTCTTCATATTCATCGGTACGGAACGAGTTCGCACGAATAGCAATCGTGACCCGCTCGTTGACCTTGCGCAGCTTGGGCAGCTCTTGGCGTAGCAGCGTACGGCTCATTTCCTTTTGCCGGCAACCATCCTCGAGGTCAAAAATGAGGGTATGGGCATTGGTAAAATGCGCATGCTTCACCATGCGGTTTGCCGCTTGCTCCATGTCCTCATAAATGCCGAGGCTGGGCGCATATTTGACCGGTGGGTAATACAACTGTATGCCCGGCCAGTAATCTCCTAATGCGCTGGCATCCAATGCGATTGGCTCTTCGCCCATGTGCTGACTCATGCGGTTTCCTGTTCTGCCGTGGGTCGGCTCGCTCTCAGTTTTTCGAGGATAATGGCGGCGTCTGCCATCTCGACAGTAGGGTTGACGCCTTGAATCAGGTCCCAAAACACGTTGTCGGGGAGCTCAAGCAATTCATTTAATTGCGCCATTTCGGCCAGAGTCAATCCATTAAAGTGTTCACCAACAAACCGTTGCAACACGATATCTAGCTCCAACATGCCGCGGCGACAACGCCAAGTCAGACGACGCTGTTCGGCGTCACGTAACATTTCTGCATTCAACATGGCGCGCTCCTATAACACTTTGATACCAAAAATTTTCTTGGCCGGTTTGGTTTCTTGATGTGCTTTGGCTTTATCAATCTTGAGGTCTTTAATCGCCGCAATCGCCGCATTGGGATTGAGTTTTTTCGGGCATACATCCGTACAGTTCATGATGTTGTGGCAACGATACAACCGATAAGGGTCCTCTAGGTTTTCGAGGCGCGCATCTTGTGCTTGGTCACGGCTATCCGCAATAAAGCGATAGGCTTGCATCAGGCCAGCCGGGCCGACAAATTTGTCAGGATTCCACCAAAAACTCGGGCACGAAGTCGTGCAGGCACCGCACAAAATACACTCATATAACCCATCCAGCTTGGCCCGATCCTCTGGGCTTTGCAGGCGCTCGCTGTCAGCTGGGACGTCCTCATTTTGCAGATAAGGCATCACTGAGTGATAGTTGTCAAAAAACTGCGTCATATCGACCACTAGGTCACGAATGACCGGCAAACCGGGCATCGGGCGCAACACCACGGGTTCTTCTAATTCACTTAATTTAGTGATGCAGGCGAGGCCATTTTTGCCATTGATGTTCATGGCATCACTTCCACACACCCCTTCCCGGCATGACTTACGCATACTGAGTGACTCATCCTGCGTCTTGATACGCATCAGCGCATCCAACAACATCTGGTCGCTATCTTCAAGCGCGATATCGTAATCCTGCATATAGGGTTTTTTGTCTACATCAGGGTTAAAGCGGTAGATGGAAAAACGCATATCAATACACCCTTTTTTTCAACTCAAATGGTTCTACGGTCAATGGTTGCAAGCGAACTGGCTTGTAAAGCAGCTTTTGTTCTTGGGCAAAATATAACGAATGGCTCAACCAGTGTTGGTCGTCGCGCTCAGCGAAATCCTCACGAGCATGTGCCCCGCGACTCTCTTGCCGTGCATGGGCTGACTGCATGGTCGCCATCGCCACCTGCATTAGATTATCAACCTCTAGCGCCTCGACACGCGCGGTGTTAAATACTTTGCTCTTGTCGCTGATACGCATCTGTGCTGCTTGCGTAGCCACTTGCTGAATCGCCGCAACCCCGCTTTCCAGTAAATCTGGGAAGCGAAAAACCCCACAATGTTTTTGCATGGTTTGTCGCATGTTAAAACCCACGTCGGCAGCCTTTTCGCCCTGACTGGCGTTTTCTAAACGATTGACGCGTGCGAGAGTGGCATCAGCGACGTTTGCAGGCAACGGTTTATGCGCTTGGCTACTGGCAATATCCGCCGCCATTTTGTCACCTGCCGCTTTGCCGAATACGACCAGATCGAGCAATGAGTTAGAGCCCAGACGATTGGCACCGTGTACCGAGACACAGGCGCATTCCCCCACGGCATATAAGCCGTTCACCACGCGCTCAGACTGGCCATCATGCACCACGACTTGACCATCTAGATTGGTCGGGATACCGCCCATCATGTAATGCACGGTCGGTACAACCGGGATCGGGGCATTGATAGGATCAACACCGGCAAATGTTTTAGCGATTTCACGAATGCCCGGCAAGCGCTTGCTAATGAGCTCCTCACCCAAATGGTCGAGCTTTAGATAAACCGCATCTTTATGTTTGCCTACTCCTCGCCCCTCTTTGATTTCAGTGGCCATGGCGCGTGACACTACATCGCGACTCGCCAGATCTTTGGCACTTGGGGCATAACGCTCCATAAAGCGCTCGCCCTCACTGTTGACCAAATAACCGCCCTCACCGCGTACGCCTTCGGTAATCAACACACCGGCATTCAACACGCCAGTCGGGTGAAATTGCCAAAACTCCATATCCTGCAGCGGTAAACCGGCACGCGCAGCCATGCCGAGACCGTCGCCAGTATTGATATAAGCATTGGTGCTGGCCTGAAAAATACGGCCGCCACCGCCTGTGGCTAACATGGTCGCTTTGGCGTGAATGACATGAATATCGCCCGTTTCAATTTCAAGCGCGATCACCCCCAATACGTCGCCGTCGACATCGCGGATCAGATCAAGCGCAAACCACTCAATCAAAAACTGCGTGTTGGCCTTCACGTTACGTTGATACAGCGTGTGCAACATGGCATGGCCGGTGCGGTCTGCAACGGCACAAGTGCGTGAGATGGGCGATTCACCAAAATTGCGCGTCATGCCACCAAACGGCCGCTGAAAAATACGACCGTTTTCAAGGCGATCAAACGGCATCCCAAAATGCTCCAGCTCAATAATGGCTTTGGCAGCATTACGGCACATAAACTCAATCGCATCTTGGTCGCCCAGATAATCTGAGCCTTTGATGGTGTCGTACATATGCCACAACCACTTATCATCGGACACATTGCCCAATGCCGCCGCGATGCCCCCTTGTGCCGCCACGGTATGTGAGCGTGTGGGAAACACTTTGGACAGCACTGCCACCTCTGCCCCAGATTCTGCCAGTTGTAACGCCGCACGCAAGCCGGCGCCACCACCACCGATAATCACGGCATCTACCTGATGATGCTGTATATTGCTTGCAGTTGTCATGCCATTCACCTTAAACGTTCATTCCAAATAAAATCCACAATACCGCCAGTGCATTGCCGATGACGGCGATATCGACCATTGCTTGCAACACCCCGCGACTAGGCAGATGCGGCACATAATCACGCAACACATCACGCACGCCCAACCAAGCATGCAACAACATACAAACAAAAAACCAGACCACTAGCCAGCGCCACCACCACGGGGCAAACATAGTCACCCAGTCTTGATAGTTTTGAGGGGACAGCCAGAGCATTCTGATCAAAAAGAGCACCAACACTAAGGCCATAGACAACGCGCACAACCGTTGCGTTAACCAGCGACGCATGCCAGGATATTTAGCGGTAAGTAGTTCGATCAACATTGCGCGCTCAACCCCAAATTAACCAAGTCACCCACACCATGGTGAATGCCACCAGACCCAATACGACCCGGCTTGAAAATCGTGCTTTTTGCAAAGTCGTCATCCAGTGCACATCCATGGCTAAATGACGGATACCTGCATAAAAATGGTGCACAAAGGCTGCTGCCAAGCCTGTTGCCACTAACTTGTATGGCCATTGCTGAAACTGTGTGATTACCTGCGCATAGCGTATTGGGCTCGACAATGACAGGTATAGGCTCCACAACAACCAGGGTTGAATCAAAAACAGCACCACCCCAGTGACGCGGTGCAAAATTGACACCACGGCATTGATCGGCAAACGAATCGTGAACAAATTCAGATTCTTTGGCCGCTGCTTTTTGTGTTTCTTTACAATCATGCCCACTTACTCAGCGTGCTCAGCTGCCCGTGCCACGGCACCCGCCACATACGCCATGAGGCGGGGATCAAACGGTTTAGGAATAATGTATTCCCGACCAAACGAAAGTGCAGTTAAGCCATAAGCATCTAGCACTTGCTGCGGCACCGGCTCGCGGGCCAATTGGCTCAACGCGTTGGCTGCGGCGACCTTCATCTGCTCGGTAATCTGTTTGGCTTTGGCATCCAAGGCACCACGAAACAAATAGGGGAAACACAAGGCATTGTTCACCTGATTTGGAAAATCACTGCGCCCGGTCGCCATAATCACATCATCGCGCACGGCGAATACTTCGCTTGGTAAGATTTCAGGATCAGGATTAGCCAGCGCAAAAATAACCGGCTTGGCCGCCATCAGCGACACCAATGAAGCGGGTAGGCCATTTTTAGCCGATACGCCAATAAACACATCCGCACCCTGCATGGCATCTGCCAGCGTAGTGACCTCACCCGCCTCAATCGCTAACGCACGGTTGTTATCGTGCAAATCATCGCGATGCGTATCTAGCACGCCTTTGCGATCCACCATCGTGATGTTGGTCGCCCCCATCAATTTAAGCAGTTTGGCGCAAGAACAGCCTGCTGCGCCCGCGCCTAAAAATACAATCTTGGCCGTAGGCAAAGTTTTACCTTGCAGCTCAAGTGCGTTCAACAAGGCCGCCGCAACAATCACCGCCGTCCCGTGCTGATCATCATGAAACACTGGAATATCCAGACGCGCTTTCAACGTATTTTCAATATAAAAACAATGCGGTGCCGCGATATCTTCTAGATTAATGCCACCAAATGTCGGCGCAATATTGATCACTGTTTGGATAAACTCATCCGGGCTGGCAGCATTGATTTCGATATCAAACACATCAATATCCGCAAAACGCTTAAACAACACCGCTTTACCTTCCATCACCGGCTTACCCGCCAATGCGCCTACGTTGCCTAGTCCCAAAACCGCAGTGCCGTCGGTAATTACCGCCACCAAATTCCCTTTATTGGTATATTTGTAGGCATTGGCCGGATCCGCTGCAATTTCGCGCACAGGTGCGGCAACGCCTGGCGTATAAGCCAAAGACAAGTCTTGCTGTGTGGCGCACGGCTTTGAAGACTCGACGCTCAGTTTTCCGGGTTTGGGAAACTGGTGGTAATCCAGCGCACGTTGTTTTAAATCGTCCATTCAGTCACCTCATTCGTGATTGCGTAAGCCTTATATTGGCAAAAGGCTATGCAATAAATTGTTGCAAAGTGCGCCTTATTCGAGCTCGCTCATATAATGATGATCATCTGTCAGACAGAGTCCTAGACGCCACTCCATCGGCTTATCGCCATAGGTAAACGATACACGTTCTATACTCAGCAAAGGATATCCTTCCTTCAAACCTAGCGCTTTGGCGACTTCTGCATCCGCTGCCACCGCCTTGATGCGCTCTTCCGCACGAATCATGCGCACACCAAACTGAGATTCATACATGCTATACATGGAGCCATTGCTTTCTTCGACCTTGGCCCGATTTAAGCCTTTAAATGGCGCAGCTGGCACAATGATGTGGTCATAGATTAAGGGCCGTCCAGAAAAAGTCAGCAAGCGTTTAACTTCAATGGTGGTCGCACCCGCTTTCATTTCGAGCACTTTGCCAATGTGCACATTGGCTTTGTTTTTAATACAGGAAATAAATTCATTTTGTAATATTTCCTTTTGGCCGTTTTCTGCGGTCAATCGCAAAAAGCGCAACTTCACATCATCTTGATTGTGGGTAGCGACAAACGTGCCTTTGCCTTGACGGCGTATCAGAATGTTTTCAGTGGCTAAGCTATCAATCGCCTTACGCACCGTGCCCTGACTGACCTTAAACCGTTGCGCGAGGTCAATCTCACTGGGAATCATATCGCCCGGGCGCCACTCCCCACCAATCAGACTTTGCGTAATCAATACTTTAATTTGATCATATAGCGGCCGATAACTTGGCGATCCTAATTGCTTGTCCATAGCTCTGACTCCATTGCTGATTTGCATCATTCACTATACCTAAAACGAGTTTTTAAATTTATATCACAGCGTTATTTCGTTGTCCACTGTTTTATATCTTATATAAGACATAAGATATTTGTTGACAGTCTTTTTTTATTATTGAATAATGAACTTAATTTCTTGCCGCAATTAAGGAAAACCCATGTCATATGCACTCAGACCGAGACGCTCGATGCTATATGTGCCAGGTTGCAATCAACATTACCTGGATCGCGCACGGACGCTCGCAGCAGATTCTGTGATTCTAGATTTGGGCGACCCTATTCTGGTGGATGCCAAAATACAATCCCGTGAAAATGTGGTGAATGCAGTCAAACAGGGTGGGTACGGCAAAAGAGAAGTTGTGATCCGTGTCAATGACTTACACTCGCTTTGGGGCCATGATGACATTCAAGCAGTTGCCAACATTGGGGCAGATGCAATCCTATTCCCGAACATTGAATCCCGCGAAGATGTGTTGCAAGCGCAACAATTGCTGGATGACGCAGGCGGCAAAGACGTGCCGATGATGGTGATGATTGAAAGTCCGCTGGCGGTACTCAATGCCAAGGAAATTGCGGCGGCCTCAGAGCGCATTATCTGTATGGTAATGGCGACCTCTGATCTGATCTCACAATTACACGCCCGAGTCACGCATGAACGCTCTGCAATTTTAACCTCACTATCGCTGGTGATATTAGCCGCCAGAGCCTATGGTAAAGGCGTGATTGATGGCATCACCTCAGACTTTAAAAACATGCATTCCTTTGAATATGCCTGTCGCTTGGGGCGGGATATTGGCATGGATGGTAAATCACTGGTGCATCCGGCACAAATTGCCTACTGCAATGACGCGTATACCCCGCAACGCGGCGAGGTGCAACATGCGAGATTGATCATCAAAGCGCTTAAAGAGGCCAACGAAGGCGGCCGAGGCACCGTGGTGGTGAATGACAAGCTGGTGGAACACCACCACATCAAAGCCGCGCAACGCCTAATTCAACTGGCAGAAGCCATTGCCGAGCTAGAAGAAGAGTTTATTTAAGGAGTTGACCATGGGGACTAAAATCAACACCGGCCGTTTTTTTGAGCACTTTGTGTTGGGTGAAACCATCCAGCACGCAACACCTCGCACCATTACCGCCGGCGACACTGCGCTCTATATTGCCCTGACCGGCGCGCGCAACCCGCTGCATTGTAGTGATCCGCTGGCCCAGTCGCTCGGCTATCCACAGGCGCCGGTAGATGATCTGCTGGCCTTTCACATTGCGTTTGGCAAAACCGTCCCCGACATTTCAGTCAATGCGGTGGCTAACTTAGGCTATGCAGAAGTCCGTTTTCTGCAACCGGTGTATGTCGGAGACACCCTCACGACCAGTAGCGAAGTGATCGGCCTAAAACAAAATTCCAATGGTAAAAACGGGGTGGTATGGGTCCGCTCAACCACGCTCAACCAACATCAACAGCCAGTGCTCAGCTGGGTACGCTGGGTCATGGTTCACAAAAAGAATCACGAGGCACCGGCCCCTGAAACGGTGATTCCGACGTTAGCGGAACATGTGAATGTTGAATCACTCGTGATTCCTGCACATCTCAAGGTGAACAACGCGCTGAGCCATGCCACCGGTGGCAATTATTGGTGGGATGATTACCAAGTAGAGGAGTGTTTGCGTCACCCTGCCGGACTGACGATTCATGAGAGTGACCATACCATGGCGACGCACTTGTATCAGAACAATGCCCGCCTGCACTTTGATGCACACTTGATGAAAAGCACACCCCAAGGCCAATGCCTGGTCTATGGCGGCGTAGTGATTTCAGCTTGCCGCGCCCTCAGTTTCGAGGGCCTAGAAAACGCAATCGCAATTTTAGCGATTAATGGCGGCACCCATGCCAATCCAAGCTATGCCGGCGACACGATTTATTGCCTGACCAAAGTACTGGATAAGTGGGCGTTGCCTGACCCAGCGTTAGGCGCCTTGCGCTTAAGAATGGTCGGCGTCAAAAACATCTCGCCCGCCAACCTTGAAAACATCAAAACCACGCAAGGCTATCACCCACACGTGGTCCTCGATCTCGACTATACCGTTTTAATGCCAAGAAAAGGAAACTCATAATGGCCGTTCATCCAAACCAAGCGCTTTTTGGCGGTGAGAAACCGTTTCCGGTGATTCCGGCTTGTGAACATTTTGCTGGTAGTGAAAAACTCATTCTGAAAGCCCTATCGCTGCAGGACCCCACACAAGTGAACGGCATCGGCCCGGTGTTTGATATCACCTGTGACTGCGAAGATGGCGCAGCCAGTGGGCAGGAACAGGTGCATGCCGAGATGATCGTGCGGGTACTGAACTCGCCTGCCAACCAATATAAGATGGCGGGCGCGCGCATTCACGATTACACCCACCCGCATTGGAAAAAAGATATCGAAATTTTGGTCGGCGGCGCGGGAGAGGTGCTCAGCTATCTGACGATTCCGAAATGTACCGATATTGCCCAAGCACGCGAAATGATCACCTATATTCAACAGGTTGCCAAACAGCACGGCATCTCACGCATCATCCCGGTACATATTCTGATTGAGACACACGGCGCACTAAGGCAAGTGCATGAAATTGCACAACTGCCTTGGTTACAGGTGCTGGACTTTGGTCTGATGGATTTTGTCAGCGCGCATCATGGCGCAATTCCTGCCTCGGCCATGCGCAGCCCAGGGCAGTTTGAGCATCGCCTGCTGGCGCGTGCCAAAGCGGAAGTGGTCTCAGCAGCCTTAGCCAATGGCGTGGTGCCCGCCCACAACGTGACCTTAGATTTAAAAAATGTAGAAGTGACCTACAGCGATGCCGCTCGGGCCCGAAATGAATTTGGCTTTATGCGTATGTGGAGTATTTACCCAACCCAAATTCAGGCAATTGTCGACGCCATGAAGCCCAATTATGACGAAGTGAACGACGCCGCCAATATCTTACTGGCTGCGCAAGCCGCTGACTGGGGGCCAATTCAATATGCGGGCGAGCTACATGATCGCGCGACGTATCGTTACTTCTGGGAAGTCTTACAAAAGGCCAAGCAGACGGGTGTGACCATGCCAGCGGATGCTGAGCATGCTTTCTTTTAATGGCTGATGGACAGGAAGAGACATGACGCAATCAATCACAGCAGGTAGCCGCTTTCGTGCAGCCCTCGCCGCCGAAAAACCGCTCCAAATCATTGGTGCCATCAATGCTTACCACGCCATGCTGGCAACACAGTCTGGCTTTCAAGCCATTTATCTTTCTGGTGGCGGCGTTGCCGCAGGCTCGCTCGGCTTGCCAGATTTAGGCATTTCGGGACTAGAAGATGTGTTAGTAGATGTGCGACGCATCACAGACGCGGTAGATACGCCATTATTAGTAGATATTGATACCGGATTTGGCGGCGCATTCAACATTGCCCGTAGCATTAAAAGTGTGGCGAAAGCCGGCGCCGCCGCCGTGCATATTGAGGATCAGGTCAGCGCAAAACGCTGTGGTCACCGGCCAAACAAAGCGATTGTCAGCCTAGAAGAAATGGTAGACCGGGTCAAAGCTGCCGTGGATGCCAAACCTTATGCTGACTTCGTCGTCATGGCACGGACGGATGCGCTGGCAGTAGAAGGCTTACAGTCTGCAATTGACCGCGCGTGTGCTTGCGTCGAAGCCGGCGCCGATATGATTTTCCCAGAAGCCATGACAGAACTAGGCATGTATCAGCAGTTTGTCGAAGCAGTCAAAGTGCCTGTGCTGGCTAACATCACCGAATTTGGCGCCACGCCGTTATTTACCGTCGATGAACTTGCCACGGCTGGCGTCAGTATGGTGCTCTACCCATTATCGGCCTTCCGGGCCATGAACCAAGCGGCACTCAAAGTCTATCAGGGGGTGCGTCAAGATGGCACGCAAAAAAATGTGCTCGATCTGATGCAAACCCGTGCCGATCTCTATCAGCACCTCGGCTATCACGATTTTGAGCAAAAGCTAGACGTGCTGTACAAAAAATAAGCACACCCGACCAGAGATAAGGAGGTTTGTTATGAACACCACCACTGACCCTACCCCACTTGCCAGCGAAGCCCCTAAACGCAAAAAAGGCGTCGCTTTGGCTGGCGTCGCTGCCGGCACGACGGCTATTTGTACCGTGGGTCATAGCGGCAATGACTTGCATTATCGTGGTTACGATATCATCGAACTGGCTGAACAAGCCACCTTCGAAGAAGTCGCATATTTGTTGATACGCGGCGAGCTGCCCACCGAGGCACAACTCAATGCCTATCACCAAAAGCTCAAAAAGCTACGCGGCCTGCCCAGTGCGCTCAAAGCGGTACTGGAACAGATTCCTGCCAATGCGCACCCAATGGATGTGATGCGCACGGGCTGCTCTATGTTGGGGACGCTAGAACCCGAAGCCATCGATCGTAACACCGCAGGCGCCCAAGCGTTGGGTGAAAGACTGATTGCCTGTTTTGGCTCTATCCTCATTTATTGGTATCACTTTAGTCACCGCGGTGTTCGCATTGAGGTTGAAACCGATGATGAGTCGATTGCCGCGCACTTCTTGCATCTACTGCATGGCAAAAAACCTTCGGCACTGCACATCAAAGCCATGAACACCTCGCTGGTGTTGTATGCGGAGCATGAGTTCAACGCCTCCACCTTTACCGCGCGTGTCATAGCAGGCACCTTATCAGACTTGTATTCCTGTATCACTGGTGCCATCGGCGCCTTGCGTGGGCCAAAACACGGCGGCGCGAATGAGGCCGCGATGGAAATCATCGAGCGCTATCAAACGCCTGACGAGGCCGAGGCAGACATCATGGCACGTATGGCTCGCAAAGAGATCATTATCGGATTTGGTCATCCGGTGTACACCATCGCTGACCCGCGTAATGAAGCCATTAAAGCCGTCAGCAAATCTTTGTGCGAGGCAGCCGGCAACATGCGGTTGTTTGATATTTCTGCCCGCATTGAAGCGACCATGTGGCGAGAGAAAAAAATGTTCCCTAACCTCGATTGGTACAGCGCCTCAAGCTACCACATGATGGGTATTCCTACCGGCATGTTCACGCCTATCTTCGTGATTTCACGCACGACCGGTTGGGTAGCACACGCCATTGAGCAGCGTATCGATAACAAGATTATCCGACCGAATGCAGAATACAACGGCCCGGAAAATAGACCGTTTCTACCCTTAGAAAAACGTTAATTTTTGCCACCAGCATCCCACTTAGCGCAGCATGATCCATGAAGTGTTGCGTAGTGTTTGGCGCATTTTATTATCTGAAAGAAAAATGACTTATGTCCGCCCATATCTCTAACGTCCGCCCCGATCCCGATCAGGTCCTTGTCGATATCGCCAATTACGTGGCCGACTTTGAAATCAACTCTAACGAGGCTTACGACACGGCCCGCAACTGCCTGATGGATACCTTGGGCTGCGGCTTTGAAGCATTAGATTATCCCGCTTGCACAAAACTGCTCGGGCCGGTGATTGCTGGCACCATTGTACCCAATGGCGCAAAAGTACCGGGCACGTCTTACCAGCTAGACCCCATTTTGGCGGCTTTTAATATTGGTGCAATGATCCGCTGGTTGGACTTTAATGATACCTGGCTGGCGGCAGAATGGGGCCACCCATCTGACAACTTGGGTGGTATTCTCGCCGTGGCTGACTACATGTCGCGCAAACACGTGGCAGAAGGCAAAGCGCCGCTCACGATGAAAGACGTATTGACTGCTATGATTAAGGCGCATGAGATTCAAGGCGTATTGGCGCTCGAAAATAGTTTTAATCGCGTTGGCTTAGACCATGTGATCCTGGTCAAGATTGCATCCACAGCAGTGGTCACAAAATTGCTGGGCGGCAACAAACAAGACATCATCAACGCTGTTTCAAATGCCTTTGTCGACGGCCAAAGCCTGCGCACCTATCGACACAGCCCCAATACCGGATCCCGCAAATCTTGGGCCGCCGGCGATGCCACCTCACGCGCCGTGCGACTGGCTTGGATGACGTTACAGGGCGAAATGGGCTATCCCAGCGCGCTCACGGCCAAAACCTGGGGCTTTTATGATGTGCTATTCAAAGGCAACGCATTCAAGTTTCAACGCCCCTACGGCAGTTATGTAATGGAACAAGTATTGTTCAAAATTTCGTTTCCGGCCGAGTTCCACGCCCAAACAGCGGTTGAATGCGCGTTTCAGTTGAATATAGAAGTCGAGCAACGCTTGCAAACGCTGCAAGACATCGCCAATATCGACAAAATCATCATCACCACGCATGAGTCAGCGATCCGCATCATTGACAAAAGTGGACCGATGAATAACCCGGCCGACCGCGACCACTGCATTCAATACATGGCAGCCGTTGGCCTGCTCAAAGGCAGCCTAACCGCGCTAGATTATGAAGATGCGGCCGCGTCTGATCCACGTATTGACGCATTGCGCGACAAGATGACTTGTGTCGAAAAAGCCGAATACACGCGCGATTATCTAGACCCTGAAAAGCGCTCGATTGCGAATGCGATCCAGATTTTCTTTAAAGATGGTACGCAGTCCAGCAATATTGCCGTGGAATATCCGATCGGTCACCGCCGTCGCCGTGGCGAAGGCATCCCTGAACTGGTCAAAAAATTCAAAGTGAATTTGGCACGCCGTTTTGATGCAGGCAAACAAGCTGAGATTCTGGCCTTGTGTCAGGATCAATCCAAGCTAGAATCTACCCCAGTGAATGTCTTTGTAGACATGCTCGCAGTCTAAGCCTGCGCTAGCCACAAGCCCCAAATACCCCCGACTGGCCTGCGCTAGCCGGGGGTATTTTTTAAAATTCTTCTCTCAGATAAATGACCGGCGATTTATAAATGCCAAACGATGCACGTGAGACAGGATCAACCCCCAACCATGGTAGTGCGCCGCCAGCAGCAGGCTGCTCTGTCGCGCCGATACAGGTATTTTCACTGGGCAATGCCGGCCCCAGATTCACCTCGAGATCGACACTGCCGGTATTCGGCCGACCATCACTCCCTATGCCAGGGGCAGTCAATTTAAAGCGCGACACGCCCTGACTGACATTGGCGTTACCCGACAAGTGTGTTTCACAGGCATTGAGGTTGCCATGATAGTTTTTCATCACGATAGACTGTAATGGTATCTGGGTGCAGCTGTCCGCATTGTTGCGCACATAGGCAGCATCTAAGCCAATTTGACGCCAGTATTGCGCCTCAATCTTTATTGGTAACGCGAGCAACTCAGAGCCGTGGGCCGGGGTGATAAACAAACGTCCGAATCTAAATGCATCTGGGCTTGAGACGGCAACCGCTTCAGATGTGCTTACGCCATCATCATCCAGCGGCTTCGCCATGAGTGTCAGCGGCGCTTCAGGCACAGCATCAGCAGGTCGCTTCACCAGATGCGTTGCCGTCACTGTCGCCTCCCCCTTCACCCACTGGCCGGTAGGCATATCTTTGCTGACCCCTAAGGTGTAGCTTGCCGGGCTCAGACTAAAATGATAACTGCTATAGTCGGCCAGATTAAACTTGGCAAAACTGTTGCCATAATCCCCCTCATAGTTTTTGGTCACACTACCATCCTTTGCCTGTGCAAAGAGTTTAAATGCAGTGAGCCAGCCATCCTGCCCAAAATAATTAAAACTGCCACAGGCCAACTGACTTTTGATCGCACTGATGCCAAAATGATGCGGATAAAAACGTCCCACATTGCCCGAGCTAGTTGTCGTCACATCGCCAGCCCCCAGATAGTCGCCATCACTCAAACGCGGTGACAGCTTGATGATGCCGACCTCGTTCCATTCCAATGTGGCAAGCTCAGCTTTGCCGCCTGCAAAGCTGCCTGGCTGCGTGCTGGCGTTCTTGAGTACGCCAGGCGCGCCACCCGCCGGCGCGATGACTGAGGCTTGCAAAGTGACTGATTCTGGCGTTTGTTCGCGCCCAAAATTCTGCGTGAGCGCATTGTTTTTGGCATAGGCGGCCACGGTCGCTTTGAAAGAAGTGCCAGACTGCACAAACACCGGGCCATTGGCATCACCCGCTGCCGGGTTAGGACCATCCGTGGCGCTTTTAATGGAGTTGTCGAGAACACCAAGAGAATAAGGCTTGGTCACAAAAGTAGTGTTGCCCGACAGTTGGGCCGCGTTTACTGTTTTTTTAACCCAAAGTGTGGTTTGACCGACATCAAAATAATTCAACTTGAATGGCGCATTGCCATTGTCATCAAACGCCATCTCTACATCTCTCAAATTCAACGCCGTATCTGCATGATTGTTCGCGGTGATGATTTGCTGGCCACGCCCTGTTATCCGCATTTGATCCCCAGCACCCGGCGCACAGGTGGTTGGATTGATGCACTGGTAGCCCATTTGTACTGTCGTGCTGCCTTTGAGCGCGGCCTGGCAGGCTGCGCTCTTGTTGTCCGTCTGGATGGCCCGCAGATAGTATTGCGTTGATTCTTGCCCGGCCAGCTGATTCGAAATGTCAAGACTATTGCCATTGGGCTGCGTGCTGAACACGAACCCTGCCTCACGCGAAATATAATCACAGCTGTTGGAGTTATCTTTGGTGTTGAGGCATTCAAACGCCTGTGCGCGATCTGGTTGTGCACTTAAATCGCTGACGCTCAGTTTGACAGTCTGTACTACCGGCACCGACAAATCGACATCGGTGCTAGGCCAGCCTAGTGAAATTGCAAAACTACGACTATTAATGATTGTGCCTTGCAAGCTAGAGGCATTTAATGTGCCGTTAATGCCCAAGGCTGCGCGCATACACTGGCCTTGACTATCTGTACCGATACAACTGTTGATCTTGATATTTGCAGGCATACAGGCCACGCCTTCACCGGGATGCACAATCTGCAAATAACTCAGTCGGTTACAAGCATGCACTTCGTTAAGGTCCGCCTGCACTTGGCTAGCAGTGATCGCTCCTTTATAAACTCTAACCTCATCCAAACGACCACGAAAGCGCATGCTGTTTTGGCTGCCAAAACCGCCTATGACAAAAGTTGATTCGGTAGGTACAGCCTGATTTTGCAGGGCATCAATATTGGTAAGTAAGCCGCCAGTACTATTACGATCAACTGAGCGGAACTCCAACCGCATCGGATTGCCAGTGCCATAACCGAGGGGAATCACAAAATTTTGGAACTGTGCAACCTGAGTATTGAGCGTTCTAATAAAGACACCATCCAACAATACATCAATCGCAGAATCGGTGCCCGACGTGAAGCCCGGTCTCGCTGCATAATCTAAACTTAGCGTGAGCTCCTCCCCTTTTTTAGGGTTGATCAGGGTGTATAAATTGTAATCCCCCACATTATTTTCAATCTCAAGTAAACGCCCCGTCGGGGAGACTATTCCATAAGAGGTAGACGGAAAGACTTCTAGCACACCGCTAGGATTATCTGTGAACCATCCTGGCGGAGGCGCTGCGGTGGGAATGGCATCAGGGTCGAACTTGGCAATGGAGTTGAGTTTGCGCGTCCCACTCATTGTGAGTGTTTTCGACACACCATCAATGTACAAGCTGTTTTGTGACATATCTAAATTTGTAAATATCGCGGCCACATGATGCCAACCTTTGGCCAAGCCAGTGGCAGAAGTGCCATATAACCGTCCGTCATTGGCATCAAAGCCAAGCACGTTATTTTTAATGACCAGCTTGTAATCACTCCAGCCTAAGGGGGCAACAGCATCATCGCCCTCCCAATACATCCAAAAAGTGACACTCTGTTTGCCGCTGGTACTGGTATCCACAGGGATATCACTAATTAAAAACGCCCCGCCATTGCTGCTGGGCCCAGCATATTGTGAGTAGGCACAAGTGCTCAGTGGATAATCCACTTTGGCTTGTTCAGAAAAGGCACTGCTTGGTACAGGCGTGCCGATCGCTTTACCGTTGAAGGGGACAACGCCATAATTTGCTACGTCGCGTAACTCATTGGGTGCCCCACTCCAGCGATTCAAGTCCTCCATATTGTAATGGGCCAGCAACTGCAAAGCATGGCATTGCGTCGCCATCATGGACACCCCAATCCATAGACTTAATAACAAACCATTAACAAGCGGCCGCCGCTTGTTGTGCATCTGCGCCATACACATCCAATCAGTGTTAATTTATAAAATATTAACACTTTAACAAACTTAAATTAACATTTGTAATGTTTGAGATAAGTCGTGTATTTCATCTATGCAGAGACAAACACCAAGCATGGACGTTTGAGGAAATATGGGCGAAAAAAAAGCGACCCTGAGGTCGCTTTAAAAAAACCAAATCATTAATCAGTGATCAATTTTTGTTGTGACAACAAGTTGTTAATAATGGCCGCATCGGAGGTTTGACCCGTAGTGAGATCCACCCCACTCAACACGATCTGCTGAGTGGTGTTTCCACTACTGAAACTGCCTGACACATTGTGTGCATCAGCCGAGAACCCTCCATTTGAGCTGATATGCACAATGGTATCGCTGCCTGATTTCTCAAAGTGCAAGAAGTTGACTAAGTTGCCAGCATTTTCGCCTTGTAACAAATCACGCACATCCAGCACGTCACCGCCTTGGCTCACCGCAGCTTTGTTGAAGTCAGTGATGGTATCGCGGGCAGGAGCACCCGCAACACCCTCATCGCCGTGATCCCACTTGAATACATCAACACCGGCACCGCCTGTAAGGGTATCGTTTCCTTTACCACCAATGAGGATGTCGTTGCCATCGCCCCCATTTAAAGTGTCGTTACCTGCACCACCACGCAAGATATCGTTTCCAACACCGCCGTTTAAAGTGTCATTGCCAGCGTAGCCGTAAATAATGTCGTTTCCAGAGGTGCCGTTGACAACATTATTACCACTATCGCCACCCAAGATCGGCGTACTGTTGCTGCTGCTGAGCAAATCTAGGCTCAGCAAAGTAGAAGCACTTGCGCTGTCTTGCAAGCCAGTACTGTCAGTGGCAGTAATATTCAAGGTTTGTAATGCACTCACGCCCACTGCTTGATCCACCTTAACTGTAGACAAGAACTCGTTTAACGCAAGGTTATCCACGGTGCCACCATCAAGGGCGGTGACGACCATTTTTCCACTGGCACCCACTAAGCCGAGTAAACCATTGTTTTGCGTATAAGTGACCTTGAGTCCCAGCTCAGTCGCCACAGCCTGTGAATAGGACAACAAATTAGCACCGAGCACTACACCCAATAAGCTGCTGTAAGCAATGGTCACGTTACTAATATTGTTGTTAACGTCACTCGCCGCAAATGCCTGACGACTCGCAAAATTCAACAAATCCACATTGAGCACGCCCGGGATGGCAATTAAACCAGAAGCACTGGCAGCATTGGCCACATCCGGTGCAACTTGTGGCGTGGTCACTACGCTGGTATTTTTGCTCACATTCAGTGTCAACGTTGCCGAACTAGTATCACCATCTTTGTCACTCAAGGTGTAACCCAGTTGTGTTGAGGTCGGCACATTGGAGGTGCTAGTGCTAGTGATGAGGATGTTATCCAGTAAACCACCAGTACTATTCGTATCTATCGATTTGAACTCCACACGCATCTCATTACCAGTACCAGCAAAAGTATAAGTAAAGTGCGTCATCGTGAGGCTACGGGTATTCACAGTATCTATCACCTTGCCATCCACAATGACCTGAATCGCAGAGTCAGTGCCTGACAAGTAGTTCGCACGTCCTGCATAATCAAAGCCCAAGGTCACGGTGTCACCCGCATTAGGTTTAATCAGCGTGTAGATGTTGCCATCACCTCTGTAGTTTTCAATTTCAAGCACATTGCCGTAGCTGCTGGACAAGCCATAAATCGTACTCTCTTGCACTTCAATGGTGCGGCTTGGGTTGTCAGTAAACCAACCTGCTGGCAATGGCGTGTTTTGACTCTGCGCAGCCGCATTAAATGTGGTGTTCGTCAACGTCACGGTGGCTTGTTTTGGCGTGAATGTATAGTTGCCGTCATCCATATCCACCACAAACGTACCGACCGTGGTTTTAACCGTCAATTGATGCGTGGTCTGGTTATATGTACTATTGTTTTGACCATTAACCGAAATAGCCCCTGTCTTGTTATCAAATGTGTAGTTAGTACCATCCACACTAATCGATTTGACATAACCGCCATCCGCACCAAATCCACCACCTGTGGTCAAGCTACCAGCAATAGGGGTCGGTAAAGTGGCAGAAAGTACACTATCCAACTGTGTGAAGTCACTCACTCGCACTGCATTCGTATCAATCTCTTTCGCGCCGTTATAAGCAATTTGATTCATGCTGTTTGCAACTTGCGCAGCACTTACCCCGGAACCCACACCAATCGCATATTGATTGATATCGTTTGCCTTGAGGAAGCCTTCCCAGTTTTGACGGTCTGCATCACCAATCTCAAGCCCCCTGTTGGGCTCACCATCAGAGAAGAAATAACCCACATTCTGACCACCGACAATTCTACCGCCAGCATTGAACGCCGATTGCGCCCCCGATAATGCTGCATCATAGTTGGTGCCTGAAAGTGTCGTTAACCCGGCCAGCACGACCTTGGCTTCACCAACGGTGACCCAACTTGCTGTTTTCTGAGAGGCATTATCAGAGAATGTCACAATCATCACTTTGATGTCGCCACCAAGCGCGATGTATCCGTCCAATAAACGGTTGATCGATGCAATCTCGCTTTCAAGACGAGTAGCACGGTTCACACCATCTTTGGTATCCATACTGCCTGAGACATCAATAGTAAACATGATGTTGGTGCCGGCGGAGACTGTCGCGTTCAATGTCTGATTCGCAGCTACTGGCGCATCATCAGAGACGTTTATAGTAATAGAGCCAGCCGTGGTTGCACTGTTGTCGGTGGCGTTCACACCAAACTTAACTGCGAGGTTATCTTCGCCCGCATTGGGATGATCAATTGGCCCAGACAGACTGACCGCATAGTCACCTTTGCTATCGATGGTAACCCTGATTACTTCCTTACCATTCGCAGAACCAATTAAGGTGCCTGTATTATTCCCTGACCAGCTAATCACTGTGCCACCAGAGGTATAAGTATCGGTCGGTGCAGTCAATGTCACGCTCTTCAGGTCGCCATTTGGATCAGAAATACCCATGGAACCCGTAGCGATCACGTTTGAAGGTCCCGCATCTAACAGGCCACCAACTAAACCATCTTCAGAGACACTACTTATAGCATTCAATGTCAGGAACACTGGTGCTTGATTCAGCGTATAAGTATATGTGTTGCTTGGCTGGCTGATATTCCCAGCCGCGTCTGTCGCCGTGACTGTATAGTTGTGAAGACCTTTGGCAATTTCAGTAGCAGGTGTAAATGTCCAGTTACCATCTTTATCTGCGGTTGCTGTTCCCACTTTTACGATGCCATCAAAAATAGTCACTGTACTACCTGCTTCAGCTTTACCAGTTAAAGTAGGTGTTGGGTCATCTGCTGTGCCGCCACTTGAAATATTGCCTTTGCTTGTACCAAAGTCGTCAAAAATATTGTCAATACTAGGCTTGATTGGGGCCGCAGTATCGACCTTAGCCAGATCGCTGCCAGTTGGACCCACGTTGCCAGCAATGTCTTTGACCTGTGCCGTCACCAACAAGTCCTGACCATTCGCAGGCACCGCAATCCCAGGCACGCTCACGCTACCTTTGCTAATGTCCGCTTGGCTCAGCGTAATCACAATCGGCGTGCCACCGTTCACACTCACCAGTAATTGGTCATTAGGCATCGCGGTCGCCGGCAACGCCACTGATACCTTCGCCAACGTCTCACTGCCCAACTCCGCTTTGTTGATATAGCCGTCGTTGTTCGTATCCGTTTCAATCGTCACGATCGGCGCACCAGGGGCTACCAGTTGCAGTTTCGCTTGATCCTGTACAGGACCAGATGCATTACCCGCAGCATCTTTGATCGATGCCGTTGACAGGAAGTCCGTACCGTTTAAGGTCGGATTGAACGATACATCAACATACCCCGCATTGATCTGATCTGCCGTCAGAATGATGGTCTGCGGTACATTGCCAGAGCCAGTCACCGTCAGTGTGTCGCCAGTCGCAGCACCTTGTGGTACCGTCACCCGTACATCAATCTTGTTATTGGTCAGTTCCGCTTGGTTAATGAAGCCATCGTTGTTCGCATCCGTACGGATCTCGATCGCTAAACCACTGTACACCGTGGTGTCTATCGTCGCGCTATCACTTCCAGTGTTGCTTGGGTTACCTGCAACGTCAACAATCTGTGCGGTCACCGTCAGCGCTGTGCCAGAGGCTGGCGCAGGCACCGTCGTAGTGTAACTACCCGCTGTAATATCAGCCGGGGTTAATACATATGTTGTTGGTGGGTTAATGCCATCATTGATGATCAGCTTGTCGCCCGCTTTCGCAGTCGCAGGTAAGCCAATCAGGACTGACACCGTGCTGCTGCCGTTCAATTCATTCTGATTGATATAACCGTTGTTGTCTGTATCGGTGGTCAGCGTCACCGTTGGCGCGCCTGGGCCGTCTGTGGCAATGACTGCATGGTCAGTACCAATGTTGGATGTGTTACCTGCAGGATCTGTCACCTGCGCCGTTACTTGCAAATCAACACCGTTTGCCGGTGGATTGAAGGTGACAACCACTTTGCCTGCATCAATCTGCGCCTGTGTCAGTGTGATCGTTTGCGTCGCATTGCCCGTGCCAGTCACAACCAGTGAATCTCCAGCGGCGGCATCCAACGGCAGTTTGATCTCTGCCGTGACTTTATTACCCGCTGCCGTCAATTCCGCTTTGTTGATGAAGGCGTCATCGTTGCTGTCTGTGGTCAGCGTGATAGTCAAACCACTCAACGCACTGGTGTCCAGTTTCGCCGTGTCTTCACCTTTGTCGCTCTTGTTGCCTGCAAGATCACTGATGATCGCGTTGACCGTCAAGAAGCCACCTTCTACTGGCTTGGCAAACGTCGTCGTGACATAGCCGTCCGCTTTCGCTTTCGCGTCTATCGTGATGTTCTTCGTGACGATACCGTCGGTCACGGTCACGATGTCACCAATCGATACTTTGCCACCGTCAAACGAAACTTTCACATCGTCTGTCGTCGCATTGCCTTGCTCTGCACGGTTAATAAAGCCGTCGTTGTTCGCATCTGTGGTGATCTCGACTGTAGGTGCTGCGCCATCATTAGGCACACCGGTATCCACCTTGGCCAGATCGCTGCCAGTTGGACCCACGTTGCCAGCAATGTCTTTGACCTGTGCCGTCACCAACAAGTCCTGACCATTCGCAGGCACCGCAATCCCAGGCACGCTCACGCTGCCTTTGCTAATGTCCGCTTGGCTCAGCGTAATCACAATCGGCGTGCCACCGTTCACACTCACCAGTAATTGGTCATTAGGCATCGCGGTCGCCGGCAACGCCACTGATACCTTCGCCAACGTCTCACTGCCCAACTCCGCTTTGTTGATATAACCGTCGTTGTTCGTATCCGTTTCAATCGTCACGATCGGCGCACCAGGGGCAATGGTGTCAATCAATGCCGAGTCTGAACTGGATGGGGAGGTTTGACCAGACTGATTGGTGATGCTTGCTGTGGCAACCAATGTAGTACCTTCAGCGGGGACCGGAATGGATACATTGACAAAACCTGCGGCGATATTAGCTGCTGACAAAACCACAGTGATCGTTCCGCTGTTGTGTGCAACATTCAATACATCACCTGGCTCAAGACCTACGGGCAGGCTAACATTCGCATTTGTAAACAAAGCACCCGCTAACTCATTGGCATTTAAGGTTCCATCATTATTGATATCCCCTGAGAGCACGATGATCGGTGCACCACTGGCAGGCGTTAAGAAAACAAAGTTTGGCGCAATCGATCCTTGTGGGGCTGAACTGCCCACACCCGTGCCTCCATCATAATTGGCGGCACCCCCAACATCGGTCTGGATACGTTCCAAGTTAACAAATGAGGCATTACCATCACTACCGCCTTCACCAGCTGCTGGATCGTCTAACACCTCGGTAATATCACGACCTTCATTTAATGCCGTAATGACAGCATCCAATACACCCTGATTGACTGCATTTTCTGAAACATCAGAGACATCCACTTGCGCCAAGTTTTCAGTAATCTTGACGGTTTGCGCTTCTGCAAAATTCACCGTCTCACCGTTAGCGAGTTTAACCGACACCGCCGCACCTGCAGCCGTAATGACTTTATCACCGGCGTGAAGGATCTCTCCAACTTTCAACATATGGCGATTACCATTGGCATCTACGACGATAGCCATACCTTGAATGTTTGTAACGGTTCCGATTACTGTAGCCATGTGTTCCTCACTTAAAATTGAGACTATTTTGATATTGTCGTATTAGACTGCAATCTAAAATGAAAATCTATTGTACTAAAGTACAATATTTGGGTTGGTTGTGCTCGCTGACTTGGTGCATAAAAAAAGCGGTGCCCGTTGGCACCGCTTTTGTACTTTTCCGGCACACCGGATTCACGTTAGGTTTTACTGTGTGACTGACTGAAAGCGAATAATCTCAACACGGCGGTTGGCGTCATTGCCATTCACGGGGTCATTTTCTGCCAACGGTTGCGAGAAGCCATAGCCTTTCACTGCAAAGCGCTGTGCATCCAAGCCTTTCTTAATCAAGTAATCTGCCACTGCCTTAGCGCGCTTCTCTGACAACAGTAAGTTGTACTTTTCTTTAGAGGTACTACGTTTATCGGTGTGACCTGCAATTTCAACCTTATCCGTGCCCCACTCTTTCACAACGCTGTAAACGATATCAAGATCAGCATAGGATTCTGGCAAGATAATGGCGCTATTCGCTTGGAACAAGATGCGCGGCGTAAACTTCATGGTCGCTTTTTCTTGCATTTTTGGTTTGAACGCATCCCCTTCCCAAGGTTTAGCATTCGCTAACAACGCGGCTTTGTCAGGAACCACTTGCGCTGGCACGACTGCCTTACAGACATTCTCGCGGTCCATATATTCTTCACGTGCTAACTCACCAACATCTGACCTAGTCACACCGAGCTTGCTCAACAACAATCCTTGCCCAGCATAGGTTCTAGCATAAGCCGTACTCAAGTCCATCTCAGCAATAGTAAAGTTACGGCGTGACTGAAAGTATTCATTCTCGGTATCGAGTAAATCGAGCAAAGTACGCTGACCAATATCATACTGCTTACGGTAGGCCAGTCGTGCATTTTCAATCGAATCTTGATGCTGCTTACGGTAAGCCACCTGTTCAGTTAACTGTTTGATATTGTTGTAGGCAATCGCAACCAGTTGACGCGTATCGATACAGGCTTTGTCGCGCAAATCATGAGAACGATTTAATGTTTCTACCGCTGAATCAAGATTTGATTTGTCGGTAAAGCCGTTAAAAATATTCCAACTTGCAGTCACTTCTAAGGTGTCTGCTGCCAAGGTACTATTTTTACTGGCATCATTCACATCTATGATTTTACGCCCTTGTAAATCTAGTCGCGGCATGAAAGGTGCTTTTTTACCTGACACAGATTTTTCAACCGCAATAATGTTTTCAATCGCAGCCAAGATATTCGGGTTTTGCTTATAAGCGGTGTCTAGTACTTGATCCGCAGTGCCAGCCAAGCCATCACCGGTCATCATCACATCATTCAGATTATCTGGAGGCAACTCACCGACCAAGCGTTGAAAGCGTGCAGAAACATCATAAAGATTAGTGGTTTCAGTGAGCAGGTTGGCCTCAGCTAGCGCCAGTCGACCCGTCGCTTGCTCAAGATCTACTTTCTTGCCAACGCCTGCATCGACGCGAGATTTAATTTTGTCGAAAATCTGCTTGTGCACCACAAAGTTGTCTTGTGCGTAAGACACTAAGCGACGATAGCGCAACAAATCAAAATAGGCACTTGCCGTGTCTAAGGCAACCGCCTGCATTTGACCTTGCAACTCGTAAAAGCGCGATCTCGCCACGTGATCTAGACGACCCACCTCAGCAGGCGTCGCCAAGCCGTCAAATAGCATTTGACGCAACGTCAGCGTTGATTGTTGATTCGGTGTAAAGGTGTTGTTAACGTTTGGCGTCAGGCGCTCTTGATTTCTGAAGGTTTGATCCACCGTTAAGTTTGGCAAATATCGCCCTTTGGCGGCAGACTCATCCAGTTCAGCCGCTTTAAAGGCATGAAGACTGGCTTGCACTTCAGGGTTTTCGGAAACTGCTTTTTCAATTATTTTTTCGAGAGTTTCTGGGCTGGCTGCCCATGTGACCGACGTGAAAGAAAAGGCTCCTAAAAGGAGCGCAGAGGCTATTTTTTTTAGTTTCATGTGCAGACTCTTACAAGTTATTAAAGATTCATCCAATTTCAGTATAACCACCCAATAATGCTGGCACAAGTGGACCTAAGCTACTAAAGCAAGCAAATTGATTTGGTTTTCGCATAACAAAGCTGTGTAGGAATCTGTAGTCGCAGTCCTACATTCAAACATTATGAGTAAATTATCACATTTACAAATATTTACAATAATTATTGTTAATTAAACAATCAGGAGTTCAAATGAAATTTTTTCAGTGCGTCTTTTTTAACATTTTCGTCATATGCAAAGTGACCAGCGGCCGATTTTCCTTGCAGCACGAGGGCCAAATGTAAACGATCACGCACTTTAAGCGTATCGAACACAGAGGTTAAATGCGCTTTTACCGTGCGTTCAGAGATAGACAATACGCGGGCAATTTCTTTATTGCTGTTGCCTTTGGCTGCTTGCAAGGCCACTTCACGTTCTCGCTTAGTCAAGCCCTCTAATATTTCTTCCATGGCATCAGGCTGGGTTTGCCCCTGCGTGGTGAGGGTAATTAAATGTTTCAGAACATCGCGACCCAGCCAAACCCCTCCCTGTGAGACTACGCTGAATACTTCTTTCAGGACGTTTTGATGCGCATATGCGTGCAAATAACCAACCGCACCTGACTCGAGCGCTTGCATGGCTTCTGTTTGATCGGGATTGTTAGACAAGACGATCACTTTGGCAGATGGCAACACCCGCAATATCTGCTGGACATGCTGGCGCCATTGATTACCCTGCTCTAGCTGTGCATGCACCCATATCACAGAGGCCCCCGCCATATCCGCAGACACAACACCAGACATGACAGTTAGCTGCGGGAAAGCCTTCAGCCATGAATCGACGGTTTGTTTTAAGGTAGTAACGAATAAATGCTTCATAGTATTTAACGCTCGGTTAATGCGTAAGATTTTGCTTTTAGGACGGGTTTTAATAAGTAGGAGAGCACGGTTTTTTTCCCTGTCAAAATATCTACTTGTGCCACCATCCCGGGAATAATCGGTAAATGGTCGCCCAGCGTATTGTTATCTGTTCTTATCTTAACGACATAATAGGCATTACCTTTATCGTCAATGGTCGAATCGGCAGCAATATCTTGCACCGAGCCCTCTAAACTGCCGTAAATGGTGTAGTCATAAGCGGTCAGTTTAATAATGGCGGGCTGTTGCGGGCGGATAAATGCAATATCCTTAGTCTGCACCTTGGCCTCAATGACGAGGGCATCATCAGAAGGGACGACCTCCATCACCTCTTTGCCCGGCTGAATCACCCCACCAACCGTATTGAAATAAAGCTTGCTGACTTTACCGTTCACGGGCGAGGTGAGTGTGGATTGCTTGACCTTATCCGACAGCGCGAGACTAGACTGCGTGAGACTGTTGATTTTGGCGGTCGTCTCGTTCAATTCTGTGCGTATCTTGCTTGTGAATGATTGTTGCGCTTCTGAGACTTTGCGACGCGCTTCTGAGATCGACGCAGTGATACGCCCAAGTTGCGCCGATGCCTGATCAATGTCGCCTTTGGCGCGGTTGGCATCTCGCTCCAATCTCAAAATCTCAATTTCGGAAACGGCTCCGCTATTCAGCAAGGGACGATTAGCGGCTAACTCTTTACTGGTGGACTCATAGGTTTTAATGGCCACTTCTTTTTTAAATTGCACCTCAGACAGCTCACGCTCGCGTTGCGACAACTGATCTCTGGCAATATTGATTTGTGAGCCCAACTCATCCCTGCCCGCATTAAATAACTGTAGCTCTTGCAAATAAGTATCCGGGATTTTCTGCTGCACTTCACTGGGCGGGTTGAAACTGCCGCCATTGGCGAGCGCTTTTAGGCGGGCTTCTTTTGCCTTCAGTGACAAATATTGGCTTTCATTTTCTTTTAGCGAAGAAATCGCTCTGGTTTCATCAATTTTGATCAGCGGTTGGCCACGTTTAACGGTATCGCCCAATTGCACCATGATATCTACCACGATGCCACCGTCTAGTGATTGCACCACCTGAATCTGACGGGACGGAATGACTCGACCTTCGCCGCGTGTCACCTCATCTACTTTGGCCAGACTGGCCCATGCAAGCAGCACCAGCAAAATAATTAAAATGCCATACATAATCATTTTGGCATGCAGCATGGTGTCTTCTACCATCACTGCATGGGCTTGCTCAGTCCAGTTTCTGGATTCTGCGGTGTCAGTGTTCACCATTTTGTCGACCAGCATATGTACCGGCTTGCCGAGGCGCACCCAGAAGCTGTCGGGCTTGGTCACTTCACCAATTTGATCGAATATTTTTTTTGCCATGTTGTTACCTTGCCTTACCCACTTTACCGGCACGTAACGCAGCCGTGACATCTTCTTTCGTACCGTCAGCCACGACTTGACCGGAGTCAATCACAATCAAGCGTTCTGCCAGCTCTAGCATGGCATTCCGGTGGCTAATCACCACCATGGTTTTACCGCTGGTGGCCTCTGCAATATTACGCTTTACGGTTTCTTCACCTGAATGGTCCATGGCGCTGGTAGGTTCATCGAGCAAGACGATTTGTGGCTGGGTCACAAATGCGCGCGCAATACCCACTCCTTGACGCTGGCCACCCGACAAGGTGTCCCCGCGCTCACCCACCTCGAGGTCAAAGCCTTTCGGATGCGCATTGACGTAATCTGCAATGCCGCCAATCTTCGCCGCTTGTAACACGGACTGGTCGTCAGCATGAGGATCACGCAAGGTGATATTTTCGCGCAAGGAGCCATAAAACAGGTGATTGTCTTGCTGCACATAGCCAACGCTGCGCCGCAATTCGGCCGGGTCAATCTGACGCGCATCAATCCCATCAATCAGGATCGCGCCCTCGCTGGGTTGGTAGAGCCCCAAAATCAGCTTATTGATGGTAGTTTTGCCAGAGCCCATGCGGCCAATCAGGCCCACATGTTCGCCGGGGCGAATTCTGAAAGAGACGCGATTTAAAGCCAGCTCGTCCGAACCGGGATACTTAAAGGAGACATTTTTGAACTCAATCTCGCCCTTAAACGCAGGACGCGATAAAAAATTCACCCCTTTGCTACGCTCTTCTGGCTTCGCCATAATCTCTTCAAGCGATTTCAATGAAGTGGCGGCGGTGTGATATTGCGTGAATAAACTTGCGATTTGCGAGATGGGCGCTAAGCCACGGCTGGTTAATTGCGAGCAGGCAATCAAGCCACCCATGGTTAAGTCACCATTGGAAATTAAATACACGCCCAAAATCACAATGACCACACTGATAATTTGCTGCAATGCGTAGCTACCATTGGTGATCGACGAGGACAGTAACTTTAACTTGCTACCGACTTCAGACAGGAAAAGTGCGCTTTTCTCCCATTTGCCCTGCATCTGACCTTCAACGCCCATCGATTTGACGGTTTCTAAGCCAACTAAACTTTCAATCAAGGTCGCATTACGCTGCGCACTGGCGCGATACATGGTTTCTGATAAGTCGTGCATCTTGGTTTGCACACTTAAAGAATAGATCAGCACGATGGCGCCACCAATCAATGCGGGCAACACCATGTATACATTGATCCAAGCGATGACGATCAGAAATATAATGCCGAACGGCAAATCAATCAGCGTAATCACCGTGGCAGAGGTAATAAAGTCGCGCACACTTTCAAAAGAGCGCAGATTTGAGGCAAAAGAACCTACCGAATTCGGTTTGGCTTCATAACGGGTGCCAAGGACTTTTTCCATGATTTGTGCACTGAGCTTGACGTCGATTCTGGCACTCGCCCAGTCCAAAAAATAGGCGCGCATGGATCTAAGCAGCAAATCACCCAACACAATTAGACCAACGCCGATACCCAACACCCACAACGTCTCAATCGCTTTATTCGGCACGACGCGGTCGTAGACATTCATGGTAAACAATGGCATGGCCAAGGCAAACAAATTAATCAGCAGTGCCGCCAACATCACATCGCGATAAATGCCTTTGTTCTCGGCCAGGGTGCCCCAAAACCAATGCCTCGCTTTGATACGGCCCACCTCTGGAGTGCGCTTGTCGAATATAAACGTTTGCTTGGTGACCAGTGCATAACCAGTATATTCCGCAGCCAAGTCAGCCAAACTCATGGTGATCGGATCCGGCGATATATCCGCAAACACCACCTGGGCAAAGTGTCGCGTGTCGTCGATATTGAGCAACTGGCAGGCACGCTCGTGATTGAGCAGTAGGGTGATATCGGTTTGCGGTCGCAGCAATTCAGTCATGGCTGCTTGCTTAACGGTCACCTCTAATCTTAAACGCTCTGCTGAGCGTTTAAATAACTCAGGGTTGAGCTTGCCATTATCAAGTGGTAGCCCTGAAGTTAAGGCATCCCGCGTCGTTGCCAGCCGATTGTGACGGCAAATATATAACAGACACTCAAGCAGAGCATCTTGGCTGGATTTATTAAAATATTGCGTCGTTTCCATGGCAGGTCGCTTAATTTTTATCTTTATTTGCAATCAATCAATGTGCAGCATTGACGATCTTATGGCATGTCAGCGAATTTCAAATCGATAAGTATATGGCATAACACCCCATAATTACAAAAATTAACAATTGTTATACTTCACCAAATTGTAAACTTTCTTGCACAAAAGGCCCGGTGACCGCTTCAATGCCGATCGCATTCAGACTATCTAGTTCTTGTTGATCCTGCACACCTTCGGCAATCGGCACAATGCCCATCGTGCGCACCATCATGCACAACCCGCGCAACAAGGACTGTTGTTGAGGGCGCAAATGAATATCTCGTATGAGTGAGGCGTCAAACTTCGCATAGTCCAAACCAAGTTCATGCAGATCCCCCAATTGTGCGAGGCGGGTAGCCACGTGCTCTAACCCCACCATACAGCCGAGTGTTTTCACTAAATTGACAAACTCTTTAAACTTGCCAAAGTCGCTAAACGCGGCCTCTTCTGCCACCTCAAAACTCAATCTGGCGGGCTGACTGACGGTGAGCATCAATGCCTGCAATTTATCGCGGTATTCGTCACTGCGCATCGCCGCGGCAGAGACATTCACGCTCAAGCTTGCCGTGTTTTTGCTTAGCATCTCGACTGCGTGCTCGAGCGCCATGCCGTCTAAGGTTTTAATCATGTCCAGCTGACTGGCCCAATCGATAAAGGCACCAGCCGCCAGCCATTGGTCGCCTTCATCAATGTGCAAACGCAACGGACACTCATAATGATAGAGCTGCTGATGGCGTTGCATGACGGGATAACACGCCAGCTTGATCTGCTTTTGCTCAATGGCTTGCAAGAATTGCTGTTTCCATTGATTGAGGTAATTTTTTCTAGACGTGACAATGCTATTCGCATTCATGACCCGCATTGGCACGGCCGTCTGATCCTCTGCCAAGTCTAGAATAAACTCCATGACCCGATGAATGTCGGCAAAATCATCGCCTTTTTTAGTTTTGGTGTGCGTGATAACAAACTGAAACTGTAGCAATTGTTGCGCAGCATTGAGCTTTTCAAGCACTAGTTTCAGCTCAGTGGTGACCGCAAAATCATCCAGCGGCTGACGACTGAAGATGCCGAATACACCCCCTGCGAGACGACCACAAATCACGTCCTGGTAATGAGTCATCTGTTGCTGCAATGCGTCGCCCACCTTTTTGATCAGCTGGTTGGTCATGCTGTAACCCAATTGCTTATCAATCTCGGGTAAATTGCGTAATTGCACCAATACCAACATGCCCTCAACAAACCCCTCGTGCTTCAACGCCACTGAGGCCGAATTGGTAAAGTGGGACTGGTTCATCAAGCCAGTCACTTCATCATAGTTAATTTGTTGATTAAAGGTATTCAGCCGCTCCGACTCTGCCGTCACCATAGACTTCACACGCTCTGAAAGCATATTCATGGTTTGTACAAGTTTTCTGAATTCCTCAGTGGCAGGTTCTGCAATCGTAATATATTTACGGTCACCCAATGCCTCGGCTTGCGCAATCACGTCGTCTAGCGGTTTCAATATCTTTTTCAGCCACAATCCTGAGACGATATAACTGAGAAAAGCCACCACCAGCGTCCACAACACGGCATGCCGAGAGGTATCCCACAATTGGTCGTAGGCGAGCGAAGCCTCGCTTTCTAGCACCAGGGTGCCATATTGTTGCCAGCCGGATTGAATATTGGCGACCCCAGGTTGAATGTCGACCGCACACAAATATTGAAACCATGCCGGTGCATTGGCGTGGGGGTGACGGTTCACACGCTCGATCATGAGTGTATTGTCGGGGGAAACAATCGCAATACGGCGATAATGTCCCATGTCAAACTGCGCACTGACAATTAACTCTACCGTGACATTGTCTTTTTGAATGTTTGAAAGCGTGATCGCCAGACCGTTGGCGTTATCGTTATTTTTCTTTTGCAGTTGCTCAGCCATAAAGCGATGATCATCGTAGACACCCAAGAACAGGCACCCGGCAGCCACCATCAAAATAATGACCGAAATCGCAATGCGTATTTGTTTTACCAAAGACATTTGAAAGCCCTCTTACTTTCCAGGGTGAGACCCAGCAACAACCCGACGTGCATACAGGCTTCGACAACTAGCCTAGCACTAACCCCTATCAATAACCACATTTCTAACAGGTTTTTAATCATTCCAGCCCATCCTGTCGCATACGCGTCAACACATCTCGCCATTTTGAAATATTAGCAGGCGAACCCGCCCGCATATTCGGATTATTGGCTACAAACAATCCTTTATCATTAAAACTAAATACCGGTGACAAATCACTGCGCTTGGAGGCAGGTAATAATTCAAAATTAAGATTATCGAGAATCAATGGATCGCTGCTCGGGTTCGAGTAGTAAGCCAACACCATATGCGGCCGGATGAACCCACTCGGCATACGTGCCCGCACATACGTCAATCGCAGCTTATCTTGCGACACACCAAGCTTCTTTAACAGCGTATATTTTGCAATACTAAAATCTTCACAATCACCCGCGCCCTTGCCAAAGGTTTCTAATGGACTGGCCCAATAATCCTCCTTACCCCACAGTGTGCTGTCATCTACAAACAACACATGCTGATTGGTAAAATCGTTGACCATGCCTACTTTGGTCATTTCGCTGGCACCAGCGATTTGAGAGAATACCTCATTGAGTCGATTGATATTCTGATAAGCCTCTTCCCCATACCGCTGCCTAATTTTTTCAAGCATCGCCAACACATAATCGTCCGCCAACAGCTGCGTCCATAGCAGACACAAGGACAAACAGAGTCCTGTCAGCAAACGAGCGATGTTGGGCGTGGCGTGGCTTATCATGTGAAATGTATTCTTCGCCTTCGATTATGTCACTGTGAAATCAAACACAATTTACCAAACAAAGTGGATTTAATCGACAAATTCAGCACAAGCGATCTGCCTCGGGATCAGAGGCAAAAGACATTCGACAAAGACAAGTGCGGCTGGATTGGGTAAAATATCGTTTTTTTGCATCCATAAGTTTTCCGCTCATGACGTCTCTCACTTCTCTCAATGCATTGTCACCGCTGGATGGTCGCTATCAATCTAAGCTTGACCCATTACGGCCTTTCTTCAGCGAATATGCGCTGATTAAATACAGAGCACTGGTTGAAGTTGCATGGTTGAAAGCCCTCAGTGCAGCGCCTGCCTTGAGCGAAATCGCGCCGTTTAGCCCAGAAACCGTGGCCGAACTCGATGCGGCCATTAGCGCCTTCAGCGAAGCGGATGCAACGCAAGTCAAAGCCATTGAGGCCCGCACCAATCACGATGTCAAAGCCCTCGAATATTGGCTTAAAGAAAAGTTTGATGGCAATCCGGAAATCAAAAAAGCCAGTGAATTTATTCACTTTGCCTGTACCTCTGAAGACATTAACAACCTCTCACATGCGCTGATGCTCAAAGCGGCTCGCGATGCCGTAATGCAACCGCAATTGCAAGCGGTGATCGCGCGATTGACCGAACTGGCACATGCATTAGCCGACCAGCCGATGCTGTCACGCACACACGGCCAAACCGCCAGCCCCTCCACCATGGGCAAAGAGCTGGCTAACGTGGTATACCGTTTGCAACGTCAATTAAAACAGCTGCAAGCCAATGAGGTGTTGGGCAAAATCAACGGCGCTGTCGGCAACTTTAATGCGCACTTATCTGCTTATCCAGACGTTGACTGGGAGCAGTTTGCCAAACAATTTGTCGAGTCATTGGGGCTGACATACAACCCGATGACGATTCAGATTGAGCCGCACGACTATATGGCCGAAATGTATGACACATTGGCGCGTATCAACACCATTTTAATCGACCTCAATCGTGATATCTGGGGCTACATTTCGGTCGGTTATTTCAAACAAAAAGTCAAAGCAGGTGAAATCGGTTCGTCAACCATGCCGCACAAAGTCAATCCGATTGACTTTGAAAACTCGGAAGGCAATCTAGGCCTGGCCAACGCGGTATTGCGTCACTTGGCCGAGAAGTTACCGATCTCTCGCTGGCAGCGCGACCTGACAGACTCTACCGTATTACGCAATATGGGCGTTGCCTTTGGTTACACCTTGCTTGGATACGATTCGTGCCTGCGTGGCCTGAACAAGTTAGAAATCAATCCACAACGCTTGCAAGAAGACTTGGACCACAGCTGGGAAGTATTGGCAGAACCGATCCAAACCGTGATGCGTCGCTATGGCATCGAGAACCCTTACGAGCAGTTAAAAGAGCTGACGCGTGGCAAAGGGGGCATTAACCAACAATCGTTGCATAGTTTCATTGAAACCCTGCAGATTCCTGCTGAAGCCAAGCAGGCGCTACTTGCGCTGACCCCTGCCACCTACACTGGCAAGGCCAGTCAACTGGTGAAACACATTTAAACCTGATCGATTTGACCCGGGATTCATTTGCGCTTTATTTCAAACCTCCCGCTTTAGAAAAAGCAGCGCACACTTGGTTGCGCTGCTTAGGTAAGCTGGGCTTACATTGTCTGCGGCACTGGCTATTCAGGATAATTGCCTTGTTGCTCAGCATGAATGCCCTCGCGCAAGAGACGCCTTGGTTTGAGGTCAATACCGGTAGCATTTACAAAACGCGTTTTTCGCTCGTCACGGACGCGCCACCAGCGCAAACCGCGTCCCTTCAGGAATTGTTAGAGACGCATCTAAGCCTACACGAGGCTATGCAAAATCCCCGCATGAATGACAGTGAATGGCGCAGACTGGTGCAAAAAACACCACGCGACATTGCTGACTTGCTTGCCACGGCCGGCTTTTTCAACACCAAAGCGCAGGTGTATCAGCCAGCCGCACATCTCGCAGAATTTCGAATTGCGCTGCCGCCACAGGCAATTGTGAGTAACGTCGCGCTAACCATCGCCGGCGAGATTCAACAACCCGCGCATCAAACCCTCTATGCAGCAGCGCAAACAAACTGGTCGTTGCCAGTGAATAGCCCATTTACGCAACAAGCCTGGAGCGCGGCCAAGCGCGGAATACTGTCAAGCTTACTCCGCGCCGAGTTTCCCAATGCCAAAATGACCCGTTCACAAGCGATGGTGAATCCCCAAACGCAACAAGTCCAGATCACCATCAGCTTAGATTCGGGGCCTGCCGTACGCATTGGGCAAGTGCATTTTCATGGTTTGCAACATTATCAAGCGTCACAACTGAGGCCACTCAACACCTTAAGCACGGGTGCTCCTTATCGTCAGGCGGATTTACTGACGTTGCAGAACAGCTTGATGAGTAGCGGAAAATTTCGTGCAGTTGAGGTGGCCGCGAACACCGACGCGCTGCAGGCAGACCATATCGCAGATGTCGATGTCACGGTGCATGAACTAGAACAAAAAAGTATTCGTTTTGGGGTCGGCGCGAGCACCAACACCGGCGCACGCATCGTATTCAATTACACCGACCGCGATTTATTTGACCGCGGATTGCTGTGGGATAGCAGCATCCGGTTAGAACAGCGACTGCAAGCCGCCACCTCCAACATCGGTTTTTTGACTGATGAAAAAGGCTACCGAGATAGTATTCAAAACAGCGTCACCCGCACAGACCTTGAGGGGCAAATCACCACCGCGGTGCAAAACGGGGTGCGCCGCTATTGGGGCCAACCCAGGGTATTTGAGCAATTCATCGGCGCCAACTTATTGTATGAATTTTTGACGGTGGATGGCGAATCGTCTCAATTCAACAAGGCGGCAACCTTGGCTTATGGCTTGAACATGCGAAAACTAGATAACACCCTAGCGCCGACCAAAGGCTGGATTTTCAATACGCAGTTTCAATTCGCGCCATTGGACCGCTTATCTGATGGCCGTTTCTTGCAATCACAAGCCCGCATACAGGGCTTTTATCCATTGACCACCTCCACTCAATGGCTGGGCCGGCTTGAAGTGGGCGCTGTCACCGGCGCCAGCAGCGTGCCCGCGACTTACTTGTTCCGCGCCGGTGGCGACCAATCGGTGCGTGGCTATGCCTTTCAATCGCTCGGGGTCAAAGAAGCCGATGCCACCATCGGCGGCCGCGTGCTACTTACCGGCAGTAGCGAAATCGTACAATGGCTGACCGCGTCATGGGGTGCCGCCATGTTTGTCGATTTCGGTAACGCAGCAAATCGCTGGAAAGACTATGAACCGGCGCTGGGTTATGGCCTCGGGGTCCGCTGGCGCAGTCCGATTGGACCCGTGGGCGTCGACGTTGCCTATGGCGAAAAAACCGACGACTATCGTTTGCACTTTAATCTAGGGGTGAATTTTTAATGGCTGTCGCTCACCGCCTCAAAAGACTTTTCACGCTAGCACTGACTGGTTTGTTATGTCTGTCACTCATCATCACGCCACAAATAGTGTGGGCAGCCAATATCCTGCTGGTGACACAGTTGAAAACATTCGACACTGATCTTGGCAATGCCACACTCAGCGTCGAAGGCATCGATTCGAATATGCGCTTAGGGATCACACCTACCGGTGAACTCACGGTTTCACATTTTCGCGCCAGACAAATCACCTTGAGATTCAAGCCAGCGAATGAGGATGCGCCGACGCCAGCGAGCGCGCAAAGCGCTTTGCCCGCTCACATTCACATTCCCCTGCCCTTGCATCTATTGTCTGGTCAAATTGATCGGCTCACCATCGTGCAAGGTCAAAACACCTCGCACATTCGGCAGATTCACTTTGACTTGGATGCAGACAATCAGGCCTTGCAATTCCGTATTGCCGGAGCGCAAAGCCCATGGGGTCAGGTGAGTACGCATTTCAGGATGCACAATGCCGCCCCCTTTGCACTTGACGGCTGGATGGATATTCAGCAACCACAGGCCGCCATGCCTTACCACTTGCACACTGCGCTCACTGGCAATTTGACACAGTTAGAGATGACTGCCAATCATCACTATCAGCCCAACGGTAGACCCTTTGTCATCGTACCGGCTGAGGGGCAAGCAGAAGATATGCTGCAAATCAACGCAAGCATTGGCCTCAACGAAACGCGTCAAAGCCATTTGCTCGTGCATTTGCACCAGTTTCAAGCCAAGCACATCCACCCGCAACTGGCTGGCCGTATGGATTTAAAAATCGTGGCAGAGGGCAGCCTGACGGCGCAAGGCGAAATACTGGCGACACTGGATGCGGAAAAAAGCCACTTACAAGGTCAACCCTTGCAATTACACGGCAGCGCCGGCTTGCAAGGCGCACGCTTGACCACGCTGGATCTGCAGGCACAGTTGGATAAAAACACATTGAGCGTCAAGGCACGCCCTGATAGCACAGGACACAACCAGACCCAACTGTCTTGGCAAGCCAACCTAGCAAATGTAGAACAATTAATGCCGGGGTTTGCCGGTCAACTGCAGGGCGCGGGGACGATTAAGCGATCCGAACACGGTTTTTCAAGCACTTATCAATTGGCAGGGCAACAGTTGGCGCTTCCGCAAGGCCTGTTGTTAGCAGGCTTTGAAGCACAGGGGCAAGCTGGCAGTGACCCGGATGCGTCGCTAGAAAACCACCTCACTTTGCATGGCTTATCACAACAGAACGCGCGCGGCACCGATAGCCCACCAATTGAGGCCGCGCTTGCGTTAACCGGCACGCTCCGTCAGCATCAACTCACGCTGGACGTTGCCGACACAGATCCTCTATTGGCGAGGCATTTGCGCATCTCGGCACAAGGCCGTTGGCAAGACGATACCTGGCAGGCACAACTCACACAATTGCAAGACAAAGACGGTCAGCTATTTCAACTGGCAAAACCCGCCAGCCTGCGCTGGCAAAGCACACAGGGCTTTCGTTTGCAGGGCTTGGTGATTGACGCCTTATCAGGCCAACTGAATATCGATCAATTGGTCTATCGTCCGGCAATCAATGCTGACCCAGCCACGCAACAGCCGGCAGAAAAAGTACAATTCACCACCCAAGGCTCACTTCGTGCGTTTCCACTGCAAGCGATCATGGCTTGGTGGGTGCCTGCGCAAACACCAGCCCTCCCTGCGGAGCACCTGCGTATCTCGGCACAATGGTCAATGGCATTAGATGCGCAACTCAACGGCACATTTCACCTAGACCGTGCCGCTGGTGACTGGCAGACATACGATACCAACCAAGCACGCTGGTTAGGACTGGGTTTACAGTCTATGCTGGCAGAGATCAATGTCCACAATAACCGTGTCAGCGGTCAAGCCCGTTTGCTGGCGGATGGCGCCATGGATCTGCAATTGGCGGGCAATACGGTGGTCACCCCCACGCAGCATGGCTTAGCAATTACACGCACGGCTCCCGTCACGGCCGAACTGAATGGCGAAATCACCCAACTGGGCTGGCTGGCAAAGCTGATGCCTGAGTACCAGCCCGCAGGGCAATTGCACATCGCGATGCGGGCCAATGGCACGATCGCACAGCCACAACTGCAAGGCAGCCTTCAAGGCAAAGACTTAGCCTTACAGATACCCTCCCAAGGGCTTTGGCTAGCAGATGGCCGCTTGAATGCCAAGCTGTCAAATGACCAAATAGAAATTGATCAGCTACATTTTGCTGGCAAAACAGGCGAGTTAGATGGCCACGGCAAGCTCGCTTTGTCACAAGACCGATGGCAACTGGATGCCGCGCTGCAGATGAAGCGGCTACAAGCGCTATCGAGAGTTGACCGCTGGGTGGAAATGAGCGGTGACACCACCATCCGCATGACGCCCGAGCAAACCACACTTAGTGGCAAATTAAATATCCACAAAGGCCTGTTTGAACTGCCTAAAGCAGACAAACCGACGCTCGATGAAGACGTAGTGATCGCCTCGCCACAAGCCGCCCCGCCGACGTCGGTGTCATCCCTCGCCTTCAAGCAATTTTCACTCGACTTTGGTGATAAACCCCTAGTATTGCCGTTCAAAGAATCCGAACAATTTATGTTGCGCGGCCAAGGCTTGAATGGCGCATTGAGTGGCAATATGCAACTGAATGGCAGCTTGAGTGACCTAGCGGCGGCCGGCACGCTAGACATCACCGGCACCTACATCGCCTATGGGCAATCACTCAACATTGAAACCGGCCGACTAATTTTTAGTGGAAAACTACCCAATATCGGCTTAGACGTTTTAGCGACCCGGCAAGTGGAGAGCACCAAAGTCGGCATACAAATAAACGGTAGCCTGCAAACACCGCAACTAAAACTAGTGGCGACGCCAGACACCACCAACGAAAACAAAATTGCACTGTTAGTGCTGGGGCAACCGATGTCGCAGGTCGGCGGAAGTGACATGGCCTTGCTCTCTGTGGCTGCTGGCGCATTGTTATCTCAGGGCGATTCGGTTTCATTGCAAACCAAGATTGCGCAAGCCGTGGGCCTTGACAGCATTGATGTGCGCGGAACTGGCCCCACCAATTACGCGGTCAGTGTTGGCAAAAGAATCAATCAGCGACTGGTTGTCGGCTACGAAAAAAGCATTGTCGGCCTGTTAAATGTTGGTAAACTCACCTACCAACTGACCAAACGCATCTCCATCGAAACCAGAACCGGCTCAGACAATGCGCTGGATGTGTTTTATGGGTTTAGCTTTGACTAACTGAGCCTTCCCTATGAGTAGTGATAAAACCAATCCCAGACTTGCCGTGCTCATCGATGCGGACAACACGTTCAACGTGATTCCAATCATTGACGCGCTGTTTGAGGAAATCTCCAAATTTGGGGATGCCAGTATTCGCAGAATCTATGGCGACTGGACCCAGCACCAGCTGAGTCGCTGGAAAGAAGTGCTGCCCAAGCATGCGATACAGCCCATGCAACAATACGCCAATACCAAGGGTAAAAACGCCACCGACAGTGCGCTGATTATTGACGCCATGGACCTGTTGTATACCGCGCCCCTCGATGGCGTGTGTATCGTTTCGAGTGACAGTGATTTCACTCGGCTTGCGATTCGTTTTCGCGAATCAGGCAAATGGGTATATGGCTTCGGCGAGGCCAAAACACCCGAGTCGCTGCGCGCGGCGTGTAATCAATTTGTGTTTATTGAGATTCTGTCACAAGATAAAAAGACCGAACTTGAAGACACGCTCCCCTTAGCAGCCACAGACAAACCGCCGCTTGAAAAAGCAGACACTGGTAGCAAGCCGCCCGCCACACCCCATGAACCAATCACGCTCAGCCCGGTTGTCAGAAAAACCTCGCAACAGTTAGCGATGGACGCCAAACTGGTGTCACTGATCCGGTCGGCGATTGAGGCGCTGTCAGACGATGACAGTTTCGCCAACTTGAGTGAAGTCAAAAAACATATCATTAAAAATTATTCGGCCTTTGATTCCAGAAATTATGGCTATGCGAAGTTCAGCGAGCTGATTCAAACCATCGGCTTATTTGAGTTAGATACCAAAAAACAACACGTGAAAGATAAACGCAAAAAATGAGTGAAATTCTGGTGCTGTATTACTCGCAAGGAGGCGCCGTCAGAGAGATGGCGCAATTAATCGCACGCGGGGTGGAGAGCGTCCCCGGCGCCAAGGCGCGACTGCGCACGGTGCCTAAAGTCTCAGCGACGTGTGAAGCCACCGAGGCGGAGATTCCCGCCACCGGAGCGCCTTATGCCAGTCTGCAAGACCTCGAAGCATGCAGCGGGTTGGCCATTGGCAGCCCGACTCGGTTTGGGAATATGGCCGCGCCGATGAAATATTTCCTCGATGGCACCTCTGGTTTGTGGCTCAAAGGAGCCCTCATAGGCAAACCCGCGGCGGTGTTCACCTCTAGCGGCTCATTGCATGGCGGCAATGAAATGACCTTGATGACTATGATGATCCCGCTGATGCATCATGGCATGCTGATGGTGGGCCTACCCTACTCCGAACCACAGCTTGGCACCACCAAAACGGGGGGCACGCCTTATGGTGCCAGCCACATCGGCGGGGCGCTGGATGACCAGCCCATCTCAGAGGATGAGAAAAAATTGTGCATGGCGTTAGGGAAACGCTTGGCCGAAACTGCACTCAAATTGCAATAATCGCTTGTCAGGAAATATCACCTATGTCTGCTGCCCTCGCCCATGAAGCCCGTCAGTTTTTATTTTCAACCCGCCATGCCATCCTGTCGACACACTCGATGAAATATCCCGGCTTTCCTTTTGGCTCAGTGGCGCCCTTTGTCTGTAACCAACTGGCAGAACCGGTGCTGCTGATCAGCACGATTGCCGAACACACGAAAAACATTCTTGAAAATGCCAAAGTCTCGCTACTGGTGTTTTCTGGCGCGGACGACTTGCAAGCCAATGCGCGCCTCACCCTAATAGGAGAAGCCTTACCTTGCGATAAACTAGATGCAGATCTGCGCGCACGCTATCTGCGATATCTGCCACAAGCCGCGGGGTATTTTGATATGCATGATTTTCATTTTTATCGGATTCACATTGAGCAAGTCCGCTACATTGCGGGCTTTGGCCGCATGGGTTGGTTTGAAGGTGACGCGCTCAATGCAGACCTGGCAGAGAGCATGCTAGCTGCGCAAGAAGGCGGAATCGTCACGCACATGAATGAAGACCATAAAGACAGCTTGTTGCAATATTGTCAGCATGTGCACAACATTCAAGCAGATCACGCTGAAATGATCGGCATTGATGCCGAAGGCTTTGATGTGCGTTACCATCAGGGAGAAGAAACACAGGGGCTGTTGCGCTTTGCCTTTGAAGAACCAGTGCGCAATGCCATGGATGCGCGCAAAGCGTTGGTGCGTTTGTCACAGGCGTGTAAATCATGATTAGTCGTCTATTAAACCTCAGTCGACTGTCAGCTAGCGTTAGTTTAGTCAGCTTGATTTCACTATGCTTGGCTTGGGAAATCTTTTTGGCGCCACTGCGAGCCGGCGGCAGCTTGTTGTTTCTCAAAAGCTTGCCTTTATTGTTGCCGGTCTTTGGCATCTTGCGGGGTAAGCGCTACACCTATCAATGGTCTGGCATGCTCATCTTGTTTTATTTTACCGAGGGCGTGGTCAGAACTTGGTCAGAAACCGGACTCTCACGCTGGCTGGCGGTCACTGAAGTCGCCTTAAGCGTGGTGTTCTTTGCCAGTGTCATTGTGTATGCCAAATACACGGCCAGTCGTTATCAACCGGCCTAACCGCCGAATAGCACGCGCGATCAGGCGCCCATACACTGCATAAAATCTTTCGTGATGAGGCGCTGACAAGCCGGGTAAACCTTATATAATATCTGGCATGAAAATTCTGTTATCTAACGACGATGGTTACTTGGCCCCCGGGTTGAATATCCTGGCCATGCACCTCAGTAAAATCGCTGATATTACAGTGGTTGCCCCCGAACGAAACCGCAGTGGTGCCAGCAACTCACTCACGCTAGATAGACCATTAAGTGTCAAGCAAGCCGCCAATGGTTTTTTTTATGTGAACGGCACCCCCACTGATTGCGTGCACATCGCGTTGACCGGTTTGATGCAAGAAATGCCAGACATGGTCATTAGCGGCATCAATGATGGTGCCAATATGGGGGATGACACCATCTACTCAGGCACCGTTGCTGCCGCCACTGAAGGCTATTTGTTGGGCATCCCATCGTTTGCCGTCTCCATGGCACAGCATCAGCCATCGCACTTTGACACGGCCGCCAGCATTATTGTCGACTTAGTCAAAAAATATAATCACAGTGAGTTTACCGAGCCCACCCTGCTCAATGTCAATGTGCCAGACCTGCCGCTGCAAGCGATCAAAGGGCATCAAATCACGCGCCTGGGCAAGCGTCACAAAGCCGAACCGGTGATCCAGCTACAAACACCGCGCGGTGAAACCGTTTACTGGGTAGGTGCCGCAGGTCAACCGAATGACGGTGGCGAAGGGACTGACTTTCATGCCGTGGCACAAGGGTATGTGTCCATCTCCCCGATTCAAGTAGACTTGACCAGACACTCTCAAATTGCTGCCATGCAACAATGGCTGCAAGCCAAGAATTAAGTATTATGGCGATTCCTAGAACATCAAATAAAACCGGCATAGGCATGACATCGTCTCGCACGCGTGAGCGCATGCTCACCCGTCTGCGTGAACAAGGCATTCAGGACGAAACGGTGATCGCTGCAATGGCCGATATTCCGCGCCATATTTTTGTCGACGAGGCCTTATCTATCCGGGCCTATGAAGATGTTTCATTGCCCATTGGCTACGGCCAAACCATTTCTCAGCCGTATATAGTGGCTAAAATGACACAAATCTTACGCAATGGCCAACCATTGAATAAAGTGCTCGAAATTGGCACCGGTTGCGGCTACCAAACAGCGGTGTTGTCGCGTGTTAGCCAAGAGGTGTATTCGCTGGAACGCATTCGGCCGTTGGTGATGAAGGCGAGAAACCACTTGCGCACATTAAAATGCACCAACGTCAAACTGGATCATGCTGACGGCAGTCTGGGCTTAAAAAACTACGGTCCGTTTGATGCCATCATGGTCACGGCAGCCGCCAGCCATGTGCCGCAAGAGTTAGTGGAGCAGCTGGCTGTCGGTGGTCGGATGGTGATTCCGGTGGGCACCACAGAGCAGGTCTTGCATTTAATCGAGCGCACCGCACAAGGGGTGCAACAAACCGCACTAGAGCCAGTGAAGTTTGTGCCTTTGTTAGGAGGCACCGCCTTATCATGAAATGTCGTTCTATCATTACGGGATTCGCCCTAGCCTCAGTCCTCACCGCTTGTGCATTAAACTCACCGATGCCGCCCGCACCAGTGACGAGTAGCCCAAGTGCCAGTGATAACAAGACACCCGCACCAACACCCTTGGGTGCTAATCAATATCTGGTGCAAAAAGGCGACACGCTTTATAGTATCGGCCGCAAGTTTGGTGTGCCGTTCATGAAACTTGCCGAGTTCAATCAGCTACAGGCACCCTACGAGATCCATATTGGACAAGTGCTGAATCTCAGTAGCAAGCCATTAAATGCCGCCACAACCCCCACAAAAGGCAATGACGTCAGCAGTTCGCCAGACGATGCTGAAGTGGTCACCGCAGCCATCAGTCGGCCGGAGATGCGCAGCAATAATGACGCAAACGCCGCGCCGACCGAGCCAAAACAGACGGCGACGAGCACTAGCGATTCGCCCAAAACGGTCAGTAACATCGACTTAGAAACCATCGGCGATAATGACATTCAATGGCAATGGCCACTCAGCGGTAAAGTAGGCGCTGGCTTTGACCCACAAACCAATAAGGGCCTGAATATTAACGGCAATGCGGGTCAAACCATTCTCGCTGCAGGTGCCGGTAAGGTGATTTATAGCGGCATGGATGTGCGTGGCTATGGCAAACTCATTATCATCAAACACAATAGCAACCTGCTTTCAGTGTATGCCCACCAAGGCAACTCGATGGTTAAAGAAGGTGCGTTTGTCAGCGCTGGCGAAAAATTAGCCAACTTGCCCGCCGCCGCCAACAACAAATCGCCGGTGCTGCATTTTGAAATTCGGCAAAAAGGGAAACCGGTCGATCCGGCCAGCTATTTACCGGCTAATCCGTCTACAATAGGCACGAATAATAGCTAAGCGGTGATGCCAAATTGGCATAGCAAACCGCTGCAGCACTAACACTGCTTGATTCGTGTTTGATCGTTGCTAAAGGGGCGCTGTATGGATCCAAATCGTTATAGCAAAAACCGTACTATCCGACCAGACAGTGCCTGGAAAATACTGCAAGCACTCATTACCTTGGGGCTGATGCTGTGCGCATTGATCGGTATCGCCGTGCATTTATTTAGTGGCGAACAAGGCCCTGCCGATTGGTGGGCGTGGCTTACTGCCTCGCCGATGAACGGGGTGCTGACTTTTATTGCAGCAGTTGTGCTGATTGCGTTTCATCGTTATATCACGCACATTAGCAGCCAACAACGCCGCGCAGCCAGTGACCTCCCGGTTTACATCATGATGTTGGTTGGCGTTTATTTTATTTACCAACTGATCACCACAGGGCATTGGTAACACCACCAGACTTACCAAGCCCTGAGGAGACGTTGATCAGGCGGATTTCACCATGGCTGCGGGCGCTGCAGCGCATCGATTCATGCCGCTAACAATGGCCTTGATCGAGGCGGTGACAATATTGGTATCCATCCCCACACCGTAACTGACCCGCCCCTGACAGACCACCTCTACAATGGCGCACGCCATCGCCTCCGCAGCAGAGGCACTGGCACCAAGTGAGCGTTCTTCAAAACTGCGCACCTGCACTTGCATGCCAATATTTTGTAACGCATGAATAGCCGCATCCACCGGACCGTTGCCCTGTCCACGGATCACCGTTGGCACACCATCAACGCTAATATGCATCCGAATGGCTTGGCCCTGCGCATGCGTTTCCAGTTGATAGTCTTTCAACGTCATGGGGGCAACAGCATCCACATAATGGGTATGAAAGAGCTGCCACAATGCAGCAGGCCCAACCTCACTGCCATGCGCATCCGTATATTGCTGCACCACTGCAGAAAACTCTACCTGCATGCGTCTAGGCATGACCACGCTATAATGATGCTCCATCAAGTAAGCCACACCGCCTTTGCCAGACTGACTGTTCACGCGAATGATAGAGTCGTAATTGCGACCGAGGTCTTTCGGGTCGATCGGCAGATAAGGCACGTTCCAACGCCCGGTAGCAGACTGACTGGCGAATCCTTTTTTGATGGCATCCTGATGTGAGCCAGAAAATGCGGTGAACACCAGATCACCCGCATACGGATGGCGTGGATGGACGTCAATCTGTGTGCATGCCTCCACCGTGCGTGCAATCGTATCAATATCCGAAAAATCTAGGCCAGTATCCACGCCTTGCGTGAACATATTGAGCGCCACCGTGACCAAATCCACATTGCCCGTCCGCTCCCCATGTCCAAACAAACAGCCCTCGACACGATCCGCCCCCGCCATGATGCCTAGCTCAGTGGCGGCCACTGCCGTCCCACGATCATTATGCGGATGCAAACTAAGAATCACGCTATCGCGGCGCGCAAGGTTGCGATGCATCCACTCGATCTGGTCGGCGTACACATTCGGACTGGCGACCTCAACAGTGGCCGGACAATTGATAATCACCTGACGCTCAGGACTTGCCTCCCAGGCGGCCGTGACCGCATCACACACCTCCTTAGAAAACGCCAGCTCAGTGGCCGTAAAAGTCTCCGGGCTGTATTCCAGCAGCACTTCGGTGTCGGGCATGTCTGCCGCCAGCGATTTCACTAGCAACACGGCCTCCACCGCCATCGCTTTTACCTCAGCTTGGCTCATATTAAACACCACTTCACGAAACGTCGGCGACAGCGCATTGTAAATATGCACAATCACGCGACGCGCACCACGCACCGATGCCATGGTGCGACGGATCAGAGGCTCACGCGCTTGCGTCAGCACTTCTATCGTCACATCCTGCGGAATATGATTTTCTTCAATCAGACTGCGCACAAAATTAAAATCGGTATCAGAAGCTGAAGGGAAAGCCACCTCGATTTCTTTAAAACCAATCTTGCACAACATATTGAACATACGCAGCTTTTTAGCGGCATCCATCGGCTCAAACAAAGACTGATTACCGTCACGCAGATCTGTACTCATCCATACGGGTGGCTGACGAATGACTGCATTTGGCCATTGGCGGTCTTGAAGATCCACCGGAGGAAAAGCCTGATATTTTTGTGTGGACAGTGTCTGCATGCGGAACTCCATGAATATATTGTTGACCAGACACATCATAGACTTTTTCATAAAAATTAAATTGCTAAATTTTCAATAAAAGCAAAATATAAAAAATATTATTTCAATATATGAATATATTTTGTAATAATATTTCAATATTTAAAATTAAGTGAAATTTAAATGAAACTAGACCGCTTCGATAAAGCCATTTTAACCATCTTGCAAACCGATGGTCACATCAGCAATCAAGAGCTCGCTGAGCACATTGGACTCTCCGCCGCGCCCTGCTTGCGGCGCGTCAAAGCTTTAGAACAAGCAGGCCTCATTACCGGCTATCAAGCGCTGGTGGACGCCAAAAAGCTGGGCTTGAGTCTGATGGCACTGATTGGCATTTCAATGGATCAACATACCCCAGAGCGCTTTGCCAACTTTGAGCGCGAGATTACCAACATTGCAGAAGTGCTCGAGTGTTTACTGATTACCGGACAGCAATCGGACTATTTGCTTAAAGTAGTGGTGAAAGATATGGATGACTACCAGCACTTATTGCTGCATAAAATCACCAAAATTGCGGGGGTCACGGGGGTGCATACCAGCTTTGTCTTAAGAAACGTGGTTGCACGAGCCAAGGTGCCAGTCAACTGAAAGGCAGCGCACAGAGGCAAAGCACGCAAAAGAAAAAGGCCACGCATCGCATGGCCTTTTTAAATACCTCTTATGAATTACTGCTTGGCATCTTCCACTTTGTAATACTCGCGCACGGCGGTCAAATCAAATTCACGTGCCCATTTAATGATCTCATCTAAGGCTGGCGCGCCAATTTCACCCACTTGTGCGTGAATGCCTGCGCGCTCGCGAATCACTAATAAACCAGGAATTTGTTTGACTTCAAAGTACTCCGAAATCTCAGGATCGGTTTCGGTATTCACCATGCCGAACACAATATCAGGATTTTTTGCTGCCGCGGCTTCGAATGTGGGGGTAAAAGCCACACAGGGGTCACACCAAGGTGCCCAAAAATCCACCACCACGAAAGCATTGCTTTCAATGGTTTGTTTAAAATTTTCTTTGGTCAATGTTACAACCGCCATACTATCTCCTGTCCAAAAATTTGTTTTTATAGGTATATTTTAACAGACGAACGGAGCGACCAGAAAAAATTCATCACGGAAAGCAATCACGCAGTACAACAAAAAAAGCCGGCGAAGCCGGCTTTCTGTATCAAGCAGTATTTGACCAACGAAGATCAGACTGCGTGTTTTCTTCTGCGAACTAACCCCACAACCGCAACCCCTGCCAGCAGTAATCCCATATTTTCTGGTTCAGGCACTGGCGTTACGCGGAAGGCATAGTTACTGCCTGCTACAAAATAATCTCTAACATACGCAGAAGCAGCGTTGTTAGGGTTTCCGGAATTAAATGCATCCAACGGCCCGTAATACTGACCATCGAATTTATTACTGTAATCTTGCGCAAACACTGTGCCTTGATAACCTAACACTGCATACCAAGCGCTGAAATTGACGTTCAAGGGATTATTATCAACAGTGCTGATGACATAGTCTGATGCTGAACCACCAAAAATTAATGCTGCCGCTTCTTGTGCAGTATAAGCGAGTGGACCATTGGTGGCTTCATACGCTGGGTCAAGCCAATCTGGGGCCTCTGGAGCGTGCACTGACCACTCACCGACAAAGGTGTAGGTTGCGGCCTGCGCAAAAGAAACGCTCAAAAGCAAAGCAGTGCCCACCAGGGTTTTTGCCAACGATGAAATCAACATGTTGATACTCCTCAAAAAATGCACTTGTTTCACCAAGCATCATTTCAATACAAATTATATTTACATACATCCTAAATGATCTTGACGCACAACTCAACACAATCTTACGCACGAAATAGGCTAGTAGAAAAATTGTGTGCGCTGTACAACACTTAGGCTGCCGGCCATTGGCCATCAAAAAACAGTGCTTCGAGTGGCTTGCGGCTGCGCGCTGCCAACTCCCGCTCTTTCACTTCGCCTGAAAGTGCAGCCTCGTCTAACTGATAACCAACGGTGACCATGGCCAAAATTTGATAACGGGCTGGCACTTTAAAAGTCTCTCTGGCTTTATCCGCGTCAAAGCCACCCATCTGATGCGCCATTAAGCCTAATGCGGTGGCTTGCAGACAGAGGTTTTCGGTGGCAGCGCCCGTATCATAAGCGGCCCATTTGTTTGGTTTTTCGTTATGACTGAACAGGCTGTCTGCACAAATTAACAATAATAGTGGTGCATCGACCGCCCAAGTTTGATTGCCCGGTACCAAGCAATCATAGGCCGCTTGCCAGGCGGGCAGATTTTCAGATTTGTGACACACAACATAGCGCCAGGGCTGGTCGCCAAAACACGAAGGCGCCCATCGGGCAGCTTCAAGCAAACTCACGACTTGCGCTTTGCTCAAAGGTTTGGTTGCGTCATAAGCACGACCGCTCCAGCGGTTGGCGATCAGTTCATGGATGGCTTGCTCGGTGGTGGCTGGTTTTTGCATGCTGAAATCCTCACAGTTGTTTTTTCAAAGTATAAAGAAGCTCTAAGGCCTGCTTGGGCGTTAGGTCATCGGGATGGATACGGTCCAACGCTGCGACCAGTGGATGCATCGGGGGTTCCTCTGGCGTTATATTACTAGCAAATAAATCATTTTGTGGCGTGGCTGTCAGCGTCTGGTTCTCTAGCTGTTGCAGTTTACGTTTGGCCAGTTGCACTACTGCTTTTGGGATACCCGCCAACTGCGCGACCTGAATGCCGTAACTCATGGTGGCAGCGCCCTCCTCTACTTTATGCAGAAACACAATGCCTTGGCCATGCTCAACAGCATCCAGATGGACATTGGCTGCATGTTTGGCCTCATCGACAATACGCGTCAGTTCAAAATAGTGGGTGGCAAACAGTGTCAGCGCCTTGTTTTTTTCGAGCAGTTGTTTCGCCACCGCCCAAGCCAAACTTAACCCATCAAAGGTGCTGGTGCCGCGCCCGATTTCGTCTAGCAATACCAGGCTGCTGGCGCTTGCATTGTTGAGGATATTTGCAGTTTCGGTCATCTCAACCATGAAGGTAGAGCGTCCGCCAGCCAGGTCATCGGAAGCACCAATACGGGTAAAAATGCGATCCACCTCACCGATCACGGCACGCTGTGCTGGCACAAAGCTCCCGCAATACGCCAACAACACAATCAGTGCGGTCTGTCGCATAAACGTCGACTTACCGCCCATATTGGGGCCAGTGATTAACAATAACTGGCGATAAGGATTCAGCACTACATCGTTGGCCACATACGGCTGCGCAATACTCTCGACAACCGGATGGCGGCCATGCAGAATTTCAAGACCGATGTCGGCACGAAACTGCGGCTGTACATAATCCAAGGCGCGGGCGCGCTCAGTAAAACAGGCCAGCACATCGAGGGTGGCTACGGCGGTTGCAATCTTTTGCAAATGCGTAATATGGGGCGACATGGCCACCAACACTTGCTCATACAGAATTTTTTCACGTGCTAATGCGCGCTCATTGGCACTCAGTACCTTGTCTTCAAACGCCTTAAGTTCGGGGGTAATAAAGCGCTCGACATTTTTTAATGTTTGACGGCGCCGATATTCTGGCGGTGCACTCTCTGCTTGTAAGCGACTGATTTCAATATAAAAACCATGCACGCTATTGTATTCGACTTTCAGGTTAGTCAAACCCGTACGCGCTTTTTCAGCCGCCTCAAACTGCAGCAAAAAATCACCGTGATCCGTTTGTATCGCGCGAAGCTCATCTAGCTCAGCGTCGTAAGCAGCTGCAATCACCCCACCCTCGCGCAGCACCGCCGAGGGTTCTGCTTGAATCGCCTGTACTAATAACTGCAGTGCCGCCGAGGGCGCCTCTAACGCGGCCAGCAGGCCTTGCAGCAATGCAGATTGCGCGGCGGGCACACTGGCGACCAATGCTGGCAACTGCAATAAACTGTCACGCAAGCCCGATAAATCCCGCGGTCTGGCGGTTTTCATGGCCACGCGCGTCGTCATGCGTTCAATGTCACCAATCGGGTGCAGCGCTTGTTGTAGCGGAGTCTCCAAAAACTGCTGCAACAAGTCTGCCACCGCCAGATGGCGCTGTTGTATGGTCTGCTGATGCCGCAAAGGATGATGCAACCAATGCCGCAACAAACGAGCGCCCATGGCCGTTTGCGTGGTATTTAACAGGGCGTAAAGAGTCGGGCTAGGCTCACCACGGATGGTGGTATCGATCTCCAGATTGCGACGCGTTGCTGCATCCAGTTGCAGATAATGACTGCTTTGCTCGACGCGCAGACCCGCAATATGCGGTAATGCCGTGCGCTGCGTGTGTTTAACATATTCGAGCAATGCGCCTGCCGCCGTGATGGCCGCCGGCATTTCGCCACAACCAAAACCACCCAGATCGTGCGTATTAAACTGTTGTGTCAGGCTACGTTGTGCGGTATCCAAATCAAATTGCCAGGGCGCTAAGCGTTTTTTCGCGCATCGCCATTGCGCCAGCACCTCATTGCTGTGATCTTCAGCGATCACCAGTTCAGCGGGATGAATCCGCTCCAACTCTTGCGGCAAGTGTCCGGGCGCGATCTCACTCAATACAAACTCGCCTGAGGCTAGATTTAGCCAAGCCAGCCCGAAGATGCCCTCCCCTTTGGCCACGCACAATAACGTGTTATCGCGGGTTTCATCTAGCAAGGCAGCATCCGTCAGGGTGCCTGGCGTCAAAATTCGCGTGACCTCGCGCGCGACTGGGCCTTTCGAAGTAGCCGGATCGCCCACTTGCTCACAAATAGCCACCGCCTCGCCCATTTTGGCCAACTTGGCCAAATACCCTTCCGCCGCGTGATAAGGCAAGCCGGCCATCTTGATCGGCTCGCCATTACTTGCCCCTCTGCGCGTGAGCGTAATCCCTAACAATCGTGACGCTTTTTCGGCATCTTCAAAAAATAGCTCGTAAAAGTCGCCCATGCGATAAAACAGCAGCATATCGGGATACTGTGCTTTTAGCGCCAAATACTGGCGCATCATGGGGGTATGGTTTTCGAAAGACATGCCGGAATACTTTATGAATAGATAAAATTTAGAATCATTCGCCAAGGCATCTTACAACAAAAAATAAACCCGGATGCGTAGATCCGGGTTTTTATAACGCATTGCGCGAGTTACATGCCCAAGGTTGGCGTCTTGATCCGCTCAGTCAAATGCGGCGCAATCACCTGTAGCATTTGTCCGAACACTTTCGGGTTCGCTGCCACAATATTGCCAGTACGCAACCAGCTTTCATTGCCCTCAAAGTCACCGACAATCCCGCCGGCTTCTTGCACAATTAAAGCACCTGCAGCGATATCCCATGGTGAGAGGTTGATTTCAAAAAATCCGTCGGTAAAACCGGCTGCGACATAAGCCAGATCGAGCGCAGCGGATCCAGGGCGACGCAAACCAGCAGTTTTTTTCGCCATATCCCGAAAGATATTGATATAAGTTTCCAGATAACTAAAATCTTTAAACGGAAAGCCGGTGGACAACAGCGCTTCTTGCAGCTTGGCCCGTTGCGTCACCCGAATGCGGCGGTTATTCAGAAACGCACCACTGCCGCGGGTGGCGGTAAATAAATCGTTACGGACTGGATCGTAAATGACGGCTTGCGTCAGCACGCCTTTTTCTTGCAAGGCGATTGAAATGCAATATGCCGGAAAGTTGTGCAGAAAGTTAGTCGTGCCATCAAGCGGGTCAATAATCCAGATACTTTCTGCATCGGCATTGGTTTTTCCGCTTTCCTCACCGTAAAACCCATGTTTAGGGTAGGCCTCTTTTAACACATTAATGATGGCTTGTTCGGCATTGCGGTCAACTTCGCTGACAAAATCGTTGGTGTCCTTTTGCTCGATTTTTAAGGCACCGATGTCCAGGGCGGCACGGTTGATGATTTTGCCTGCTTCGCGCGCAGCGCGAATGGCGACATTGAGAATAGGATGCATGCTGTGTGATCTTGATTCAACTGATAAAATGCTATTTTAGCTTTTTACACGCTTAGCCACAAACACAACGGCAAAATAACCCCATGTCACCCTCCCTTGAATCTCCCCTTTTTGCAAATATCCGCATCGTATTGTGCCAAACCAGCCATCCCGGCAACATTGGCTCCACTGCGCGTGCCATGAAAACCATGGGCCTGAACCGACTATATTTGGTCAGACCAAAACATTTTCCGAGCAGTGAGGCCACATCACTTTCCGTCAATGCCGCCGACCTGCTGGAAACCGCAGTGGTGACTGAAACCTTAGAGCAAGCCCTTGCCGACTGCCAGTTTGTCATTGGCGTCAGTGGCAAAGAACGCTCGCTGTCGCAGCAGGTGATGACGGTGAGAGAAGCCGCACAAGAAGTGAAGTCTGTTGCCATGCACAGCGAAATCGCATTGGTGTTTGGCACTGAAATGAGCGGATTAACCAATGACGAAGCAGATCGTTGCCATGTGCTGGCAACGATTCCCGCCAACCCCGAATACACTTCATTAAATTTGGCCCAAGCGGTGCAGATCATGTGCTACGAAATACGCATGGCGCTCACCACTGGCACATTGCATTACCAAGAAAAAGCGGTCGATCTCGCCACGCAAGAAGACTTAGAGCGTTTTTACGAACATATGCGTGAGGTGTTAGAACACATCGGCTACATTAATCCGCGCGCGCCCAAAAAGCTGTTTGAACGCCTGCGCCGTTTGTATGGCCGTAGCCGCTTAGAAAAAGAAGAAGTGAATTTGTTACGCGGTATTTTGACGCTGACGATGCAGCCGAAAAAACACGATAAATATTAAAACGGAGGTCGCGCAAGCAACTGCGCTTTAGACGTGACCCAAAGTTAGTGGCATAATGCGCGCATGTTTAAACACCTCAAAGAAGATATTTCGATTGTGTTTGACCGCGACCCGGCCGCACGTACCCATTTCGAAATTCTAACCACCTACCCCGGTGTGCATGCCCTGATTCTGCATCGATTGAGTCATTATTTATGGGGCCATCGTTTCTACTGGTTAGGTCGCGCACTCTCGCATTTTGCTCGCTTCATGACCGGTATTGAAATTCATCCGGGGGCCACTATTGGCCGCCGCGTATTTATTGACCACGGCATGGGGGTGGTGATTGGTGAAACCGCCATTATTGGTGATGACTGTACGTTGTATCATGGCGTCACCTTGGGCGGCACCAGCTGGAATAAAGGCAAACGCCATCCCACCCTAGAATCTGGCGTGGTCATCGGTGCCGGCGCCAAAGTGCTTGGACCAATAACCATCGGCAAAAACGCCAAAATTGGCTCAAATGCGGTAGTGGTCAAAGATGTGCCAGACGGTGCAACGGCGGTGGGTATTCCAGCGCGCATTCTTGAAGAAGAAAAAGCCAAGCAACGTCAAGACGCAGCACAAAAAATGGGCTTTAATGCCTATGCTGTCGGCAACGATGAAAACGATCCGATGATCAAGGCCATTAATGGCCTCTTAGATCATGCGCATCAACAAGAGGCTGAACTCGCAACACTCAAAGCACAACTAGCCAAGCTTAGCGATGCTGAAACAGATAGCAACGTCGGCGAGGCCTTTGCCAAAAAGCCAGAATAATCGTCCCTGAACCGCCCGTATTTCTGGCCTCAAAATATCTGCAGCGATGCCCTGAACTTTTCAGACGCAATAATTGACTAAAACAGTAGGTTATTATATTATTTCACTCTGTTTTAAAGGGGCATTCAAAGATGCGATTAACCACCAAGGGCCGTTTTGCTGTCACCGCAATGCTAGATATTGCGCTTTACGAAGCGGACAAGCCTGTCACGTTGGCCGGTATCAGCGAGCGCCAAAGCATTTCGCTTTCTTACCTCGAACAATTGTTCAGCCGTCTACGCAAGCAGGGCTTGGTGTCCAGTGTGCGTGGTCCCGGTGGCGGTTATCGAATTGCCAAAGCGCACCAAGACATTTCAGTTTCTGACATTATCACGGCAGTCGATGAACAAATTGATGCCACCCAATGCGGTGGCAGTGAAAATTGCCATGATGACGGTCGTTGCATGACGCACGAACTGTGGGCATCACTCAATGGCAAAATTCTTGATTACTTGTCAGGGGTCAGTTTGGGCGACATGGTTGAGATGCAGCGCAAAAAAGGCGCAGGCACGGTGGTCTTCGCCCCTAGAAAATGTGGCTCTGAAGCAACGGTTGCCGCTTAAGCACTGGCCATGACCGCCCACAGCGTTTTTTTTGATCACAACAGTACTACCGCTTTAAAGCCGCAGGTACTGGAGGCGATGCTGCCTTGGTTGACCGCACCTACCGGCAACCCGACCAGCCGCCATGTGTTTGGCCGCAATGCGCGCGAGGCATTGGAGCTGGCCAGAAAACAAATCGCTGAATGCGTCGGCGTGCAAGCGTCACAAGTGATATTTACCGCTGGCGGCACCGAAGCAAATAACTTTGCGATAAAAGGCATTGCCAGCAACTTAAGTCCAGGTCAGCTGTTAGTCAGTGCCATCGAGCATCCCTGCGTTGCGCGCCCGGCACAGTCATTGGCGTGGCAGGGTTGGCAAGTGAACCAGATGAAGGTCAACAGTGATGGCGTGATTGATCTCGCGCAAGCAGAACAAGCGTTTCAAACCCGACCCGGCTTGGCCTCAGTCATGCTGGCGAACAATGAAACCGGCGCCATTCAACCAGTGAGCACCTTAGCCGCGCTAGCGAGAGCACATGGCACGCTGTTGCATAGCGATGCAGTCCAAGCATTTGGCAAAATTGAGGTCGACATGCAAGCACTCGGTGTACATGCGATGACCCTTTCAAGCCACAAAATTGGTGGCCCGATTGGGGTGGGTGCATTGATTATAGATAAGCGTGTAGACATTGCGCCTTTGTTGCACGGCGGTGGCCAAGAACGCGGCCTACGCAGTGGCACTGAAAATGTTGCCGGCATCGTCGGCTTCGCTCGTGCCGCACAGCTGGCCATGCAGAGCCTAAGCAGTCGTAGCACTTTAGTGCAAGGCCTGCGCCAACAGCTAGAGGCAGGGTTACACAAACTGGGGGCAACCATTTTTGCAGCAAAAGCAGTGCGTTTAAGCAATACCAGTTTTTTTGCAATACCAAATATCGAAGGTGAAACATTGGTCACAGCGCTGGATAAAGCCGGCTTTGCGGTCGCTAGCGGCTCGGCCTGCGCGAGTGACAGCACTGAGCCCAGTCAGGTGTTACTGGCGATGGGCGTGGCGCCAGACCTAGCGCGTGGTGCGGTACGTGTCAGTTTGAGCGACAGCAATACCAGTGATGAAATCACACAGTTTGTGGCAGCGTTGCAACAACAAGTGCAACGTCTGAAGGGATTAAGTGCCGTAGCGGCATAAGACTTTAATGGAAAGAGCATGAGATATGTCTGAAAGAAAGCCAATTTATCTGGATTACTCTGCGACCACGCCGGTAGACCCACGTGTTGCGCAAAAAATGATTCCTTACCTGACCGAAGATTTTGGCAACCCTGCTTCGCGTAGCCATCCCTATGGTTGGACGGCTGAGCACGCGGTAGAAGAAGCACGTGAAGAAGTCGCAAGATTGGTCAATGCCGACCCGCGTGAAATCGTTTGGACGTCAGGCGCCACCGAATCGAACAACTTGGCCATTAAAGGGGCTGCACACTTTTATGCCGAGAGCAAAGGCAAGCACATCATCACGCTGGCCACCGAGCACAAAGCCGTTTTGGATGCAGTACGTGAATTAGAGCGAGAAGGCTTTGAGGCCACTTATTTGCAACCAGAGCCTGATGGCCTGCTGAGTCTTGAAAAGTTCAAGGCTGCGATTCGGCCCGACACTGTGCTGGCCTCAATCATGATGGTCAATAACGAGATCGGTGTCATCCAAGACATGACCGCATTAGGCGACGTGTGCCGCGCGAACAATGTGATTTTTCACGTTGACGCCGCACAAGCCACCGGTAAAGTGATCATCGACCTTGAAACGCTGCCCGTCGATTTGATGAGTTTTTCTGCACACAAAACTTATGGCCCCAAAGGCATCGGTGCATTGTATGTCCGTCGCAAACCGCGTATCCGTATTGAAGCACAAATGCACGGCGGTGGTCATGAGCGTGGTATGCGTTCAGGCACGTTAGCGACACACCAAATTGCCGGCATGGGCGAGGCTTTCCGCATCGCACGTGAAGAAATGGCCAGCGAAAATGAGCGGATCCGCATGTTGCGCGATCGTTTACTCAATGGCTTGATGCAAATTGAAGAAACCTATGTCAATGGTGATCTTGATCATCGCGTTCCGCACAACCTTAACGTCAGTTTTAACTATGTTGAGGGCGAATCGCTGATCATGGCAATTAAAGATATCGCGGTCTCCTCAGGCTCTGCCTGTACTTCTGCAAGCCTGGAGCCAAGCTATGTGTTACGCGCGTTAGGACGCTCTGACGAACTGGCGCACAGCTCGATTCGCTTTAGCATCGGCCGTTTTACTACCGAAGCTGATGTAGATTACACCATTGATTTATTAAAGAGCAAAATTGATAAATTACGTGAACTATCACCATTATGGGAAATGTTCAAAGATGGCGTCGACTTGTCCAAAGTAGAATGGGCAGAACACTAGCAATATTAGGCGCGGATCGCCCAAGCAGCATATTTGTGCAATCCGCGTTGAAATACACGCAAAATAGGCGTTATTTTTAGGTACGGCAAAGCGACAAGCGCTCGTTTGTCGCGATTGAATGGATAGGAGCAACACTATGGCTTACTCAGATAAAGTATTAGACCACTATGAAAACCCACGTAATGTCGGTTCTTTGGACAAAAGCGATCCAAATGTAGGCACCGGCATGGTCGGCGCGCCAGCCTGTGGCGATGTCATGAAATTGCAAATCAAGGTGAATGATGCGGGTGTGATTGAAGACGCCAAATTTAAAACCTATGGTTGTGGTTCTGCTATTGCCTCCAGCTCACTGGTCACCGAATGGTTAAAAGGGAAAACCCTGGACCAGGCGCAAGAAATCAAAAACGCGGCCATTGCGGAAGAGCTCGCATTACCGCCAGTTAAAATTCACTGTTCAGTTCTGGCTGAAGACGCGATCAAATCTGCGATTGCTGACTTGAAATCCAAACAAGGTCACTAAGATGGCGATTACCCTGACTGAGACCGCAGCCAACCGTGTTGAAAAGTTCTTGGCAAACCGTGGCAAAGGCCTAGGTTTGCGTCTGGGCGTCAAAACCACCGGCTGTTCAGGCATGGCCTACACCTTAGAATTCGTTGATGAAATGCTGGACGAAGATATTGCGTTTGAAAGCCATGGCATTAAGGTCATTGTCGATCCAAAAAGCTTGGTATACATCGATGGCACCGAACTCGACTTCACCAAAGAAGGGTTGAACGAAGGCTTCAAGTTCAACAATCCAAATGTGAAAGATGAGTGCGGCTGCGGCGAATCCTTTACCGTTTAACGCGTTGCGGCCTCTACCTGCACACAAGCAGTGTGTTTGCCATCGATAGAATATGCAAAACTATTTCGCCCTCTTTCAGCTACCGCAACAGTTTGCGGTAGATCTCGCATTGCTAGATCGCCAATACCGTCAGTTACAGGCGGAAGTGCATCCAGATAAATTTGTGAACGCATCGCCTGCAGAACGCATGCAGTCTATGCAAATGGCGACCTTGGCTAACGAAGCCTATCTGACGCTAAAACAGCCCACTGCCCGTGCGCGCTACCTGCTTCAACTGCAGGGCGTTGAAACGGACGAAGAGAACAACACGGCCATGCCTACAGATTTTTTAATGGCGCAAATGGAATGGCGTGAGGCGATGGATGAAGCGAAATTGAGCAAAGATGTTGCCGCCTTGGAGTTGTTGCTCACCGACATGCGGCAGCAGGCAAAAGCATTGCAGCAAGACATTGAAAGTGAGATCGTAGAGAACCCGACGCAAGCTGCACTGACCGTGCGCAAATTGCGCTTTATAGACAAAGTGAGTGAAGATGTGAATCAACTAATCGCTCAGTTGGAAGATTAGAGTTTCATGGCCCTATTACAGATTTCTGAACCTGGCGCATCCCCTGCCCCGCATCAACACAAGCTGGCTGTCGGCATTGATTTAGGCACGACTAACTCGCTGGTGGCCACGGTGCGCAGTGGGATGAGCACCGTATTACATGATGAGCACGGGCATGCATTGCTGCCTTCTGTGGTGCGCTATCTAGAGCACGACGTCGTGGTTGGTCATGAGGCGCAGGCTGCGCAAAGCCTGGACCCCGTCAACACGATCGTTTCGGTCAAACGCTTTATGGGTCGTGCTTTGCACGATATCACTGACCGGGCGCATATTCCTTATCATTTTGTTGAAAATGATCGCTCGCAAGGCATGCTTGAACTCAACACCCGCGCAGGTTTAAAAAGCCCAGTAGAAATATCAGCTGACATTTTAAAAACACTCAAGATTCGCGCAGAAAAAGCACTCGGCGGTGAGTTGACCGGCGCGGTGATTACCGTACCGGCATATTTTGATGATGCACAACGTCAGGCAACCAAAGATGCTGCGCGTCTGGCTGGCTTGCATGTATTGCGCTTGCTCAATGAGCCCACAGCCGCAGCAGTCGCCTACGGGCTGGACAATGCGGCTGAGGGTGTCTATGTTATTTATGACTTAGGCGGTGGCACGTTTGATATTTCTATTTTGCGCTTGAGCAAAGGGGTGTTTGAAGTATTGGCAACCAATGGCGACTCCGCTCTCGGCGGTGACGACTTTGATCACCGCATTTTTTGCTGGGTACTCGACCAAGTGCGGCTCAAGACCAGCGACTTTAAGCCACTCAGCGAAGAAGACACCCGCTTATTGCTGACCAAAGCACGTCAGGCCAAAGAATGGCTCACCGATAATCATGAAGCAAATATTGTTTGTAAATTAAGTAATGGCGCCTTGGTCGACGAAACCTTATCCGTCAGCCAATTTGTGACGTTGACTGAGCATCTCGTGAACAAAACGCTGAGTCCCACGCGAAAAGCAATGCGCGATGCAGGATTAAGCATCAGTGACATCAAAGGCGTGGTGTTGGTTGGAGGCGCTACACGCATGCCGCATATTCGCCATGCGGTACAGGCTTTTTTTGAGCAAGAACCATTAACGAATCTTGATCCCGACAAAGTAGTCGCCCTCGGCGCGGCCATTCAGGCCAATGTGCTGGCAGGCAACCGCAGCGATGAAGATCTGTTGTTGCTGGATGTGACGCCGCTATCGCTAGGTCTTGAAACCATGGGTGGCTTGGTCGAAAAAGTCATTCCGCGTAACTCAACCTTGCCGATTGCACGGGCACAAGATTTCACCACCTATAAAGATGGTCAAACCGCATTGGCGATTCACGTCGTGCAAGGTGAGCGGGAACTGGTCTCAGACTGCCGCTCTTTGGCACGCTTTGAATTGCGTGGTATTCCACCGATGGCCGCAGGCGCAGCGCGCATTCGCGTCACCTTTCAAGTCGATGCTGACGGCTTATTATCGGTCACCGCGCGCGAGCAAACCAACGGTGTCGAAGCCAACATGACGGTCAAACCATCTTATGGTCTGAGCGAAGATCAAATCACCACTATGCTTAAAGACTCCTTCGGTGCCGCTGAGAGCGATAAAGCCGCCCGCATGTTGCGAGAGGCCGTGGTTGACGCGCAACGTCTCATTGAAGCGATTGAGGCAGCGCTCACCGAAGATGGCGAGCATCTATTAAGCAGCGATGAAAATGAAACAATTCGTCAGCACATCGCAGCCCTAAAAACCTTATGTCAGGGCACAGACAGCCATGCAATTAACCAGGCAAGCGACGCACTCAACCATGCCACAGAAGACTTTGCCGCCAGACGCATGGACGCCTCGGTGCAAAAGGCGCTTGCGGGTAAAAACCTAGATTCACTGGAACTATAATATGCCAAAAATTACTGTATTACCGCATGCCGAACTCTGCCCGCAAGGCGCAGTGATTGAAGTGGCACAAGGCACCTCCATTTGCGATGCGCTGTTAAAAAATGACATCGATATCGATAATGCCTGTGGCGGCGTGTGCGCCTGTACGACCTGTCACATCGTGGTGCGCGAGGGCTTTAACACGCTGAATGACATCGAAGAGGATGAAGACGATATGCTCGATCGTGCTTGGGGTCTTACCCCGCAGTCACGACTTTCTTGCCAGGCGGTGATACAAAGCGCAGATGTAACGGTGGAGATTCCGAAATACAGCATCAACCTGGCCAAAGAGGGCCAGCACTAGGGCTGAAAGCCTCCATGGTGCACAAAAAAGCCGATGCAAGCATCGGCTTTTTTTATGCGAACAGTGCCATGCTTAACCGATAAAAGTATCTTCGAGGAAATTTACTTTACCGTTTGAGATATCGTAGACGGCGCCCACTATACCGATCTGCTTGCTTTGCAGCATATCGTCCACAATATCACTGCAACGAATAATCGTATCGATCTGATACTTGACGTTTAACGCGCAAATTTTCTCAACAAAATCGCTATTTTTTGAGTTGCGTTGGTCGGCATCCGTGATGGTTTTTTCATGACGTATCGCTGGCTTGATCAAATTAATAATCTCGCCGATGTGGCCGTCCTTAAAGTCATCACAAGCGGCTTTGACCGCACCACATGAACTATGCCCCATGACTACGATCAGTTTGCTGCCTAGGTATTTACTCGCAAACTCAAGGCTGCCAATGGCTTTGTCTGAGGCAATATTGCCTGCCAATCGCACACTGAATACATCGCCCAGTGCTTGGTCAAATAACAACTCGACCGGGGCACGCGAATCGCTGCAGCTTAAAAATGAAGAGAAAGGATGTTGTTTATCTTTGGTAATTTGAATCAGGCTTTTGAAGTCTTTGTCTTGCTCACGGTCGTTGGCAAAACGGCGATTACCTTCAATTAAAATATCCAATGCCTCACGTGGGGTCATTTTTTCACGGTCGAGTAAAGGGTGTTTGTACATATGTAACCTCTGTCAAATAATTATTATGAATGCTAGGGGATGAAGCTAGTGCCCCAATAAATGTTTGGGTGGTTTGAATTGAATGGTCTCCACCACTATATTTTTTAATTTTGCATGTTGCTGGTAGTCATGAATAAACTCCACCACATCATAAGCGATGGACTTACTGCTGGTGCAGTCAATCACCACCTTGCTGTTAGCGGGTATGCTATCAAGCACCTCCAGAATGCTCGCTTTGTTAAAAAACGAGACTTCTTCTGCCAGCACCAGGTGATAAACCTCTTTACCCTCTTCAGTAGAGCGTGTTTGTTTGATGTAATGCGAGTTGCGGTAGCTGTGATGTAAAGTGAAAAATACAGCCACCACCAGACCTAAACCAATCCCAGTCAACAAATCAGTGAAGACGATGGCCACAATGGTGACGATAAACGGTATGAACTGCTCCCAGCCGAGCGCATACATCTGTTTAAACAGGCTAGGCTTCGCCAGTTTGTAACCCACCATAATCAGAATAGTGGCTAAGCTAGCCAGTGGGATCAAATTCAAAAAACTCGCAATGGTCATTGCACTTAACAACAACCAAAAACCGTGCAAAATAGCAGACAGTTTAGTTTGTGCGCCAAAAGTAATATTGGCACTGCTGCGCACAATCACTTGCGTGATCGGCAAACCGCCGATCAAACCAGAGACCATATTGCCCAGGCCTTGCGCTTTGAGTTCACGATTAGTGGGGGTAATCCTTTTTGATGGATCTAACTTGTCAGTGGCCTCAACACACAACAGCGTTTCTAAGCTGGCCACAATGGCCATCACCAACGCCGTTTTAATCACCAGCGGTTGCGTCATCTGGCTAAAATCGGGGTGGGTAAAAAAACTGGCAAAGTCACCGATACTGCTCGCCACCGGTAAGCTGACTATTTGTGAAGCATCCAGTTTAAAGTCCAGCCATTGATTCACAAAAGCCAAGTTCAGCGCAATACCGACCAACACCACCACAATCGGCCCTTGCAATAGTTGGAACACGCGGTGTTTTTTGGTGAGCACACTGTCCCACAGAATCAAAATCACAAACGAAACCACGGCGATTAAAATAGCGCCGGGCGTCAGCAAATCCCACGCTTGTAAAATATCTGTAAACGTATTGTGCCCACTGCCCTCTTCAAACGCTTCGTCGCCCTCGAAGTCGGCATCGTAACCAAACGCGTGTGGTATCTGCTTTAAAATAATCAATAAGCCAATACCGGTTAACATGCCTTTGATCACCGAAGACGGCACGAAATACGCAATAAATCCCGCTTTAAATTGGCCTAATAAAAACTGGAACAGACCCGCCAACACCACAGCGGCCAGAAACGCTTCATAAGAGCCTAAGTTGCCAATGGCTGCCAAAACAATGACCGCCAGCCCCGCTGCCGGGCCACTCACCCCCAGTTGCGAACCGCTGGCAAAGCCGACCACAATGCCGCCGATGATGCCGGCAATGACCCCGGAAAATAAGGGAGCACCTGATGCAAGCGCAATGCCCAAACATAGTGGCAAGGCCACAAAAAACACCACAATCGAGGCAGGCAAGTCTCGATTGATATGCTTAAAAAACGCTAGTGAACCAGAGTCTTGCAACGTGCTTGACATCGTTTATATCCTTCACACATAAAATAATCGTTATATTTTTTTAATTGTATAGGTTGCCATTTTCACACACAAAACCCCGCAATGTTGCGGGGTTGAGGGTGGTTGATCAGCCTAGGGCAAACTATTTTAATCTGCCGAGCTGCCCGCCGTGTAAGGACGCTTGCCAATAAAATTCAGACGCATCTGCTGGTGCTTATCAAAACCTGGTTCCGGTTTGTCAGTCACAATGCCAGCCCCAACCCATTTTTCATCCGGATTTTGCTTGGCGATGGGTGCTTTCGCGTAAGGACGCTTACCCAAAAAGTGGTTTTGATGCATCTGGTTCACAACCGACTCCTGCTCTACTGACTCTTCAGCCTGCGCATAAGACATTAAACCAAATGTTACCCATAGTGCCAACAAAAATTTACACATTTCTCGCTCCTACATTATTCATTTATAGTTACAGTTTTATGAATTGCACGTTGATTATGTCGACATTAGCTTACACAACTCTGACTAGAAAGCGCGCTTGCCAAGTGCATGCATTTTCAGCACTTGTTGGGTATTCGTTTGGTCTACTCTTAGTGTAGCACCTACCCAAGCTTGCTCAGCGTCGGCCTTGGCCAACACCACAGGCTGATAAGGGCGCTTACCCAGAAAATGTACGTGATGGACATTCTGCACTTTTTCACCAGAATTGTTTTCAGACGCTTGTACTGCCACGCCAAAGCTCAAGCCTAAGATCATGGTTACCGCAGTAGTAAATGTACGCATATTTGTTCTCCTTTAAGTAGTCCGTTGACTGTCGTTTCTGAATGCTTTCAATCTCAATGCATTCACCATGGATTGCATTTTGCCCATGTTCTGACAACAAAAAATCTACCAATATAGGTAGTTCGGTATATACTAAACGGCATATGCAAAATAACCTACCTCCTTCTACCGAGAGCGCATTTGCGCTGCGAAACGCGCTCAAACAGAGCCAAGTGCAACTGGCACATGACCGTTTGTTTGAACGTCTGGGCCAGAAATTGTTCATGCATGGGTGGTCAGAAGCGCTGTTGCAATGGCTGCTGGATGAACTATGCATGCAGTTTGGCGCGGCACACGGCTTGATCAGCCAGCAGCATGCCGGTGCGCTAAAAATGCTGGCGCAGCGTGGCAAGACGTTTCCGGTGGGTGCTCGCGTGCCGATGCTGGGCGCTCTGGGACAATGGCTGAAAGAACCGATACGCTTTGAGGCCCATACCCAATTTGTGCCCAGCTTGTGGACAGTCACTACAGTGGAGCAATCTGTGTTGCACTGCTATCACCTGCCCATCGCCTGTCAGCAACGCGCGGTGGGATTGCTAGGGTTAATGACCGGCAACCCATTAAGCGCAGCGAGTTTGCAAGTGCTTCATAGCGCCTGCGGTCTAATAGGTTTCGCCTTGCAGGGTCAGCCAAACAGTCAGCATGTGATTGATGACAGTGCCCTGCAAAAACTTACTCCGCGTGAACGCGAGGTATTTGCACTACTCCCCTCCGGCGCCAGTAATGCAGCGCTAGCGCTCAAATTGGGCATCTCGCCAGGCACGGTTAAGATTCACGTTGAGCGCATTTTAAGCAAACTAGATTTGAATGACCGTACCCAGGCTGCCGTCAAAGCGGTAGAGGCAGGATTCAAGAGTGAGGGTTTATAACGCATGAATCGCGCATTCAATCCTTTGCAGCAACTCACCAGCCGGATGAATCGACTGTGGCAGGATTTGTCATTAACCACGAAGGGCATCGTGTTAAATGCCTTGCCGTTAACCGTATTGCTAGCCTCACTGGCATTGATTTTTGAAAGCGAACAACAAGCCGCTTTACTTGAAAGACGCGTACAAAATGCGCTACAAATCCAGCAGGATATCCAAACCTTGCAAACCTTGTTACTCGAAGCCTCCACCGGTGTGCGCGATTTTTTGCTCACCGGCAATCGCCAGTTTTTGTCTGGCTATGAGAGTGCGAAGCAAAGCATGCCCAATCTGTTGAATTCGCTAGAACATAATCTGGACGACCAATCACAACAACATTTATTACAAGTCATCCATCCGCTGGTCGCCAAAAATCTTGACGATTTGGCCGTGCTCGCCAGCCATCGTCAAAAAGAGGCCGATGAAGCCCTCATTCGTAAATTTAGCTCACAAGGCAATGCGTTGAATCAATTACGCAGTCATCTAAACAAGATGAGCTTGCGCGAGTCTGCGATTGTTAATCAAGACAAAAAAGAAGTAATTTACGAACGCAAACGTAACTTACGGATTACATTAATGGCGGTGATTGCAGGTGTCGTGGGTTCACTAATTGGCGTTTGGCTGTTTACGCAGACCATCGTCACGCGGGTGAAAACCATCCGTGATAGCGCGAATCATTTAGTCAAAGGCGAACCATTGGCGTTACCCAGCATTAGCCGGGACGAATTAGGACAACTGACCAGCGAATTAGAACATGCCTCACGATTGCTCACGCAAAGCGCGCAAGAGGCCCATTTAGCCAAGGTTGAAGCAGAAGAAGCGAGTGCGGCAAAAAGTAATTTTTTATCGCGCACTAGCCATGAGCTGCGCACGCCGTTGAATGCCATTTTAGGCTTTGCACAAATTCTTGAAAACGATTTGCCTGAGGGCCGGCAAAAAGACAGTGCGGCGTTAATCCACAATGCTGGCCAACACTTGTTGAAACTAATCAATGAGGTGTTGGATATCTCGCGTATTGAGAGCGGCGATATCGGTATGTCGATGGAGGTGCTGGCGCTGAACCAGCTGCTTGAGGAGGCCTACCATTATTTAAAACCGCTGGAGAAAGTACGTGACATGACGATTGTCACCCAGTTTGAGGATGATTTATTTGTGCGTGCCGATCGGCAGCGATTGTTGCAGGTGATCTTGAACTTACTGGCAAACGCGCTGAAATACGGCCCGGATAGCACCAAGGTGCGGTTTCATGCTTATCGTCAGCAGGGCAAGGTTCGCGTTGATATCGAGGATGCCGGCAAAGGTATCCCCGCACAATTGCGCTCTCGCTTGTTTACGCCTTTTGACCGGTTGGGGGCAGAGCGCACCGTCATTGAGGGCACTGGCTTAGGTTTGGTACTTAGCAAACAACTGATCGATGCCATGGGCGGTGAAATTGGGGTGGCAGAAGACAAAAGCCTATTCTGGTTCAGTTTGCCTGAGACGCTTGAAATAGCCGCAATCCGGCCAGACACAACCGCGCAGGCAGCCGTGCCTATCATACGCGCGGCCGCCAAAAGTGCTGGCAAACGCCATGTGCTTTACGTCGAAGATAACCAGAGCAATCAGGCCTTGATTGAGGCCATGATGAGTAAGCACCGTCACCTTAAACTCCATCTTGCCGCAAGTGTCCAAGAGAGTCTGGTATGGTTGAGAGATATGCAGCCAGACTTGCTACTTTTGGACCTCAACTTGCCGGATGGCTCAGGTGAATCCTTGATCCACCACATTCAATCCAGCCGGACCCAGTTGCAACAAATGCCCATTATTGTACTTAGCGCCGACGCGCTGCCAGAGACCATACAACGCTTAAACGCACTGGGCATCGCGCATTATTTTACTAAACCGATTAATGTTGCCGCCTTCAATCAGCTACTGTTAAAACTCCTGCCGGAGTCCCCCTTATGAATATTGAACAACTGCGTAGCTCAAAAATTTTAATCATCGATGATGCAGAAGCCAACCTAAGGTTGCTGGAAACGCTACTCACCAAGGAAGGTTTTGAACAGGTCATCAGCACCTCAGACGCCACCAAAACCATGGATCTGGTCAATGCGTTTCAACCAGACCTGATTCTGCTTGACTTGATGATGCCAGTGCTGGATGGGTTTGCCGTGCTCGACCAGCTCTCTCATCATGTGGGCCAACATGACTATCTACCCGTGTTAGTGCTCACCGCCGATGCAACCATTGCCACGCGGCGTAAGGCGTTAGCCTTGGGTGCCAAAGACTTTTTGACCAAACCATTCGACCCAATGGAGGCCATGTTACGCGTATGGATATTACTTGAAACGCGCTGGCTCTTTACGCAACTCAAACAACATCAACCCAATTTGCAACTGCCAGGCTATCAATAGCTTTCATGGTTAAAAACAGGCGGTCGTCTTTACAACACAGATTAATTGTATGTTGGTACTTTAAAAAGCGCACAACCGCTACAATATTACCCTAGCCTTTTAGCCGAACCGGTCATCCAATGCTCTTCTTATCCCACACTTCAAGCGCCAGATTACCAACCCAATTTGGAACGTTTGATATTCATGTTTTTAGCGATCGCCGTAATGGGCTGGAGCATATTGCGCTGGCATGTGGTGAAGTGCAGCGTGCAGAGGCACCGCTGGTGAGAGTGCATTCCGAGTGCTTGACTGGCGATATCTTTGGCTCCACCCGCTGCGACTGCGGCGAGCAATTACACCACGCCCAGCGCCTGATTCAAGAAACTGGCCACGGGCTGATTCTGTATTTAAAAAATCATGAGGGCCGTGGCATTGGGCTGACCAATAAAATGCGCGCCTATGCCCTGCAAGACCAAGGCCTAGACACAGTGGAAGCGAATGAAGCGCTCGGGCTACCAGTCGATGCACGGAGTTATGAGGCCGCAGCGGATATGTTGGCATTTTTTGACATTCAGCGTATTCGCCTATTGTCTAACAATCAGGACAAACGCGCGGCCTTACAAGCGCTTGGTATCAGTATTGCTGAACAAGTGCCTTTATTAACCACGCCCACCCACGAAAATCTCAAATACCTACAAACGAAGTCACACAAGCTGGGCCATCTTATTCCAGATTTGTAAGTCAGCCGCAGGCATCGCAGCCGCATATCGAAAACGGTTATAAGTCATCCATGAAATGTTATAAACCGCTCTCAGCAGCAGGTTTATACTGCCTGTTCGATCAATATCAGCAGGAGTGCGACGACATGAAGCAAGAAACCATCTCTATTCACGGCGGTTATCAACCTGACCCAACGACCAAAGCGGTGGCCGTGCCTTTGTATCAAACCACTTCATATGCCTTTGATAGCACGCAGCATGGTGCAGACTTGTTTGATCTGAAGGTGCAAGGCAATATTTACACCCGCATCATGAATCCGACCACCGCCGTGCTTGAAGAGCGTCTCACACAACTCGAGGGCGGCATTGGCGCATTGGCATTGGCCTCCGGCATGGCAGCCATCACCTATGCCATTCAAACAATCGCCGAGGCAGGCGACAATATTGTCTCGGTCTCTACGCTGTATGGCGGCACTTATAATCTATTTGCCCACACCTTACCTAAGCAAGGCATAGAAGTTAGATTTTTTGATTATCGCGATCCCGCTGCATTAGAAAAACTGATAGACGATCGCACCAAGCTGGTGTTTGCCGAGACAATAGGCAACCCACTGGGTAACGTGGTGGATCTGGCTGCGATCAGCGCAGCGGCACACAAACATGGCGTGCCAGTCATCGTTGATAATACGGTGGCGACACCAATTTTGGCGAGACCCTTTGAGCATGGCGCAGACATTGTCGTGCATTCTCTGACCAAATATATCGGCGGTCACGGCAATTCAATTGGCGGGATCATCGTCGATAGTGGCCGATTCCCCTGGGGCGAACATGCAGGCAGATTCTCCAGTCTGAATACGCCAGACCCAAGTTATCACGGCGTCAACTATGTCGAGGCATTAGGCGCCGCGGCATACATTGCAAGGGCGCGTGTGGTGCCTTTACGCAATACCGGTGCGGCGATTAGTCCGTTTAATAGCTTTTTGATTTTGCAGGGACTAGAAACCTTACCATTGCGTATTGAACGGCACAGCAGCAATGCCTTGGCCGTGGCGCATTTTCTCCAACAGCACCCCAAGGTCAAATGGGTTAGATACGCCGGACTGCCAGATCACCCAGACCACGCGCTGGTGAAAAAATATCTCAGCGGTCAGGCATCGGGTATTTTGTCTTTTGGCGTGCAAGACGAAAAAGCCGGTGGCACACGCTTTATTGACGCCTTGCAGTTATTCACGCGGCTGGTCAATATTGGCGATGCCAAAAGTCTGGCCTGCCATCCAGCCACCACCACGCATCGACAACTGAACGCGGATGAGCTCGCCCGGGCGGGTGTGAGCGAAGACATGGTGCGCTTATCGGTCGGTATTGAACACATTGATGACTTGATTGCCGATCTAGAACAAGCGTTGGCCAAGGTTTAATCAACACTAGCAGCAGCGTCAGCAAATGCTGATTGCAATCGGCAAAAAACAGGCGATTCAATAGGCTCGCCTGTTTTATTGAGTATAAAAGCCGTTGTAAAATTCGAAACCCTTGCCTTGTGGGGTCTCAAAAGCGTTCACATTGCCCAAAAACTCATACACAAATGGCGTGGCGGGCTGGTCATATACCGCCTGTGGAGAACCCACCTGCTCTACTTGTCCATGGTTCATCACCACAATCGTATCCGCGACTTCGAGCGCTTCTTCCTGATCATGCGTCACAAACACGCTGGTCACATGCAACTCATCATGCAGACGAAGCAACCAGCGGCGTAAATCTTTACGCACCTTGGCATCCAGTGCGCCAAAGGGCTCATTCAGCAATAACACTTTTGGTTCGACCGCTAAGGCGCGCGCCAAGGCAATCCGCTGACGCTGACCACCGGATAATTGCGGCGGATAACGATCAGCCAACCAATCAAGTTGTACCAGTTTGAGCAAGTCATGCACCCGTTTTTTGATGTCTGCATTCGACGGCCGCGTTTCTTTTGAACGCACGCGCAAACCAAGCGCCACATTTTCAAAGACCGTCATGTGGCGGAACAAGGCGTAATGCTGAAACACAAAGCCGACGCCCAGCTAAAGCTAGAGCATGACCTTTTTAAAAAAGCCATCAAATTCACTTCGGTGGCAAAACAGACATCTTAAGTTTCAAAGCCCAAAATAGTCCTGTAAGCCGGGCAATTGGTTGCGCTTGCGTTCAACCCCTCACGAATTCATGGAATACTGCATTCCAGCCGTACAAAGTCTCATGAAGCAAGTTAGTTTTTACGGTAATCACTTACCATAAGCAACGGTTTTAATGTGATAACAATGCGCTTTGCACAGCGGAAGCTACCCTGTAGCAACGCCATTATCCTCCGTATATCCGTATTGAGACTAGAAATTAGTTCATCTTAGCCCCCGCTTTTCTTATGCGCGAATCAATCCAAGTATGCCGTTTGGTATATACCACCCTACCTATATCTATAGACGATTTATAGAAAATCACCGCGCATAATGCAAAGCATCGTGATTGAACAAAGTTTTAACAAATTGTCATCACATTGATTAACAGATAGGAGAACGATCATGCGTAACGTTATTTCTGCAATTGCTTTAGTAAGTGGTTTTATTCTGGCTACCCAAGTGGTTGCGGTGGAACAGAATGGTGGTATTGAAAAAACACAGACTGCCCAACAATTTTTAAGCAAGCGTCCCTATGCTCAACCAGTGATTGCCAAAGCTGACAGTGAGCAATCCTGGGTAGGAGCAACACTGGTGGTGGATAGTAATAATGGGCGTGCGAGCGTTCATGAGCCACAAAAATTGCACATGATTGGTAAACGCGCTTTTTAATCAGGGGCATGCAGGGTGCACAAAATAAAGTGTATCACCCGTATTTGCCTCCTAAGCACTATGAAAAATTTAGGAGTGAGAAAATGAAAAAACTATTATTAACTATATTAGCCTTTGGGCTTATGGGGCAAGGCAATGCGGCTGATTTACCGAATAATGAGCAAACTGTTCGTCGTGTAAATAACAATCATCATATTGGTCAGCGACCCTACAGCAAAGCACCGGATGTTAAGGCTAAAGAAACTGATGAGGCTTGGGAAGGCACTGGTTTAGTGGCTGAAGACCCCGAACAAGCTGAAAAGAAATTGATGAAACATAATCAACATCAAATGAATTTTATGGGTAAGCGGCCATATTTTGCGCCACATAATCCGGACTGATCTCTGAATTGCAAACGATTTTAAATCTCTCTCTGATACCCGCCTGTTTTTTGGGCGGGTTTTTTTATTCCTTCGCACGCGTGAGTGTCCTTACTCCAGTTTTCATCAAATCATCAATTTAACATCATTTTTTATGTTTTTCATGGCGTGCATACGTATGTCTGTTGTCACTGTCAGAAATTTATCCGAAGAAACACGCCGCGTACACAAGTCGCGGGCAGCTCGTAAACACCGCCGTCCCGAGGCAGAAATACGTTTTTTAGAAAATGCAGTGAGGCCTGGACATAGAGTCATGCTTGGCACATTGTTAACGGCAATTGGTCGTGAGGCTGAGGGCGTGGAAATTAAGATTGAGCGAGACCAAACAGCCTCAGTGCCAATGGGTTTTGAATGGTTTTATTAGAAACCAATGTGATTTCTGAGCCTTTAAAAGCCAGAGCCGACCCCAAAGTAGCGAACTGGATCAATGCACAACACATTGAAACTTTGTACCCTACTACTTTCGGGCTAGCTGAGCTACGTTTTGGGATTGCAGCGTTACCATCGGGTAAGCGAAAAGATGTTTTAAATGCCAGCCTTGAACAAAGCGTGTTACTTTTATTTGAAGGTCGTTTTTGTCATTTGACCTAGTATCATCACAGGTCTAAGGAAAAAGCTGGCTAAAGTACGTGCGGCTGGTCAAGTGATTGGGCCCGCAAATGGTTACATAGCCGCAATTGCGATGACACATGAGCTCAGCGTTGCGACTAGAGTCACAAAACCTTATATCGCGGCAGGATTAAGCGTAATTAATCCGTATGATCTGTCATAAAAGCTGTAAGCATCAAGCTTTAAAAATAGATTTTCTTGATTAGCTCTAATATTCAGGAAGCAACCCAATATACCCATGCGTTTTGTCCTCCCCGCGTAGTCGGGAATCTAGTGTCGATGACTACATTGTAAAAAGTCACTGGATACCGGGCTATGCCGGTATGACGAAGAGGATCAGCCCTGTAGGGTGGGCAACTAGTTGTCCACCCTACTCATAAACACATACACTCTAGGCTAGAACACGCGCAACTGCGTTGGTTTTAAATACACGGTTTCACCCTGCTGAAAATTCAGCTGGTTAAACTGCTCACGACCAAGCTCTACATCTACATATTGCGCATTGTCTGCGCGTTTAATTTCAAGTCTAACCAATGCGCCGACCGAGTGGACATAAGTCAAGGCACCGGCGATGCTATCGGGCTGCGCAATACGACTGACGCCGATTTCATAAGGTCGTACAAAACCCTTGCCTTGTGGGGTCTCAAAAGCGTTCACATTGCCCAAAAACTCGTACACAAATGGCGTAGCGGGCTGGTCATATACCGCCTGTGGAGAACCCACCTGCTCTACTTGCCCATGGTTCATCACCACAATCGTATCCGCGACTTCGAGCGCTTCTTCCTGATCATGCGTCACAAACACACTGGTCACATGCAACTCATCATGCAGACGACGCAACCAGCGGCGTAAATCTTTACGCACCTTGGCATCCAGTGCGCCAAAGGGCTCATCCAGCAATAACACTTTTGGTTCGACCGCTAAGGCACGCGCCAAGGCAATCCGCTGACGCTGACCACCGGATAATTGCGGCGGATAACGATCAGCCAACCAATCCAGTTGTACCAGTTTGAGCAAGTCATGCACCCGTTTTTTGATGTCTGCATTCGACGGCCGCGTTTCTTTTGAACGCACGCGCAAACCAAACGCCACGTTTTCAAAGACGGTCATGTGGCGGAACAAGGCGTAATGCTGAAACACAAAGCCGACTTGACGCTCACGCACGTCGCGGTGCGTGGTATCCACGCCATCAAATAACACTTGACCACTATCCGGCGATTCGAGGCCGGCAATAATGCGTAACAAGGTCGTTTTACCGCAACCGGAGGGGCCGAGTAAGGCCACCAGCTCGCCTGAGGGCACTTGCAGATTGATATCACGCAAGGCACTAAATTGGCCGAAACCTTTGTGAATCTGTTGAATGGTAATGCTCATATTAAGCCGTCACTTCCTTTTCAATATTGGCAGCATCGCGGGAGGCCTGCCATTCGACATATGTTTTTAAAACCAACGTGACTAGCGCCAGCAAGGTGAGCAGCGAGGCAACCGCAAACGCAGCAGCATAGTTATATTCGTTGTATAAAATTTCGACGTGCAAGGGCATGGTATTGGTCATGCCGCGAATGTGCCCAGAAACCACGGATACTGCGCCAAACTCACCCATCGCGCGTGCATTGGTGAGGATGACGCCATAAATGAGGCCCCATTTCACATTTGGCAACGTCACATGCCATAGCATTCGCCAGCCTGAAGCACCGAGCACCAGCGCAGCCTCTTCTTCCTCTTTGCCTTGCGCCTGCATTAAGGGAATCAATTCACGCGCCACAAATGGAAAAGTCACGAAAATAGTGGCCAGAACGATGCCAGGCACCGCAAATACCACTTTCAAGTCATGGTCAATCAACCACTCACCAAACCAGCCCTGAAAACCGAAAATCAGTACAAAAATCAAACCCGCAATCACCGGTGACACTGCAAATGGCAGATCAATCAGCGTGATCAGAAAGCTTTTGCCCTTAAAATCAAATTTGGTGATGGCCCAGGCAGCCGCCACCCCAAACACTAGGTTGAGTGGCACTGAAATGAGCGAGGCAATCAAGGTGAGCTTCATCGCCGATAGGGCGTCTGCCTCGGTAATCGCGGCCAAATACACGCCCCAGCCTTTTCGAAAAGCCTCTGCAAATACGGCGGCGAGCGGGACAAGTAAGAAAAGCCCTAAAAATGCAAGCGTCAACCCAATCAGCCCCCACCGAACCCATGTGGGTTCAGAAGTCGCGCGCTTAAAAGCGATCTTGCCCTGATATTGTTGAAATTGTGTGGTGTGCATAGATGTTCTACTTAAAAAATGCGAGGTAAATGGCTTGGGTTACTTGTTGCCGTGGCGGTGGTTGCTCCACCATTGCAGTAAATTAATCAGCAACAGTAACAAAAACGAAATCACCAGCATCACCACAGCGATCGCCGTGGCACCCGCATAATCATATTGCTCTAGTTTGGTGATGATCATCAACGGCGTGATTTCTGAAATCATCGGCATGTTGCCGGCGATAAAAATCACCGAGCCATACTCTCCCACCGCACGAGCAAAGACCAAAGAAGATCCAGTGAGCAAGGCGGGCCAAATGGCAGGCAAAATAATTTTATAAAAAGTTTGCCAACGGTTAGCACCCAAGCTGGCCGCCGCCTCTTCGGCTTCTGCACTAAAGTCTTCGAGGACAGGCTGCACCGTGCGCACCACAAATGGCAAGCCAATAAAGGTTAGCGCGACCACCACCCCCAAGGGCGTGAATGCGACTTTAATGCCATGCGGCTCTAGCCATTGTCCTAACCAGCCATTGGGGGCGTAAATCGCCGTCAGTGAGATACCGGCCACCGCTGTCGGCAACGCAAACGGCAAATCCACCAAGGCGTCTAGAATTTTTTTACCAACAAACTGGTAACGGACGAGCACCCAAGCGGTGAGCAATCCAAACACCAGATTAATCAATGCGGCCAACAATGAGGCGCCAAAAGTCAGTTTGTAGGTTGCCACCACGCGAGGCGTGGTCACTACCGCCCAAAACTCATGCAAAGTCAGTTCAGTGGTACGCAAAAAAACGGCAGCGAGCGGGATCAAGACAATCAGGCTGAGATAAACCAGCGTGACCCCCAAAGACAACCCAAAACCGGGTAGTAGATGTTTCTTTTTATTTGATGCCATGTTGTGTGGTAATCAGTGAAAACAGGCGCTAATGTAGCCGCATTTTTTTAATTATCAAAAGAATGAATAATCATTTATTTATAAGCGCCTGTTATATTAAAGTGAATGCGCTTAAGCTACTTTGGGCGTCTTATGTTGAAACTGGTCATTAATCACCTTCGCCACCACGGGCGCAGCCAGCAAATTGCCCTGCAACACGCTCGCGCCTGAGGCAATCGCAATATCCAACTGTTGCTGGGTCTCTATGCCAACAATCACCGGGGTGCTACCTAGATCCTGTACCATGGCCACTAATCCTTTTAGCGCCTTGGCTAGGGTTGGTTGTTGCGCCGCCTGATGGATCACCGACACATCAAACTTGATGAAATCGTGTTGCGTCAGCCACAGCCGATATAATTTACTTTGGTGTCCGCCGACATGGTCAAAAGCAATCTGATAACCCAAGGCACGATAGTTCTCAATGGCCGAAATTAAATGCTTATCCTGCTCGATCAGCGACTCATTGACTTCAAGCACTACCCGATGTGTGGGCACCGAATACTTATGCAAAATCTGCTCAAACACTTTGCCGTGTGCGCTGACTTCGAGCAATAACTTGGGATGCACATTTAAAAATAGCAGGCCGTTTTCTTGGTGAATGGCACGAAAATTCAATACATGTTGCGAGCGGAAGACGCGGTCAAACTGTACCAATTTGCCGGATTGCTCAGCATAGGTAAATGCAAACTCTGGCGTGCTGCCCAAGGTGCCAAACAGCGACGGGCGGATCAGGGCCTCATAGCCATAAATATCGCCCTGCTTGGCATCATAAATGGGTTGAAATGCGGTTTTGAGGTGTACGCCGATGAATGTGCTTTCGTACTCGCCCGAGCTTGCTTCTAGCAGACCCAATTCTTCGAGGTCTAACGATAAGGCTTGCTTTAACTCAGCGCGCAATTGCACCACATGTTCCGCCTCTTGATTCGATGTTCGTTGTGTCATCATGACTCCTTGTTGCGCATGCGTTCGCTATTTCTGATAAATCTGGTCAAAAATACCGCCATCATTAAAATGTGTATTTTCGGCCTCGCTCCAGCTACCAAAGGCTTGTTTCACCGTAAAAGTATTCAATTTTTTGAAATTGCTCTGGCCGGCATCACTGACTTGTGGACGTAGATAGTGCTTGGCTGCAATCGCTTGTCCTTGCGGTGAGAAATGAAACTCCAAATAGGCTTGCGCGAGTTTACGCGTGCCTTTTTTGTCCACGACTTTATCTACTAATGCCACCGGGTTTTCAGCCAGCACGGTGAGTGGCGGATAGACCACTTCGTATTTGTTTTGGCCGAATTCTTGCTGAATCAAAAAAACTTCGTTTTCAAACGTAAGCAACACATCGCCCAACTCACGTTGCGCAAAGGTCGTTGTAGCCCCGCGGCCACCGGCATCTAATACAGGGACATGCTTAAACAAATCGTTGACGAACTGCTTCGCTTTATTCGCATCGCCGCCTTTTTGTGTCACCGTACCCCATGCGCCCAGATAGCTATATTTCCCATTCCCTGACGTTTTAGGATTCGGAATAATCACGGCAACACCCGGCTTCACCAAGTCATCCCAGTCTTTGATTTGCTTTGGATTGCCTTTTCTCACTAAAAAAACCGTCGGCGAAGCGCTGTATACACTGTTGTTTGGTAAACGCGTTTGCCAATTGGCAGGAATCAACTTGCCCTTTTCAGCGAGAATATCAATGTCTGCAGAGCGGTTCATCGTAATCACATCTGCATCCAGACCATCGACCACCGACCGTGCTTGCTTGGTCGAGCCACCATGTGACTGGTTAATGGTCACCGACTCTCCGGTTTTGTCTTTCCAATATTGCGCGAATGCGGGGTTTAACTCTTTGTAAAACTCTCTAGTGACGTCATAAGACGCGTTCAGCAGCTCCGCCGCATGTAAAGGCGCAAAGCCAAATAAAGCCACCAGTAATAAATGACGAATGATGCGGGACATAGCGCACTCCTTGAATGAAAATCTGGAGAACACTATAGCGGGATTTCAATATCTTTAAAAAGAATAAAAAATAATATGTTTATAATATTAAAGAATATAAAAGGCACAAAAAAACGCCCGCACTGGCAGACGTTTTAAAGTCGGATTAAGCCGGGCTTAATCCTTGCGCATCAAATACGCCTTCAAACAGCACCGAGCTCAAATAACGTTCGCCAGAATCTGGCAACACCACGACAATGGTTTTACCTGCGTGCGCAGGCAACGCTGCATAGCGAGCCGCCACCGCCACGGCAGCACCGCAAGAAATCCCCGCCAATATGCCCTCCTCTAAAGCTAAGCGTCTGGCAAATAGCACCGCGTCTTCATTGCTGACTTGCGCAATATCATCGACCAGACTCAAATCGAGGGTATCAGGCACAAAACCGGCGCCAATGCCTTGAATTTTGTGTGGCGCCGGCGCTGGCTCTACGCCGGCGCGAAACTGCGTCAAAATTGGGCTGGTCGCCGGCTCCACCGCCACCGATAGAATCTGCTTACCCTGCGTCTGCTTGAGGTAACGTGACACGCCTGTGATGGTGCCACCGGTGCCCACGCCTGCCACGAAAATATCAATATTGCCGCCGGTATCGCGCCAAATTTCAGGTCCGGTGGTTTGCTCATGAATGGCAGGATTGGCTGGATTTTTGAACTGTTGAAGTAATACATAGCGTTGAGGGTCTGAGGCGGCAATTTCCTCGGCTTTGGCCACCGCCCCTTTCATGCCTTTGGCCCCCTCGGTCAATACCAGTTTGGCACCATAAGCCAACAATAGCTTTCTGCGCTCCACACTCATGGTGTCTGGCATGGTCAAAGTGATCGGCAAGCCTCTGGCTGCAGCAACGAAAGCGAGGGCGATGCCGGTATTCCCGCTGGTCGGTTCCACAATTTCTTTGCCAGGACCCAGTAGACCGCGTTGCTCGGCATCCCAGATCATGGCGGCCCCGATACGGCACTTCACTGAGTACGCTGGATTTCGACCCTCAATCTTGGCCAATATGGTGGCCTGGCCGGGCGATGTGATGCGATTCAAACGAACCAGTGGGGTATTGCCTATACTTTGGGCATTGTCGGTAAACCAGTGTGACATAGTGCTCCCTTGATCAATAAAAGAATTAAATAGCAGTTTAAAAAGCTTATTCTAAAATTAAAAATAATATTTTATTAAAACCTTATACCTAAATATTATAATTAAATAGCCGCGCAGTTAACGCTTTACTGACTGCGCAAAGAATAAAAACACATATGCTAATAAGAAATGATTCTAGTCTTGGCCCTGTTCAAGGCAGAGTGTTTATTTTATAGTTTAAATAGATTCACGCTGACCAGACTACTGGAAGCCAGTCACCCTTAGGGACGACTGGCTTTTTTTTCGCCTGTCGTCAGCCGTTTGCCAGCATAAAATGAGGGAATGGGCGATGGAGGAAATAGCGATTGAACACATCGTACAGCAACTAGCTAACATTCGGGAGAGTGCGCTCGAACAACGCCAGCGCTTAGCACAGCCGCCAAAATTACCCGCGCGCAAAGCGCTGGGCAAATGCGTGGACCGGTCGCAGCTTGATTTTTAACGGCTCATCGTAGCCAAGCATGTTTAAGTATGTTTAATTAGGAGAGCCATTGTATGTCTGAACAACCGACCCAAAGCGCCTTAGGCGATGTCGCCGCACGAACGCTTGGCGTCTCTTACCACGCTTAACCTGCGCCGGCCACAGCCATTACGCCTGAGCATCATGCGCGTGATGGCTGTGTATTGCTATACTGCTGTTGTGACAATCCGCGCCAGCCTCTGTAGAATCAGCACCATTGACCACACACTGCTGCCGCTTACTGGCACACAGACCGATGAAATTTGATCCGCGTAACAACAAATTTACCGCTATTTTTACCCGCGAATTGCTTGAGGCTACGCTCCCTTCTGTGTTGCTGATTTGTCTTGCCTTGTTTTTTGCCTACAAATTTATTGACCCAGCCCCGCCACGCAAGATTGTGATTGCCACGGGTGAGGCCGATTTGAATTACAACGCCTTTGCCGCCATCTATGGGGTATATCTGCAAAAAGAAGGCATTACGCTGACGCTGCGAAAAACCACCGGCGACAACGAAAACCTGCGCTTACTCAAAGACCCTGACTCCAATGTCGATATCGCCTTTATTCAAGATGGTGTTGCGCAACGCGAAGGGGCTGGCTCGTTATTGTCATTGGGCAGCTTATATTACCAACCAGTGTGGATTTTTTGTCGTTGCAAGACAGACACCACGCATTTATCAGCCCTCAAAGGCAAGCGTATTGGCATCGGTTATCTTGACAATGGCACGCATACCTTAGCCAGCATGTTGTTGGCTGAAAGCGGCATTCACGCAAGTAATGCGAAACTGGTTGCCATCGGCGGTGAAGAAGCCGCCGCCGCCTTAAAGGCTGGCAAGCTAGATGTTGCACTGTTTGTGGATGTAGCGAATTCGAGCATCATTCGTGAAATGGCATCGGATAAACGCCTGCGTTTGTTGAGCATGGACACGGCAGAAGCATTCTCTCGCAAGTTTGCGTTTATGCACCACTTGGTATTGCCCGAAGGCGCAATAGATTTGGCACGTAACATTCCCAACCATGATGTGCATTTGGTTGCGCCAACCGCGACCTTGGTGGTCAAAGAAAACATGCACCCGGCGCTGGTCTATTTGATGATGAAGGTGATTGCAGAGGTACATGGTGGCCCCAGTCTACTTAACAGCAAGGGGGAGTTTCCGTCTGCCAAAGATACTGACTTTCCATTAAGCACGCAGGCACTTAACTTTTATAAATCGGGGTTGCCGATTATTGATAAATACTTGCCGTTCTGGGCTGCAACCTTTGTGAATCGGACCTTGATCGTGATCCTACCCTTGCTGGCTTTATTGATCCCGCTCACCAAAATCATTCCGATGGTGTACGTCTGGCTGGTGAAACGTAAACTGTTTCGTTATTACGGCGAGTTGCGTTTTTTGGATACGCAGTTACAAGAAATCAAGACTGCTGAAGATTTGCAAGACTGCCTTGAAAAGCTCAATGAGATTGAGGTCAAAGTGGTCAATGTGAAGTTACCAGTCCCTTTTTCACAATATGCCTACGAATTACGGGCGCACATTGAATTGGTCAGGTCTAAGCTACATCACCACAAGCTACAAACAGCGGCATCCTGAGAGTCATAGCGGCTGTGTCTGTCTGTCACGCACCCATTGCTGCAATACCCCTGCTTCCATCGGTTTGGCGTACAAATACCCTTGCACCAAATCACAACCTAGTGACTTCAGATAATCTGCCTGTGCCTGGGTCTCCACGCCCTCTGCAACAATCTGATAATGCAAATTTTTGCCCAAGACGACAATGGCACTGGTCACCGCTTCTGACCGCTCTTTACCCGGCACATCATTGACAAATGAACGATCCACTTTTAGATAATCCCCTGGAATATCTCGCAAATAAGCCAAGCATGAATAACCCGTGCCAAAGTCATCAATCGCGAGTTTGACCCCCAATTGCTTGAGCGCCTGTAAATGCGCAGTGCCTTTGTCATCGGTATGCACAAAAGCGCTTTCGGTCAACTCAATCACCAAGCGATCTGCGGCCAGGCCGGTCTCACGCAATACTTGCTGAACATACGCATGAAACCCGGCTGACCGTAGCTGAATCGGTGACACGTTGACTGACACCTTGACTTGACTTAATGCGCCGTCTTTCCAAGCGGCGACTTGCTGACAAGCCGCTTTTAAGACCCAAGCCCCCATGGGCACAATCAAGCCCGTGACTTCGGCGATCCCAATGAATTTCACCGGCGGCACCACCCCCTGTTGTGGATGCCGCCAGCGGATCAAGGCCTCCACCCCAACCAGCGCCCCGGTCGTCAAATCCAATTGGGGCTGATACACCAGATAGAACTCCTGATGCGCAATTGCCGCCTCTAGTTCGCTGGCAAAGGCCAAATCCTCGGGCGGCAATACTTGCTCATGCATGACCCCTTTGCGGTAGTAGGTAAACGTCATGATACTCACCACAGAGATCAGTGAAAGCGTAATGATCAAAGGGGTTAACCGATAATCATGTTTAAAATAAACGCCCACGCCACCAAGAAAAATGGCGCATACAAACAGCAAGCTAATAATCCAACGCAGATGTTTGCCTGTGTCGTCCAGCAACAATAAATAACTCATGGACGTTTGAGAAACCTGTTTGGCCAACAGCGCCGATGCGCAGCACAAGCCAGCCAAACAAGATAAGGCAGACAGTTGCCCATAGGCATCAGGAATACCGTAAGCCTGCGCCAACACCGCAGTGACTGGCATCAGCATGGCAATGCTTAGAATGGCCTGGCTGACTTTGTTATATTGAAGTTGACACAAGCCCCAGCTGGTAATCACCAGCAGTGACATGGTGAAATCGGTGGCAATCTGGCCATGACTGACTGCAGACGAAAAACTTTGCAGAGATGAAAAATGATTAAATGCCGCGTGATGACTGAATCGCCAACCCGCTTGTAACGAAAACCCAAGCAACACAAAACCGATCAACCATCCCACCCAAGGATGTCCACGTCTGGTGTCGAAAATGACTTGCAAACTCACCGTAATAAAAATCAGGTAGCTGGTGCTTTGCAATACACTCAATTCAATGGTGTGATGTAAGTGACTCCATGGAAAACCTAACAGCACCGACACAATACTGGCAATCGCTAGCCATGGTGCATATTTCTGTACCGTCCGAAGAAAGCGGTGCCGCATGTATTGCCGTTGCGTGGCACATGCTTCAATGCTGACAGCTGACCAGTCAATACTGGATGGTGACATGTTACCCCCTGTCTCGTTCTATGATGATGCCCTGCCTGTAGCGGGGTGTTTCAATGCACTATAGGCGCCAGCCCATTGAAACTAACATCTAAGAAAACAGGGTTTTATGTTCCATTAAATCAAATTAAATTGACACAAATATTTAATAAGAAATAGCAAGGGGTTAATGCATTGGGCGTACATCAACACAGCAAAAAATGATCGTGCTGCCAGAAGGACTTGAAAAAATTAAGATTCGGCGTTCTGACGCAGGGCTACCCATTGTAATAAGGCCTGCGGTTCTAGAGGCTTCGCAAATAAGAAACCTTGTGCGATGTCGCAGCCAATTTCTTTGAGAAACTCTGCTTGCGCTTGGGTTTCAATGCCTTCCGCGATAATGCGGTAATCCAGACTCTTACCTAAACTGACAATGGCTCGAATCACCGCTTGCGCTTTGTTATGACCAGGTAATTCCATCACAAACGAACGGTCAACCTTCAGATAATCGCCCGGAATATCCCGTAGGTAGGACAAGCATGAATAGCCTGTGCCAAAATCGTCAATCGCAAGCTGAATGCCGGCCTCTTTTAAGCGATGCATGATGCGCGCATTGTCTCCGTCGTCCTGCACAAATGCGCTTTCGGTGAGCTCGACCACCAATCGGTGCGGTGCCAAGCCACTTTCATCCAAAATTTGCAGAATATCTTCTACCAGCGTGCCGGATTTGAGTTGTAACGCAGACACATTCACTGACAGCTCAATTTTACCCAGCACGGGATCATGGTTCCATTGCGCGGCTTGCATACAAGCGGTGCGCATCACCCATTTACCCAGCGGCACAATCAGCCCGGTCAACTCGGCCACGCGAATAAATTTTTCTGGCGAAATAATGCCCTTTTCGGGATGCCGCCAGCGTAACAGTGCCTCAACCCCTTTTAATTTGCCCGTGTTGAAGTCGACTTGCGGTTGATAGACGAGAAAAAACTGCTGGTTTGCCAGTGCCGTCTCTACCTGACTGGCAAAGTCCATCTCTGCAGCAGGCAATATCTGCTCATTGGTTTGCCCTTTGCCATAATAAGTCGCTGTCATGGTGTAAATGATGGCCAAGATGCATGCCACCACCACCACCGGCAATGCCCGCATATTATCGCCAAACTCAACCCCTGCGCGCGCCAGCATGATGGCAAAAAAGCTCAACAACAAAATACTAAAACGAATTTGTTTACCGTGATCGTCCATCAACAACAGATAGCTCATGGGCGGGTGTGACGCATGCCTTGCCAGCAAGCCAAAAGCACACAGCAAGCCACTCAGTGTCGCTAGCGGCGGCATCAGGCCATACGGACGCGCAATCCCACACAAAAAGCCAAGCAGCGGGATCAAAGGAATCATCACAGCCACACATAGGATGGCTTGGCTGGTAGCCAACCAGCCAGAGCGCTGGAACAAATAAGAAATGGCGATGAGACAGGCCAGTAAAGCGCCAGCAGCGTATTCAGCGACCCGTGACACTTGATGCACCTGCACCTCGTTGGCGATACGCAATAAATGCGCAGTGTCGTTGAAATCGGCAGCATAAGGGGTCAGCTGCACCACAAACAGACTAACGGTCACCAATGACATGGTGAGCATGGCTAAATTGTTACGGCCGTTTTCGAGCAGCAAGTTATAGCTGACCAAAATAAACGTGAGGTAAGTCAGCAGCTGGGCTAACCAGACATTATTGTCGACATCTAACAGGTAGTGCGGAAAGCCTAGCAAGCCGCATACCATGCTGGCCATGGCTAAAAAATGCGTGTTATCTTGCACCTTGCGCACAAGGCGATGCCGCATAAATTGCCGTTGCGTTGTATTTTCACTGAGTGGCGCAACTTGCTCGCCAGTCCCGGTTTGACTCATTATTTACCCTTTAACCACAATCGCCAGATCATGTTTGTACCCGCGGCACAAAAGTTGACCGATTCAGGCCATTAAACCTGAAAACTCATGTGTGTTAACGGTTAAATAAGTGGATAAATTGAGACCTCATTGAAAAAAAATGACATTTAAATCTGTTGAGACGAAAGGATGATCAGGCGGCCTCAAGCACGCGCTGCATCCCATCGGCGCTATTGCGCGTGTAGACGACTTTAAGACCCCGTTTATGGGCCACATGTTTGATACGATACATCATCGAATGATTCAGCCAGCCAATCACTAACACAATCACATTGACGTTTGCAGGCAGCTCACGTTTGACATCGCCCGGCTTTCTGCCAGTCCAGTGATCAATCTTATCGATCCCCTGTGCTTGCAGTACCTGTTTGATACCCTCAATGCGGTCACCACCAATGACTAATGCTTTTGACATGCGATACTCTCCTGTTGTAGAGAAAGAAAAAGGCATTGGGTAAATGCCTTTTTCTGTCGATCAAATCTTAATTCTGGTAAATCTCGTCAAACACACCGCCATCGGCAAAATGGGTTTTTTGCGCTTTTTGCCAACCGCCAAACACTTCGTCAATCTTGATTAAATTGACTTTAGGAAACTGTTTGTCGTATTTTTTGGCCACGGATTCTAGCGTTGGGCGGTAGTAGTTCTTCGCGGCAATCTCTTGCCCCTCTTCGCTATACAAGTATTCCAGATACGCTTTGGAAACCGCTTCGGTACCGTGACGCTTGGCATTTTTGTCAACAACTGTCACCGGCGGCTCCGCCAAGATAGACAGCGATGGCACCACAATATCAAACTTGTCCGGACCCAACTCTTTCAACGCTAGAAAAGCTTCGTTTTCCCAAGCCAACAGCACATCACCAATGCCGCGCTCAACAAAAGTCGTGGTTGATCCGCGTGCGCCACTATCCAGCACCGGTACGTTTTTAAATACCTTCTTCAAAAAGTCTTTGGCTTTGGCCTCGTCATTGTTATTTTGCTTCAGTGCATAAGCATAAGCCGCCAGGTAGTTCCAGCGTGCGCCACCCGAGGTTTTTGGATTAGGCGTAATCACCGAAGTGCCTGGTTTGATCAAATCGTTCCAGTCTTTAATATTTTTTGGGTTGCCTTTACGCACCAAAAACACAATGGTGGAAGTATAAGGCGAGCTGTTATGCGGCAAGCGTTTCTGCCAGTCTGGCCCAAACAAACGCCCTTTGCTACCCACTTCGTCAATATCGTAAGACAAAGCGAGTGTCACTACGTCTGCCTGCAAACCGTCAATCACCGAACGCGCCTGCTTGCCTGAGCCACCGTGCGACTGCTTTACCGTCACGTTGTCGCCGGTTTTGGCTTTCCAGTATTTTGCGAAAGCATCGTTGTAGTCTTGATACAACTCGCGTGTCGGATCGTAGGACACGTTGAGCAAGCTGACGTCAGCTGCCGAGGCAGCCACCGGTAATGCAAAGGCGAGCGCTGCAATTACCTGAATTAAAGTCTTGTTGAATGTCATGCTATTCCTTAATTAAAAGCCTAATAATGTCAGTTCGGTGTAGAAAAAGTCTGATTCACTAGAGCGTGTGGCATCGTTATTATTGGCTGGCAGTTGCACCGTGTTTTTCACAAAATCACCTGCCCAAAAGTGCGCATAGCCCAAGTTCAATGAAGCATATTGATTGAGTGGGAATCTAACGCGCAAATCAAACTCTTTGCCTAAGTCTTTACCTGAGTTACCGGTACGATCACGCAAGTTAGCCCCAGCGTTCCAACGATCACTGGCACTGTCCAAACGGTACCAACTAAAACCGGTATCCACTTTGACGTTTTCAAGCCAAGTGAATTTTGGATCGAACTCTAAACGTACTTTTGGAGTACGAATGTTTTCCATTTGAATATAGTCATCGTTAGACCATGGGCGAGCAAAACCGAACAAGCGATCAAAACGCTGGTTAGCGGTAAAATCGTTGCCTGAAGGCGTTGTGCGATCACCTGTTGCTACGCCGTAAAAGGCACTGACGCGAGGTTTCCACAAATGGTTAAAGGTATAGCCGATTTCAGCGTTGTAAGCATGGGCATCATGGTCAACCTCACGATAGCCAATGGTATTACTGATAAAACGATCCTGGTGGCCCCACTGCTTGATGTAGCTCGCGTCATAGTCCCAGCTTGTGCCAGGCACAACCCCAAAAACACGCAAACCAGCCGTGTGAATTTCACGATCAATTTTGGCCTGATTCTGCTGCGCTGCAGTGTAAACAGAGCGGTCACTGTATGAATTGCCGTTAGCGTCGTATTTCACCTCGCTACCATCTTGTTTAAGCAAGAAGTAATAAGGTTGAATCGACACGTATTCTGACAAGCCACGCCAATCAAAAATAGCACCATAAAAATTCTGTGAGTGATCCACCTGATCTAGTTGGTCAGTAAAGCGTTGCACGGGTTGCACACCAAAGACTTCAAGTTGCCAATCGTTCTTTTTATCACCGATGTTTGCACGCACACCCTGAAAGGTATTCGTTGTGTTGCGCCACTCGTTACGCGCGATCAAGCGTCTATCAACGGCTTCCCAAGCGAGGCGACCGCCGCGTACCCAGAAGGGACGGCTGTTACCAAGATCGTCCTTACCGAAAATGCTGTCTTTGAAATACAACTCCAGATAGGCTTGCAGAAAATCGGCCTTATCCACATCTCGTGTATCGTTGCTACGTGTGTAATCACTATGATTACGACGAGAATCTTGAACCTCCACCGCAAAACGGAATGGGTCCAGAATATTTTTTAAACCAACATAAGCTCTTGAACGCAGCAGTAATGGCTCATCAATATTTTGTTGCGCGCGACGAAAATCGTTATCACGATGCTCAAAACGCGCACGGTATTCGAAGCCGATGTCCAACCAGTCAACATCTGCAAAGGCATCGTAATCTTTCAACCAAGTTTTGTTGAGCTGCTTAACGTAACGTGGAGGCTCGGTTTCCTTTTGCGTGCCATAACTGCGACGCTCCACATAGTAGCCAGCGGCAGCCTTTGCGGCGGCTTTTTCTTCCGCTTTAATTTCCGCCAAGCGTGCTTTCACTTTTTTCTGTTGCTCAGTATCTTCCACCTGCGCCTCAGCTTGAACGGCCTCCTCTGCAAAGGCCACACCATTTCCTAGCCACCAAAGCCCTGCGGTAGCGAGTGCAAGGCTTATTTTCTTTAACTGCATGTATTTCTCCCGTAAATAAATGACTTCCAGCCGCCTGGTCAGTGTGCTAAATAATATCCACTACTTTTTGGATTTTATTTGTTGATCAAAGCGGACTTTCTCGCGTCGCTCAATTTGCGTCACGCGGCCATCATGGACCGTGATTTCAATCGAACCATACCCTGTGTCGCGCTGCACAGCTGCAATCGCAGCGGCAACCACCGCCAATACGGCCTCATCGGTTTGTAAGTCTGGTTTGTTTAAGGCTGTAGACATGATGTCTCTCACTGCATTGAATGAGGAGCATTATTTCAGACTATTTATATTTTAAAAAATAATTATTTGTTATTTTTATATTACTTTTAACTATATAAAGAATAAAAAAAATCCCGCGAAACCGCGGGATTGAAATAGAGAGAGATTCGTATTTGCTGAGTTAGAAGTTGTATTGCACTTGTACGCGCAACGCATCTGCACTGAATGTTTGGTAATCTTGTGTACCAGCACGATTACCTGTCACCAGATTGTTACGCTTCATGTGATGATACTCTGCCATGATTTCAACTTCTGGAGCCAATTGCCACTCCAAGCCTAACTCCCAATCATTCACCTCGTTTTTAGGTGCATTGGTTTCAGCTTTGTTGTACCCATCAAAGTATTGCCACCTAATAAACGGCATCAAAGTGCCATTAGTATCTAGGAATTGAAAGTTATCTATTTTATACATCGCTTGTACGTAGCCGCCTTGCAGATGTTTTTCCTCAATACGATTTTGCGCAATGTCCAGACCGGGAGTTGTACCCCAGTTCCATTCAGCTTGCAAACCGAATGGTTGTGGATACATTATAAAGCTGACACCAACTCGCTCGTCTTTGAAACCATTACGATTTTCACCATTTACACCACCATTTATGAATGGGATGGCAGTGCCACTGCTCACGCCACCATTCGAACTAATATTGGTCGCTGAACTCGCAATCGCGCCACCAGTGAAGTTATATCGCCCTGTAGTGACTGCGTATAGACCGTGGTATGCCTGAACACCAGCTTCATAAATCTGACCAGATTCGGTTTTCCAAGGGTAGGTAGCGCGTGCTACAACATGATAGTTGTCATTAACATCGCTGCGGTTTGCTCCTTGACCATTATAAAGACCGACACCCACCATACCGTAGTTGCCTGAATGCTTGAGACCTTTATCGTTGATTTCTTTAAACAAGGCTTGCACGTTTTCTGGGGTGTAGTAGTAGAAAGCACCGGTATCACGCTCGTCACGCACCGCACTGTTTAGAGCATCCACACGGTCCATGGCCAAACGGTTTGAGGATGACTGCAAGTTTTCAAAACCATAGGGTACTTTTGATTGACCAACACGAACGCGGTGTACTCTGGCTTTATCAATGTTAATGTCGCCATAAGCGTCACGAAGTTGCGCGATGTTGCCCGTACCACTTGCAGAGGAAGCAAAGTCCGGCTGAATGTAGTAGCTTAAATGGTCACCAAAATCACCAAAAATAATGACACGTGCGCGACGAATCAAAAAGTTTTTGTCCGAGTTAATAGAATCATCCGTACCAACAGAGCGGTCAGACCATAAATCTACAGGGTTGGCAGCATTATCACCGTCATTCCCGATCATTGCGGTAACACGATTTTGAACATAACCGCGAACATTCACGCGGCTTGTCCAGCTCTTAGATTCCTTCTTTTTTTGTACTTCAACTTCGTTGGTGCGGCCCTTCATCAGCAAGGCGCCCTCTTCTTCAGTCAACACGCCTTTACTCACCAACGCTTGCACCAGATCTAAGTTTGAATCAGCATATGCGACGGGCGCCATACCGGTTAATAGACCACCAGCCAAGGTTGCCATCAACAAACGACGAAACTTCAAATTCATTACTATCCCCTGTTATAAGATTACATGTGTGTATCCGGGACGTATTTTGAATTTTTAATATGACAGTTTGATGACAAACCTTACACTTTTCTTACAGGCAGACTATAAGCCATAAAAAAGCCACCCGAGTGGGTGGCTGCGTGTTACGCGTGCGAGGTTTAATTCTCTGCGCGCATGTGCGGGAACAAAATCACATCCCGGATGCTTGGGCTATCAGTAATCAACATGACTAGACGGTCGATGCCAATGCCGCAACCGCCGGTAGGTGGCATACCATATTCTAGGGCACGAATGAAATCCGCATCATAGTACATCGCCTCTTGGTCACCCGCTTCTTTGGCTTTCATCTGCGCTTGGAATCGTGCGGCTTGGTCTTCTGCATCGTTTAACTCACTAAAACCATTGGCCATTTCACGGCCGGTAATAAACAGCTCAAAACGCTCGGTGATTTCTGGCTGTTGGTCAGAGGCACGGGCCAATGGCGATACTTCAACCGGATAGTCAATGATATAAGTTGGCTGCCAGAGCTGGCTTTCAGCGGTCTCTTCAAACAATGACAGTTGAAGCGCGCCTAAACCCGCATGGTCAAACGGCTTAACACCAAACTGCAGCAAAGTCTGGCGCAAAAATGCGGCATCATTTAACTGCTCAAGCGTGTATTGCGGTGCGTATTTTTGAATCGCCCCCACAATCGTTAAACGTTCAAATGGTTTACTCAGATCGACTTCTTTGCCAGCATAACTCAACACCGCAGTACCGTTAGCAGCGATGGCGGCTGCACGGATACATTCCTCTGTAAAGTGCATCAGCCACTGATAGTCCGTGTAAGCGGCATAAAACTCCATCATGGTGAATTCAGGGTTATGCCGAACACTCAAGCCTTCATTACGGAAATTACGGTTGATCTCAAATACCCGTTCAAACCCACCTACAATTAAACGCTTTAAATACAGTTCAGGCGCAATCCGCATGAACATCTGCATATCAAGCGCATTATGGTGTGTGATAAAAGGCTTGGCAGACGCACCACCCGGAATCGGGTGCAACATGGGCGTTTCTACTTCAAGAAACTCATTGTCATTCATGAATTGACGAATGGCAGCCACCACTTTGGAGCGGGCTTTGAACGTGGCACGGGTTTCTTCTGAGGTGATCAGATCCACATAACGTTGACGATATTTGATCTCTTGGTCCTGCAAACCATGAAATTTTTCAGGCAATGGACGCAGTGATTTTGTCAGCAAGCGTAATTCAGTCACGTGGACAGAGAGCTCACCGGTGCGCGTTTTAAATAGCCGACCACGCGCACCTAAAATATCGCCCATGTCCCAGTGTTTGAAGCTTTCATACAGCGCCTCACCGATTTCATCACGCGCAATATACAGCTGAATGCGCGCTGAGCTGTCCTGGATCGTGGCAAAACTTGCTTTGCCCATCACACGCTTGAGCATCATACGGCCCGCAACCACCACCACAATTTCTTGCGGATCTAGCGTTTCTTTATCACTCTCAGCATGAGCCGCTTGTAAAGCCGCAGCCTTGTGCTCAGGTTTGAAGTCGTTGGGGAAAACAGCGGTTTGCGCAGTCTGTGCTTGGGCACGCAACAAGCGTAATTTTTCGCGACGCTCCGCAATCACGTGATTCTCATCCACGACGGATGCTGTCGCGTTATCTGGGTTGGAGTGTTGTGCTGTCATAAAATGTCCGGCTCTGATTTGCTAAATTCGTAACTCGCTATTTTAGCATTGTTATAACCAATTTTTTGGCTCTTGATCACTGGTCGCATCATGCTGTGTCGGCAAGTGAATACGAATCATAAAGCCATGTGGGCTGAGGTTAGTCGCTTTGACAAAACCGCCATGCGCTTCAACAATATGTTTGGTCATGGCCAAGCCAATGCCGTGTCCGTCGACTTGCGAGGCACGCCGACCGCGCACAAATGGCCTAAAAATTTGATCTAACTCTTGTTGCTCGACGCCTTGCCCCTGATCTTGTACCTCCAAAATCACCTCGCCAGTGCGGGCGCTGTGTTGCAACTCAATGGCAACGACGCCGTTTTCAGGACCATACTTCACCGCATTGCGAATGACATTGTCGATCGCGCGCTGCAGCAGCTCTAACTGCCCTTCGACAACCACGGCGGTTTCCGGCATCTCTAGACGCAGTTTTGCATCCTGCTTCTCAAATAACACATCGCCCACAATGCCAGTCAACAAGGCTTTTAAATCTACCTCAATTTTTTGTAGTTTTTGCATGCCAGATTCAAAGCGAAAAACTTCTAGCAACTCAGAGATCATTCGCTCCATGCGAATGGCTTCTAGCTCTACCCGCTGCAATGAACTTTGCATTTTCTTGGGGTTTTGCATCACTAAACCCACCGATAACTGAATTCGGGCCAGTGGAGAGCGCAATTCATGCGAAACATGATGCAACATTTTGGACTGGCTTTTAATCATGTTATTCAAGCGCAAAGCCATTAAATCAAACGCCTCGCCTAACTCAGAAAACTCGTCATGACTGGCGGTGATTTTAGGGCTGACCCTGACTAACAGATCCCCCTCGGCTGCGCTTTTGAGATGCTGCAACAGCAATTTAATCGGATGAGAAATCGACCAAGCCAACACACCGGCGAACACCGAACTAGAGAGAAGGCTGAATAAAACGACAGAAAGCGGCATGCTGAACACACGTTTCGACGCCTTTGGTTGAACGTCAGTTTTTTCTAACGTGGCTGGTGACTTGAACTGACTCGGATTTGACTGACAGAGTGCCGGAGAGGGACACGCCAGTGATGACGTGTCATGCCTAAAAATTTGCGACTGATGAAATTCCCACTCAACGAGATTACTGACAATCAGATCAGTGGAGATGAGCGCCAAAAAGAATGCAACGAATAACTTCCAGAACAGGCGGCCCATAACCCTCGCGATTTAAATCAGTTACTCTCTGACCAGCTGGTAACCGACACGGTAAATGGTTTGTATCACATTTACGCCGCCGGATACTTCTGATATTTTTTGACGGATACTGCTCAAATGGACATCAATACTACGATCATATTTGACCAGAGGACGTCCCAATGCCTTCACAGACAGATCTTCTTTACTAACAATCGTCCCTGCATGCTTGGCCAAAATTTCAATCAAGCTGAACTCAGTGCTGGTGAATACAATCGGCTTGTCGACCCAGAACACTTTTCTGCGCTCACTTGAAACGACCAATTGTCCGACAACGATGTCGTTGCCTTTTGGCGTATCACTGGTTTGGCGACGCAAAATTGCACGAATTCTTGCCACCAACTCTCGAGGCAGACACGGTTTCTGAACGTAATCGTCAGCGCCGCCCTCTAAGCCCTCGATACGGCCTTCGTTATCGTCTTTGGCCGTCAGCATCAACACCGGAATATCGGAATGTTGTCTCACATTGCGCAAAGTCTGCAAGCCATCTTGGCCTGGCATCATCACATCCAAGATCACCAGGTCGAACTTGCCAGCAAGCACGTATTGCTCACCAGTCAATCCGTCGTGTGCAGTGGTTACAGTGAAGCCCTCCTGCGTCAGAAATTCCTTCAGCATGTTGGCCAATTCAACATCGTCATCAATCAACAGCAGTTTGCTCATTTATGTCCTTTTAGAGATTAGCATATGGCTATCGTATATTTAGCCCTCGAATCTTATGAACAATTAAATTGATTAACAAGCGTAAATAGGTGTTTTTTACCCAAGTTTGCAAGCTGTATATAAATTGTAAACGTGAATTAATTATACACAGTTTAAAGGCACTGACAAATTTAGTCTGCGGTAAACGCTTCACACAATTGACTCAATAGTTGTCCGAACAGCGGTAGAACGTCTTCAGCGCTATGCGGGCTATCATCATCTGTGGTGGCAATCATATAACTAATCGTGACTTTATCCAGATTTTCACGGTACTCCTGCCAATGTTCAGACTCAGCTTCTGCAATTAACTTAAATTTATGAAAACCCGACTCAATCAGCTCGGCAAGCATCTCAGGCGCCAGACCATCAAATAGCGTTTTACCAATAGTGATCTGTGCGCGGTCATAATCAGGCGTGTGCCCGTCCTGCGTCAAAGGCATAAATAAGAATGCAAATACCATCATGCCGAAGCATTGATACACGCCCAGCATATCAAAATCGTTTTGCAACTCATCGGCAGGATGACGCCCGGCTGATTGGATGGCTTTAAAAGTCAAAAAACTTGCCAAGTAATGCACAGAATCCGCCACATCGGCATTGGTGAAGCCCGCGACTGCTTGTGCTTCGGTGGGATCCGCTGCTTGCGTCTGTGCCAGACACAATTGATGCATAAATTTTAAACGTTCTTCGTAAGTCATTTCCATCATGATCCTTTATCTATCAGGGTGCTATTCGATTTCGGGGAGCATTTCTAATTGTTCCTGCGCGTCCAGCCATTGGCCTTCAATCAACGCCAATTGCTTTTGATTTTCACCTTGCGCTTTTAACAGGCTCTGCAACAACTCGCGTTGCGCAGCCTCATACACGGCGCTATCCGCCAACTGATTGTCCAACGCTCTCTTTTCTTGCTCTAACGTTGCCATTTGCGCCTCTAAC